>CAZWEY010000001.1:0-55472 GCA_964632055.1 uncultured Sphingomonadaceae bacterium
CCTGGCCGAAAACGAAACGCGGCGTGCCGTCGATGGGCGCGAAGCCGACGAAGCACGGGCGGCAGTCGCACTGGAGGAGCTGCTGGCGGACACGCTGACCGGGCAGGTGCGGTTGCAGGCCAGCGGCGGCGCCGTTCTCCAGACGGCGGGCGCGGCGATACTCGCCCTGACCCTCTGGCTGGCGGTGGAGCGGTGGCATGTGCCTGCCTTGAGCCTGATCCCTCTCGTTGCCCTGTTCGCGCGCTTATTGCCCCTGACCAGTGCGCTGCAGGCGCAATGGGAGGCCTGGCTGGCGACGCGTCCTTCGCTTGATGCGGTGATGGCGCTGCTGGCTGAGCTGGAGGCTTCGCGCGAGGATCCTGCTGATCTGCCCACGCTCGCCTCGCCTTGCCAGTCGATCGCGCTGTCCGGCGTTGCCTTGCGCCATGAAGGCGGCAAGGGGGTGGAAGGGGTGGAGCTTGTCCTGCCCGTCGGATCGCTCAGCGTTCTCTCCGGTCCTTCGGGCGCGGGCAAATCGACACTGGCCGACATCCTCTCGGGTCTGGTCGAGCCTGACGAAGGCGAGTTGCGGATCGACGGCAAGCCGCTGGGACCATGCGAACGCCTCGCCTGGCGCAGGCACGTCGCCTATGTCCAGCAACAGCCCGACCTGTTCAGAGGCACGATCCGCGACAATCTGCGCATTGCACGGCCAGATGCCAGCGATGCACAGATCGAACAGGCGCTGCATCTGGCATCGGCACAGTTCGTGCTCGACCGGGCAAGCGGGCTGGACACCGGGACGGGCGATGACGGGTTGCGTCTTTCCGGCGGAGAGCGCCAGCGCATAGCACTGGCCCGGGCGCTGCTGAGAGAGCCGGACCTGCTGATCTTCGATGAGCCGACCAGCGCGCTCGACCCGCAAAACAGCGCGGCGGTGATTGCGGCGATTGCCGGATTGCGCGGCAAGGTGACGATGCTGGTTATCAGCCATGGCGGCGAGCTTGCCGCCCTTGCCGATCAGCTGTTGCGGATCGAGCGGGGAAGGCTCTTGCTGGCTGAATGAGAAATTCAGCGCCCATTCACGGCCCGATCGGCTATATGGTCCTTAGCCGGGCACACCCCATTGCCCGCGTGGAAGGACAACAGGCCATTATGAAGATCGCAGGTTTCAATCACTTCCTCGCCCCCGCCGCAGGCGTTGCCATGGCTCTGGCGGCCCCGCTCGCCATTCCGGCCGCTCATGCCGAGCCAGTGGCTCCCGGCCATTGCACCGGCGATCTTTCGGGCAAGGGCTGGCTCAATGTCGAGGTGACCGGCGTGCGCAACAGCGAGGGGTTGATGGCGATCACCATCTATGATGGCAATCGCAGCGACAAGTTCCTGCGCTCCAAGGGATCGCTCGATGTCGTGCGGGTCCCGGCGAAGGCTGGCAAGACGGTGGCTTGCGTGAAACTGCCCGCCAATGGCGTCTATGCGCTGGCGGTCTATCATGACGAGGATTCCAGCCGAAAGCTCAACCGTGGCGGGATCGGCATGCCGACCGAAGGCTTCGGTTTTTCCAATAATCCAAGCACCTTTGCAGGCCTTCCGAGCTTCAGCTCGGTGCGGCTCGCGGTGCCCAGGCCGGGGCTGAGCGTCCGGATCAGCCTGACCTATCCCTGATTGGCGAGAAGCTGGCGCACATCGGCAAGGTCTGCGCTCTTGTCGATATCCACTGCGGCAAGCCCTTGCCGTGTCACCACCACCCGCGCGCTGATGCCGATACGCTGGCCCAGCCGTGCGACCGCGTCTGACAGGCTGAGCGTGCCGCACAAATAGGACCAGAGCGTGCCGACCCCCAGCCGGGCTGCAATGCGCCAGGGGCGTTTGCGATCGGCTTCGACCTGTTGCCAGGTGGCGATCGCTGCGCGGCCCTTGTCGCTGGCGATATGAAACAGGTTGCAGGTCTTCCACTGGCCATCGGCAAAACGCAGCCATGTTCGCTGCGCGCCCGGCATGGCGGCTTCCACATCCTCGCGCCGCACCGCCAGCAGCGACACATCAGCTTCGGCAGGGGTCGCCCCGATCAGCTCACGCACCCATGATGGCTGCAACAGCGCATGGTCGCTGGTGGTGACCAGCAGGGGCGCTCCCAGCTTATCAAGCCCGCGCGCGACGCTGCCGCTGGGGCCGCTGGCAGGCGGGATGATCTGCGCGCCCAGAGTTCGGGCCAGAGCGATGATCGCAGGGTCGTCGGCAACGATGGCAATGGGCGCGATGCCAGCTTCGGCCAGCGCCCGGTGCACCCTCTCCAGCACGGTTGCGCCACCGAGTTCGATCAGCCCCTTGTGGGAAAGGCCGATGGAGCGGGCGAAGGGATCGCCGCCTGGCCGTGTTCCGGCGAGAATCAGCCCGGCGGTCATCGTGCCCGCCCTTTCGCGCGCCAGACTTGCCAGAGGACTGCAGGCGCGGCCAGCACCGGGTGGTTTTCGCGCCATGGCGTCATCTTGACCGCAATTCCCGTATGCCGCTCCACCTTCCATGCGGCATAGCGGCCCGCGCCCGCAAATGTGGTGCTGGCGCGGATCAGCCGGACCAGATTGTAGGGCTTGCCCAGTGCGCGCCGCAGCCGCCACCAGCGCAAGGTGCGGCGGCGTTCAGCAGGGGCTAGTTGCGGGCGCAAAAGCGCCCCTTCCTGCGCAGTATCGATGCCAGCTGCTTCGAGCGCCACCGCCAGAAGCCCCTCAAAATGGGTTTGGTTTGCGGCAAGGATCGAATCTTCCCGCCCCGGCTTTTCCACCCTGAATTCGGCCTTGTAGGTCTGGCGGAACAGTCCGCGCCAATAATCAGCCGCGCTGGCCTCTTCCGGCCCCAGCGCCACCGCCAGCCGCGCGGCGGTCATCGCGGCAGCACAGATTGCTGCGCTGAGCTCGGCGCTGGCTGCCTCATCGGCCTGCCAGACCAGCGCGCTTGGCTGGACGAAGCGGGCCCAGATGGTCGTATCCAGCAATTCGCCGGCCGCGGCCCTGCCGAATGTCGACAGCGTCATTGTCGCCACCTTGGCGCGCAAGGCGATGCCGCCATGGTCCCATTCGTGATAGCTGACGCGAGGCCAGATGCCGCTTTGCACAGCGCCATCCGTCAGAACATAGAAATCGAGCACCCCATCGAGTGATCCGGTTCTGAGGTTGGAGCCATAGAACAGCACGGCGCGACAGGGCTTGTTCCCGGTCGTAGCTTCTGTCAGCCGCGCGGCAAAGGCGCGCACGGCCTCGTCAACAGGCGCTGCAAGCGCCTGCGCCATGCGTGCCGGAAGCTTAGCGCTCACGGGGCGACGAAATGCAGCGGCGGGCCTGCGCGCAGGCGATAGCGCCCCGCCGGGAAAGCCTCGCCATCGAGGATGAAGCGGTCCTCCACCTCCAGAAAGGCCTCTTCTGCTGCGCCGCGATGGACACCAAGCCTTGCGAAGAGCGGCTTATCCCAGCCAGCAAGCAGGAAAGGCAGCAGCAGGACCACGCGTCTGAGCGGCCTGTCGAGCGCGCCATATTTGAGCGTGCCTGTGACCTTGCCGAACAGCTTCATGCCAAGCGGGAAGGTTTCCAGCGTCGAGAATATCGCGGCATAGCGGCGATGCGCTTCGCCATGGGTGCTGTGAGGAACCTCGAAGCCATCTGCAAAAAGGCGCATGGCGGAAATCTTGCGCCAGGGGCTTTTGCCGAAACCGAACAGGGCCTGGATGATGCCGAAAACCGCAGTGAGCGCGACGGCAAAACTGTTGAAAGCGCCATAGCGATGGGCGGTCTGGCCTGCCTGTGTCGCAACCGTGAACAGGCCCGCGCCAAGGATGAAGCCCATGGCTTGCCCTGGTGCGCCGCCGGGCTGGTCCACCAGGATTGGCCGGCGCTCGACCAGTCGCATTTCACCGGCAAGTTTCAACGCTTCAGGCAGCGACCATTTACCCGGCAAGCCCAGGTCGAACGCCAGCGCATTGGTCTTGCCCTTGGGAAGAACGATCAGCGGCGGCCATGTATCGCCATAGACGGCAGCACCGCAGGTCAGAACGTCGCGCACGGTGCCATCGCCGCCATCGACCGCCAGAAAATCGATCTGGCGGGCCTTGAAATCGGCGAGGATGCCGGAAAGCTCCTGTCTTGTCTGGGGGGCATGAGTCAGCACGCTCGGGCTGTCTGACATTTCAGGAATGCGGCCCTTGTTGCGGTGGCTGCGCGGATTGCGGATAACGCCGATCAGCGGTTCGGTCCGCTGCTTGCGGGGGCTATCGGGCGCAGGCGCGCCTTGCGCCGGGGGCGCAGCACCGGGAAGCTGCTCGAACTCGTAAAGGCTGCTGTCCATTGCCGCCTCCTTATTCCCGCCGCGCGCCAGAAAGACTAGATATTTCTGGCGCAGTCCCCCGTTAAGAGCACTTTTCGACTATTCCGCCGCAATCGCGCGATCGCAATGCGTGACGATTGCGCAAAGCGGATGGGGGCCTTAGGGCAAAGGCCCATGAACGCAAGCACGCTCAAGCCCGCCTTTGCTACTATCGGTTCCAACCCCGTCCGCCTGTGGGGGCTGAGTATGGAGGAGAGAATCCGCCGTCTGGCGCGGGCGGCTGGCCTGCGCGATGATGCGGGCATTGCCGATAACGGACCTATTATCCTCACCAATGCCGCCCATGCCTTCGATCCGGCCTGGTTTCGCCATGTTGCGGAGATGCCGGGGATGGTTCTCACTCTTGGCGGGGTGCCGGTGATCGGTCATGCCTGCAATGCGGCGCAGGCCGATGCCTTGCGCGAAGCAATCGGTGCCAATCGCCCGGTTGCCGCGGCAAGCGGTCTGGTGGAGATTACCGCCTTTGAAGATGGCCCGACCATCGAGAACAAGCAGTTGCGCAAGCGCGAAACGCCCTTTCTCATGCCGCTGACCGATCAGACGGTGCGCGCGGCCGAACGCGCCAGCTATTTTGGCGCCTACAAGGGCGTGACCGACATCCTCACCAAATATCTCTGGCCGGAATGGGCGCTGGTGCTGACCCGCATCGCCGCGCGCATCGGCATGACGCCCAATCAGGTTACCACCATCGGGGCGATCCTGTGCGTGGTTGCGACTTTTTATTTCGCTGTGGGCCAATACTGGCTGGGCATGGCGCTCGGCCTCGGCTTCATGGTGCTCGATACGGTGGATGGAAAGCTTGCTCGCTGCACCATCACCTCGTCCGCATGGGGCAATGTTTTCGACCATGGCATGGATCTGGTGCACCCGCCCTTCTGGTGGTGGTTCTGGGCAACCGGCCTTGCCACCTGGGGTCTTGCCTATGACGATGGCAGCTTCGGGCCAACCTTCTGGTGGGTGCAGGGCGCAATCCAGGGTGGCTATATCGTCCAGCGATTGATCGAAGGGGTATTCATGCGCCGTAACGCCATGATGCACATCCATGTCTGGCAACGCTTCGACAGCCAGTTTCGCCTGATTACCGCAAGGCGCAACCCCAATATGGTCATCCTGTTCGTCTCCATGCTGTTTGCCCGGCCTGATCTTGGCCTGATCGCGGTTGCATGGTGGACGGCGATTTCCTGCGCTGTTCATGCGGTGCGGCTGGTTCAGGCCGAGCTTTACCGCGCGCGTGGCGGGACCATTCGCAGCTGGCTTTCGGATGCAGGCGCATGAACGCGACACTGGAAAAATTTGGCTGGCCGGCAACGCTGGTGCGCGAGTTCGATCACTGGGTGGTGCTGGCGCGGGCCGCTCAGCCGACGCTGGGAAGCCTCGTGCTCGCCGCCAAGTCCGATGCCACTGCTTTTTCCGATCTGCCGGGCGAGGCTCATGCGGAATTGAAGCAGGTGACGACAGCGATCGAACAGGCGCTCGGCGAGGCCGTGAGCTACGAGAAGCTCAATTACCTGATGCTGATGATGGTCGATCCCCACGTCCATTTCCACGTGATCCCCCGATACGAGGGATCGCGCGAGTGGAGCGGGCGGGAGTTTGTCGATGTGGGCTGGCCAAAAGTGCCTGACCTTGGCCATGCGGTGGCGTTGCAAGGGGGTGAACTGGCCGCGCTCGTTGACTGGTTGAAGGCGAATTTCGCCTAGGCCGCTTCCCACTTGTCCGTCAGCGCGCGGGCGATCTCGATGTCGTTGAGGAAATCGACCTCGGCCCAGTCCATTCCCTCGATCGAGACGGTGCCGACCTTGCCGGTGGGCGCAAGGCTGTCGATCACCTTCAGATACCAGTGCTGCACGCCTTCGGGGGTGCGCATGGCTGCGCGCACGGCATTGCGGAACAGTTCTGCGCCTTCGCCCCGGAAGGCGAGGAAACCGATCGATTCGGCGTTGCTTTCCTCTGCGGTCAAGGTCTTGCCGATGCGGCGCAGCTGGCCATTCTCAGCGCGCGACACCTTCATGTCGTCGCTATCGTAAGCGGGCTTCACATCCACCGTCACGGCGATCGGCCAGTCCGAGCCTTGCTGCACGCAGGCCACGATGTCCTCGGACACCAGAGTGTCGCCATTGAGAATGAGGAAGTCGCGCTCCATCGCCTTTCGTGCAATCCAGCACGAACCGAGATTATCGGCCACCTTGTAGAACGGGTTGAACTTCGTTGAGATCGTCACGCGAGGATCATCGATCCGGGCGATAACCTCGTCGACCATGTCGGTCATGAAGCCCGTGACGATGTCGATATGCTTCACCCCGCCGCGCGCCAGCATTTCCACCTGCCATTCGAGCAGGGTGCGGCCCGAAAAGTCGATCAGGCACTTGGGACGCTCGGCCGTCAGCGGCAGCAGCCGCGAGCCTTGACCGGCGCTCAGCAGGATGGCGTGCTCGATAGGCATGGGCCTTACGCTCAGCCCAGAAGGCCGGCCAGCCGACCACGGATGAGCTGTTCAGCCTCGGACATGATCCGCTGCACCAGCTCTGCCGCGCCCGGAACGTCATGGATGATGCCCTGCACCATGCCCGCGGTCCAGATGCCGTGCTCGGTATCGCCGCTCAGAAGACCTTCGCGCCCGCGCGCGCCGCGCACCAGATGAGCGATGGCCTCAAACGGCTTGCCTTCGCGCTCGATCGCCACGGCTTCCTGCGCGATCGAGTTTTTGGCGACGCGGGCGGTGTTGCGATAGCTGCGGAACAGGAGTTCGGTCGCGCGTTCGTCATTGGCGACCATCGCCTGCTTGAAGTTCTCGTGGATCGGCGCCTCTTTGGTGGCGCAGAAACGCGTGCCCATGTTGATGCCTTCCGCGCCCAGCGCGAGCGCTGCCACAAGACCGCGCGCATCGCCGAAGCCTCCACTTGCGATCATCGGGATCTTCACCTTGTCGGCGGCCGCCGGGATCAGGATCAGGCCGGGAATGTCATCTTCGCCGGGGTGGCCGGCACATTCGAACCCGTCGATCGAGATGGCGTCGACACCCATGCGCTCTGCCGAAAGCGCGTGGCGCACGGCGGTGCATTTATGGATGACGATGATGCCGTTGGCCTTGAAATCGTCGACATGTTCCTGCGGCTTGTAGCCGGCTGTCTCGACGATCTTCACGCCCGATTCGATGATCGCGCGGCGATATTCGGCATAGGGCGGCGGGGTGATCGAGGGCAGTATGGTGAGGTTCACCGCGATCGGCTTGTCGGTCATTTCCCGCGCGCGGGCGACTTCCTTGGCCAGATCTTCAGGTGTCGGCTGGGTCAGCGCGGTGATCGTGCCAAGCCCGCCGCCATTGGAAACGGCTGCGGCCAGTTCCGCCGTGCCGACCCACATCATGCCGCCCTGCATGATCGGATGCTCGACGCCCATCAATTCGGTGAAACGTGTTTTCATCTGGCTAAATTCCCCTGCTTCGCCACCGGGCTTTGCGACACAATCAACCGATGCCGTAGCGGCGGAAATCCGTCACCACAAGCAGCCGGGCACAGGAACCAGCCGTTTATGCTTCCGGCTGCGCTCCGTCGAAGAACACATTCGTCACCAGCAGCGTGTCCATATATTCACGCGATTCGACAATCTTGCCGTCGCGGATGGTCAGTAGGAAGTGGTACTGGTTGTTATAGGGCTTGCCCGACACATGCACCGCTTCGGAATGACCGATGATCGCGACGCGGTCGTCCTCGCAGGTAAACAGGTCGGGAATGACCTTGAGGCCGGTTTCCGGGAACAGCTGCGGCAGGGCGCCGATCAGTTCCTTGATGGCGGCCCGGCCCTGCGTGACCTGCGGGAGAAGGGTCTTGCCCATCACCATCAGCTTGCCATCCTCGGTAAAGAGATCGGCGGTGCCTTCCGCGTCGCCAGCGGCGATCCGCGCGAAATATTGGCGGGCGATTTCCTTGTTGGCTTCGATAGTGCTCATCTGTCTCTCTCCAAAATCAGGCCATGGCGTTGGCAAGGTGGCCGATCACCGCCGGGGCCAGCCGGTCCCGACGTTCGTTTGCGCGGCCGTAAAGGAATTCGTTCAGGATCGCGCGCTTCAGGAACAGGTGGCAGTCATGTTCCCAGGTGAAGCCGATCCCGCCATGCAGCTGCACCGCGTCTTCTGCCATGTAGCGATAAGCCGCTTCGGTGACGAGGCGGGCTTGCCCTGCAACCGTCGCGGCATTCGCGGCGCCATCGGCAAAGGCGCGGGTGGCGTTGCGGGCGGCGCCGCGGGCAACGTCGAGATCGACCTTGTGGTCCGCCGCGCGGTGTTTGAGCGCCTGGAACGAACCGATGGCCCGGTCGAACTGCTTGCGGGTCTTCAGATAATCCAGCGTTTCATCAAGCAGCCGGGCATGGCCGCCGACATTGTCCCATGCGATGGCGAGATCGAGATGCGCGCGCACCCGGTCGGTGGCTGCCGGATCGGCAGAGGCCAGCGCCGCTTGCGCAACCACACCATCAAGCGCGATGTCGAGCAGGATACGGCTGCGATCCCAGCTTTCGGGGGTGGTGACGCTGGCGGCGGCAAGATCGGCGATCCATGCTTGCCCGTCTCTGCCCAGCAGGAGCAGATGGGTTGCGCCTTCGTCTGCCATAACGCCGGTGAGTACGCCAGAGAGTGTCCCATTGGAGGCGCTGACGCTACCCTGATCGGCCACGGCCATGCGGACCTCGCCGCCGGCAATGCCGGCAGCCAGTTCGGTGAGTGCGTCTGTGGGTGCAAAGGCCAGCAGTTCCAGCGTTGCGATGCTGGGGGCGAGCACGACTGGCGCAACCGCTTTGCCCAGCTCCTCGTAGATCGGGGCAAGGGCTGCGAAGGACTGGCCAAGACCGTCCATCTCGGCCGGAACACTCAGCAGCAGCCAGCCCTGTTCGACCATGGCGCCATACAGGCCTTCGCGGTCGGCGTACTTGCCTGCGTCATAGGGCGCACGGCGTTCCACCATGTCGCCCAGCATGCGCGATGCGGCATCGCGCAGTTCTTCGGGGTCGATCGTTTCGATGTCCATCTTTACACCTCTCAGCCGCGCGGCAGTTCGAGCATGCGCTCGGCCACGATGTTGCGCTGAATTTCGTTGGAGCCGCCGGCGATGTTCCACTGGTAGGAGTTCATGAAGTCGAACATCCAGTTGCTGGTCTCATAGCCAGCGCCCAGCACGTAATCCTCGAAATACTGGCTGCCGATGCCTTGCAGGCGGACGCCAAGATCGGCGTAATCGCGCAGGATGCGAGCATAAGCCAGCTTGAGGATCGAGGCATCGCCCAGTTGCTCGTTGCCGGCGGCCTTGCGGACCATGGCTTCTGCCACCATTGCGCGCAGGGCCTCGACCTTGGCGGTGACATCGACGATGCGGCGGCGGTCTTCGACATCAATGGAATCCGCAGCGGCACCGCCCTTGGTCGCCGCTTCGAGCAGGCGCCAGAGCGAGCCGTAAAGCCGCTCCACCAGTTCCACCAGCGTCAGGCCGCGTTCGGAAGACAGCGTGACCTGCGCAACCCCCCATCCGGCGTTTTCCTCGCCCACCCGGTTTTCGACGGGGATACGGACATTGTCGAGGAACATTTCGGCAAATTCCTCGTCGCCGGTGATCTGCTTGATCGGGCGCACGTCAATGCCGGGCGTTTTCATGTCCATCAGCAGGAAAGTGATGCCGGCCTGCTTCTTCGCGTCGGGGTCGGTGCGGACGAGCAGCAGGCAATGATCGGCAAACTGGCCGAGCGTCGACCAGATCTTCTGACCGTTCACCACGTAATGATCGCCGTCGAGCACTGCGCGGGTTTTCAAGGAGGCAAGGTCGGAACCGGCGCCCGGCTCGGAAAAGCCCTGCACCCAGACTTCACCCTTGAGGATGCCGGGGAGGTATTTTTCCTTTTGCGCCTGCGTACCGCATTCCTGCAGCGTCATGGCAGCGTGATAAAGCGAGACGAAGAACAGGCTCATGCGCGGCGCGTCGCCACGGGCCATTTCCTCGAAGATCACGACCTGTTCGGCAAGGCTGCGCCCGCCGCCCGGCCATTCATGTTCCCAGTGCGGGGTGGCGTAGCCGGCTTCCACCAGATTCGCCAGCCATTCGCGCTGGCATTCAAGGAAGCTTTCGACATTGTCGCCGGTCTGGCGCGCGCGCCAATTGGCCGGGACGTTCTTCGGGATCCATTCGCGCACTTCGCGGCGCAGTTGGTCGAGATTGGGGGCTTCGCTCATCTGATCGATGCTCCTTACTTGCCAGTGAAGACGGGCTTGCGCTTCTCGAGGAAGGCGGCAACCGCTTCGTCATGGTCGCTGGTGGTGTGGGCGATCGCCTGATAGGCGGCCGACGTCTCCAGAATGTTCTTGAGGCTGGTCTGGTAGCCTTCGCGCAGCAGCCGCTTAGTCATGCGCACGGCATGAGGCGGCTTGGAAGCGATCTTGCGGGCGATCTCCATCGCCGTATCGAGCAACTGGTCGGCCGGAACAACGCGCGAGACGAGCCCGCAGGCAAGAGCTTCCTCGGCGTTCAGCATGTCGCCGGTGAAGGCCATTTCCACCGCCTTGGCAAAGCCCACGATCCGCGGGACCAGCCACGCGCCGCCATCGCCCGGCACGATGCCGAGATTGACGAAGCTTTCGGCAAAGCGGGCATGTTCGCTCGCGATGCGGATGTCGCACATGCAGGTAAGGTCGCAGCCCGCACCGATCGCCGCGCCATTGACGGCGGCGATCACGGGGACTTCAAGGCCCTCGAACAGCAGCGGCAATTGCTGGATGCCGTCCTTGTAGCCGCGCCGGGTCAGCGCCGCCGTGCCACGATTGATGTCGCCGCCGGGCTTCATCGAATGGATGTTGCCGCCCGACGAGAACGATTTGCCCGCGCCGGTAAGGATGACGACCCGCACGTCAAGGTTGGCGTCGGCGGCTTCCATCTCGGCCACCAGCGCCTTGATCATCGCAGGCTCGGACACCGGATTGTGCAGCTCCGGCATGTTCATGGTGAGCGTGAGGATGCCCTCTGCACTCAGTTCCTTGAGGATCAGTTCGCTCACTTCGCAGGCATCCTGTACGCGGCGTCGACGCGGATCGTCTCGCCGTTGACATAGGGGTTTTCGATCAGCTGCTGGGCCATCATCGCGAATTCGTTGGGGCGGCCGAGGCGGCGCGGATTGGGGATGCCCGAAGCCAGCTTGTCGATCACCTCTTGCGGGTGGCGGCTGAGGATCGGGGTGTGGAACACGCCCGGCGCGATGGTGTTGACGCGGATCTGCTTGCCCGAAAGATCGCGCGCGGCAACCAGCGTCATGCCGACCACGCCCGCCTTGGACGAGGCATAGGGGATCTGGCCGATCTGGCCTTCCCAGGCGGCGATGGAGGCGGTCATGATCACCACGCCGCGCTCATCGTCAACCAGATCGTGCTTGGCCATGCGGGCAGCGGCAAGGCGCAGCACGTTGAAGCTGCCGATGAGGTTGAGGTTGATGATTGCGGAATAATCGGCGAGCGAGCCGGGATTGCCCTCCTTGTCAAGCACGCGAACCGTCGCACCGCGACCGGCGCAGTGGACCACGGCACGAAGGGCGCCGAGCTTGTCGGCAGCGTCAAGCGCGGCGTTCATCTGTTCTTCGCTGGTGACGTCGGCAGGCGCGAACACGCCGCCCAGTTCCTTCGCCACGTTCTCGCCATCAGAGGTGGGCAGGTCGACGATCACGACCTTTGCGCCTTTCGCGGCAAGAGCTTCCGCCGTCGCGCGGCCAAGGCCCGATGCACCGCCGGTGACCAGCGCCACCATGTCCGAATTGATCTGCATGTCTCGTCTTCCCTCTGTTCGTCTGAATCAAATACGTTCGATGATCGTGGCGTTGGCCATGCCGCTCGCCTCGCACATGGTCTGCAGGCCATAGCGGGCGCCGCTGCGCTCCATGGCGTTGAGCATGGTCGCCATCAGCTTCGCGCCCGATGCGCCGAGCGGGTGGCCGGTGGAGATCGCGCCGCCAACCGGGTTCAGCTTCTCCATCGGCGCGCCGATTTCGCGCTGCCAGGCGAGCGGAACCGAAGCGAAGGCCTCGTTCACTTCGAAATGGTCGATGTCGCTGGCCGAAAGTCCGGCCTTCTTCAGCGCCATCTTCGTGGCCGGGATCGGCGCAGTCAGCATCAGCAGCATGTCATCGCCCACCACCGAATAGGAGACGAAGCGCGCGCGGGGCTTGAGACCCAGCTTGTTCGCCATCGCCTCGCTCATGATGAGGGCGGCGGCCGCGCCATCGACGATCTGCGAGCTGTTGCCCGCCGTCACCGCCCAGTTCACATGCGGGAAGCGGGCGCGCATTTCCTCGCTGCCGAACACCGGCTCCAGCGTGGAAAGCCCCTCCATGTTGGTGCCGGGGCGGATCACCTCGTCCTTCTCGAACAGGCCATTCGGCGTCATGATCGGCACGATTTCGTTGTCGAAGTCGCCGTTCGCCTGCGCGGCGGCGGCCAATGCATGCGAGCGCACCGCGAGTTCGTCCATCTCGGTGCGGCTGATGTTCCATTTGTTGGCGACGAGGTCCGCCGCCACGCCTTGTCCGACAAGGCCTTCGGGGTAACGCTTGGCGATGCCTTCGCCGAACACATCCGCGCCCATGCGCGCGCTGCCCATCGGCACGCGGCTCATCGATTCGATGCCGCCTGCGATGACGATGTCATGCGCGCCCGCGGCAATGGCCTGGGCTGCGAAATGGATCGACTGCTGGGCCGAGCCGCAGCGGCGGTCGATCGTGGTGCCGGGAACGTGTTCTGGATATCCGGCGGCGAGCCATGCCGAACGGGCGGGCGTGACCGATTGTTCCGCCGCCTGGCTGACGCAGCCCATGATCACGTCCTCGACGAGGCCCGGATCGATCTGGTTGCGTTCGACAAGGCCTTTCAGAACCTGAGAGAGGAGGTCGACCGGGTGCACCCCGCTCAGCGCGCCCTTGCCCGCCTTGCCGCGCCCGATGGGGGAGCGGACGATATCCACGATGACGGGGGTGTTCTGGGTCATGGTCGGTTTTCCTTGTCGAGCCGCAACAGCATGGGCGCCGGCGGCAGAATATGCGAGTCTTCCAGTGCGATAAGAGCGGGCGGGAGCCAGCGCAAGCCAAGCTCTTTGTCTATGTCAGCACATGATCGTCGGTGGAGGCATCATAGGCGCGGAACGGCTCACCCCGGCGAACCTTGGCGGCCCAGTGCGCATCGCCCATCATGGCGCGGCCCACCGCGACGAGATCGAACTCGCCCGCCGCGATGCGCGGCAGCAGCAAGCCGGTGTTGTCGCTGACGTCCGACAGTGCCCTGGTGTCGTATTTGCCTCGATTGATGCCGACGCCACCCACGGTCATGGCCAGCTTGCCGGTGAGCTTCTTCGCCCAACCCGCAAGGTTGAGTTCCGAGCCTTCGAAGGCGGGGCTGGCGAAATAGCGGATGGAGCCGTCGAACACGTCGACGCCCGCTTGCGCCAGTGGCAGCAGCACTTCGGCGAGTTCATCCGGGTTTGCAGCGATAGAGCCCTTGAAGTCCTGTAGCTTCCATTGCGAGAAGCGGAAGACAATCGGGTAATCCTCGCCGATGGCGGCGCGGATGCGGCGCACGATTTCGACCGGAAAACGCATCCGCTTTGCCCGGCTGCCGCCCCATTGGTCTGTGCGCTGGTTGGTTTCTTCCCAGATGAACTGGTCAATGAGATAGCCATGCCCGCCATGCAGCGCGATGCCGTCAAAGCCCACTGCGATGGCGTTGACCGCGCAGCGCACGAAGGCGTCGATGATCTGCTCGATTTCGGCTTCGGAGAGCGCTTCTCCGATCCGCACATCCTTGGGGATGGCGCGTTCGAGAATGGAGGTCATGCGGCCTTCCGGCCCCCAGATGCCCGACGGGCTGACCGAGGGAAGATCGGGGAACGGGCCGGTGCCGGGGATGCGCATGGCGCCCTGGTGCCACAGCTGCGGAATGATCTTCGCGCCGGCAGCATGGGCCTGGTCGACCACCTCGCGCCAGCCCGCCAGCGCCTTGTCGCCGACAAGGAAAGGCACGTCGCGCTCGTCAAGCCCGGCATCGCCGCTCGATACAGGGTGATCGACCGCGACGGCCTCGGTGATGATGAGGCCGGTCTCGCCTTCGGCGCGGCGGCGGTAATAGGCGGCCACATCCGGGCCGGGGATGCCGTCGGGCGAAAAGCCGCGCGTCATCGGCGACATGACGATGCGGTTGCGCAACGTCATGGAGCGGATCGTCAGCGGCTGGAACAACAGCTCGCGCGAGTGATCGGCCATGCTCAGAGCGACCTTGCGATGAGCAACTTCATGATCTCGCTCGCCCCGCCATAGATGCGGAAGCCGCGCGCATCCTTGTACATCTCGGCGATGGGATATTCGAGAATGTAGCCATAGCCGCCATGCAGCTGGAGACACTCGTCCACGATCTCGCCCTGCGCCTCGCTGATCCAAAGCTTGGCCATCGATGCTGTCGCGGCGTCGAGTTTCTTGTCCAGCAGCAGTTCGGTGCACTGGTAAAGGAAGCTCTTGCCGACGGTCGCCTTGGTCTTGCACTCGGCCAGCTTGAACTGGGTGTTCTGCATGTCGAACAGCGTCTTGCCGAACATCTTGCGGTCGCGGGTATATTCCGTGGTCTTGGCGATCGCGCTTTCGATCATGCCGATCGCCTGCCAGGCGATGACGAGGCGCTCCTTGGGCAGTTCGGTCATCAGCATCGCAAAGCCGCGCCCCTCGCCGCCCAGCAGGTTTTCGGCAGGCACGCGCATGTCGTTGAAGAACAGCTCGGCGGTATCGCGCGCTTCCTGGCCCAGCTTGTGCAGCAGCTTGCCGCGCTCGAAACCGGGGGTCTTGTCGGTATCGACAATGAACAGCGAGATGCCTTTGGCGCCTGCGGCCGGGTCGGTTTTGGCGGCGACGATCACCAGATTGGCATGATGGCCGTTGGAGATGAAGGTCTTCTGGCCGTTGATGACGTAATGGTCGCCATCTTTCACCGCGGTGGTGCGCATACCCTGAAGGTCGGAGCCGGCGCCCGGCTCGGTCATGGCGACGGCGCAGATATAGTCTCCGGTCATGGTGCCGGGCAGGAATTTCTGCTTCTGCTCTTCGGTGCCGTAATTGACGATATAGGGCACGACCACAGTGTTGTGCAGCGGCTGCGCGAAGTTGAGCGCATCGTTGACGCCAAGACGCTCCATCAGCAGCGCGTCGTAACGGAAATCGAGGCCGGGGCCACCATAGGCTTCGGGAATAGAGGTGCCGAGCAGGCCGCTTTCGCCCGCAGCCAGCCAGACTTCGCGATCGACGTAGCCTTGCTGGCGATAGCTTGCGCTCTTTTCAGGGGTGAAATGCTCGGCACAGAACTTGTCCATGACATCTTCGAGCATCCGCAGTTCTTCGGTATCCATGAAAGCGGGACGCGGCAGATCGATCGCAGCCAAAGCCAGGCTCCTGTTCAACAAAAAGATGCGCCGGCCTTAATCGGCCTGAGGCACAATGCCAATGCCGGAATGCAAGCGCGATAAAAACCCGATCTTACGGGCAGGTAAGGCCTCAGGCGCTGCCTGCGATGCGCAGTTCCAGGTCATCCATGGCGAATGCCTCTTCCGCCTCGCGGACCCCTTCCCCTTCGCCCTTGCGGAATTTGCGGGGCGGGCAGCCGAAGGCGGATTTGAACATGCGGCTGAAATGGGCCGCGCTCTTGAAGCCCGACATATAGGCGATTTCATGGATCGGATAATCACGGGTTGCTGCCGAGAGCAGCAGATCGCGGGCCTTGGCCAGTCGGTTGCGCCACAACAGGCGCGAGAAGGAGGTGCGGTTGGCTTTCAGCACATAGCACAGATAGCGCGGAGAGATGCCGCAATTGCTGGCGACCCGCTCGAAGGAAAGATCCGGGTCGGTCAGGTTCATCAATATGTAGTTCTGGATGTCCGACAGGCGCTTGGCAACCAGCTGCTGGCGCCGCGAAATATCCGCCTGCTGTCCTTCGAGGTGATCAGCCAGCGCAACCAGCAGGCCCTCGGAGAGATGTTTGGCGGCGCTGCGGCTCAGATGTTCGCCGTCCTTGACCAGCAGGGCGAGAATATCCTGCACGATCCTGCCTTGCGGCGTGTCGAGATCGACAGGATGCATGAGCTTGTCGGCTTCCTGTAGATGCATTAGGAACATCGGACCGGGCACGACCAGCTGGAAGCTCTCATATTCGCCATTGTCATCGCAGATCGTCTTGACCTGGAAGGGGGCGCTGGAGTCGACAACGCCCATCTGGCCGCGGGACACATCGCAAACGCCTTGCGATCGCACGATCCGCAAGGTTCCCTTGCGAACGAACCAGATCGTGCGGAAACCCACCTTGTTGCCACGGATATGCGGCCAGCCCCGGCGATAGGACGTGTCGCAACGAGCAGAAAGGCGGGTCAGGGAAACAGGAAAGGACAAGCCTTTTTCAAGCCTGACATCGGCCTGATCGAGCGATTCGATCTCGAGATCGCCGTCGTAGAATTCACGGGCAGAGACAGCCGCCCATCTGGTGAAGTCATCGGGCGACACCTTGCCGTCCGAAATAAACAGATTCTGCATGGCTTAGCCTTGCCTTTCCGCTTCCGTGGCGGAGTGTGGGCAGTGTCTCGTCGGCATCGCTCCACGCGGGACTCGCGAGTCCCTCCGCATCTCTCTGATCACAGAGAAACACGCATCAGCCATACGGTCAATATATTTGACTTACACCGCACAGTAGATGCGCCAACATGGAAAAACCTGCGCCAAGCATCACGAAAAACAGGGGGCTTGGTGGAGGGTCAGCCTTTGAAATTGTCCTTGGCTGCACGAATCTCTGCGAAGGCATCTGCCGGATTTTCTGCTGATGACAGCACGGGAGCGCGCAGGAAGGGGTTGGTGGCCAGCTCTTCGCCGATGGTGGTCGGCACGGTCGGCTGACCGCATTCCCGCAGGCGTTCGACCTGCCGGATGCGCGCGGCCAGTTGCTCCGAGGAATCGACGCTGGCTGCAAAGCGCGCATTGCCGAGTGTATATTCATGCGCGCTGTAGACCACCGTATCGGCTGGCAGGGCGGCCAGCCGGGAGAGGCTTTCCCACATCTGCTCGAACGTGCCTTCGAACACTCGTCCGCAGCCGAGCGGGAACAGAGTGTCGCCCACAAAGACCTTCTGCGCCGCCGCCGAGTGATAGCAGACATGGCCCAGAGTATGCCCGCCGGTGTCGATCACCTCGAAAGCGGTCTCGCCGAGCATCACGGTGTCGCCATGCCCGACGATCCTGTCGACCGGGAAATGCTCCTTCACCTCGGCCGGGCCAACCAGCTCTGCGCCGAAACGGGCCTTTACCGCCTCGTTGCCGCCGGCATGGTCGGGGTGCCAATGGGTGTTGAGCACCATGTCGATGGCCCAGCCCACCTGTTCGGCCGCAGCGATGACCGCATCGCCATCGGGGGTGTCTATGCAGCCCACCTTGCCGGTTGCTTCATCACGGATGAGAAATCCGTAATTATCATCGAGACAGGCGAACTGGTGGACCTTCAAAGACATGGGGCAGCGCTTTCGTTCAGTCGGCCGGTTCCGGCGCAAGTTTGGCGCGGATGAAATCGGCGCTGGTGTCATAATGCTCCGCCAGGCGCGCCTTGCCAAGCATGCCGGCCCAATAGGCGTCTGTTCCGAAGCTGACTTGCGCCCGCTTGAGGCTGCGGGTGAACAGCTGCAGGTCATATTCCTCGGTGATGCCGATGGCCGCAAAGCAGGCATGGGCAACAGAGGCCACGGTGTTGGCCGCCTCGCCCGTCACGCTCTTGGCCACCGCCACGCGCAGCGGCGAGAGCGTGGCGCCCTCAGAGGTAAAGCCCAGCCGGGCGGCGGTTTCGGCGATGACCGCCTGCTCAGCCATCTGGGCCGTCATGTGCTGGATCGCCTGGAATTTCGACAGCGGTTTGCCGAACTGCTTGCGCTCGTTCACATAGTCGAGCGTCATCTGCATCACCTTGTTGAGCGCACCCGACATCAGCAGCGAGGTGATGGCCGCTGACCAGACCAGCAGGTCTTCGCCCTCCAGCGTGAATGTGGCAAGCGGAGCAGCGCCCGCGTACAGTTCGGCTGCGATGTAGCCGAAGCCGTCTCGCTCTCCTGCCACCAGCGGGCGCACGGAAAAGCCATTGCCCTGCTGCACCAGCGCATGGCCTGCTTCCCAGATCGCGGGTGCGGCTTGAGAGCGCAGCTTGCCTGCTTCATTGAGAGGCCACAGCACCACCGGGCCATCGACGCCAAGCTCTGCCCCTGCCTTGCTGGCCAGCAGGCGGGCCACCATGGTCTGCGCGAAAGCGACCGGCAGCAGGCGCTCGCCCGCCGCCACGATCAGAGGCACGACGGTTGCCGTGTCGAAACCTGCGCCGCCCGCATCTTCGCTCAGAAGCGCATCGACAAAGCCCGATTCCTGCACCGCTTCCCATATGGCGTCGGTGGAGTGGCCTTCCTGCACACTGCGGATCGCAGCATTGTCCGACACGCTGTCGAGCAGGCCGGAGAAGCTATCGAGAAAAATATCGTCCAGTTCGATCATCGCAGGCCAAGCCCCCGTGCAATCATGCCCCTCAGGATTTCGCGCGTACCGCCGCGCAGCGAGTAGGCCGGGCTGACCTGCATCACATAAGCGAGCGTGCGCATCAGTTCGGCATCTCCCGCGGCATCGGGATCGGCCCCGACAAGACGGGCGATTTCCATCGGCACGTCCTGTTCCATGGTGGTGCCGATATCCTTGATCAGCGCGGCTTCCAGAACGGGCGATTCGCCTTCGACAAGGCGCCCGGTGATCGCGACCGACATTTCGCGCAGCGCCGCCATGCGGGCGATAAGCCGGCCGAGCGAGACTTCGCTGAGGCGATCCGAGCCAGCCTTGCGCAGATATTCCGCCCAGATGTCGAGCAGGACGATGCTGGAATAGATACGTTCCGGCCCGCTGCGCTCGAAGGCGAGTTCGGCATTGACCTGCGCCCAGCCATTGCCTTCCTCTCCGATCAGCGCATCGGCGGGCAGGCGCACATCCTCGAAGAACACTTCGTTGAAATGGGTGTCGCCAGCCAGATCCTTGATGCCGCGCACAGTGACGCCGGGCGCCTTCAGCGGAATGAGCAGCTGAGACAGGCCCTTCTGGCGATCGTCAGGCTCGCCCGAAGTGCGGACCAGCGCGATCATGTAGTCGGATTCATGCGCGTATGTGGTCCAGATCTTCTGGCCATTGAGCACCCACTCGTCGCCATCCTTCACCGCGCGGCTGCGCACGCTGGCAAGGTCGGAGCCGGAATTGGGCTCGCTCATGCCGATGCAGAAGAAGGCCTCGCCGCGGCAGATCGCCGGGATCAGCGTATTACGCTGTTCGTCCGTGCCGTAGTGAAGGAGCAGCGGCGCGCTCTGCCGGTCGCCGATCCAGTGCGCGGCCACCGGCGCACCATAGGCGAGCAGTTCCTCGACCAGCACGAAGCGGTGGAAGAAGCTCATCCCGCCGCCGCCATATTCCTTGGGGATGGTCAGGCCGAGCCAGCCCTGCCTGCCCAGCGCCTGGCTGAATTCGCGGTCGAAACCCTGCCAGCTCAGCGCGCGCTTGTGCGGCGGGCGCTTGGCCGTCCAGTCCTTCAGAAAGGTCTTGATTTCCGAACGGAACGCTTCCGCTTCGGCGGGCAGCGGCGTCGCCCGGAACGTATGTGCAAAATTGGTCATAGCATCTCCAGAGCCATTTCCCATGCCCTGCCTTGCACCCGCAAGGCAAGAGATAGCAGACGACAGGGCCTGCGCCCTGCCGTCCTTGCCAGCCCTGCATCCCTCCAAACTTCAGTTTCAGGCATCCACAGGCCGGTTAACCCTCGCCTGCTCGGCGATGTGATTGACCGCGGCATAGCCGAACGCCATGCCGGGCCCGATCGTGCCGCCGGCGCCCGGATAGCAATTCCCGAAGGGCGAACCCGAAGCGTTGCCTGCTGCATAGAGGCCGGGGATAGGCTTGTCCTTGGTGTCGACAACCTGTCCGTTAGCATCAGTCTTGAGACCACCCTTCATGCCCAGTTCGCCCAGATTGACCGGGATGGCATAGAACGGCGCCTTGCGGATCGGCCCCAGATTGACGTTGGGCGCGCATTTCGGATCGCCGAAATTGTTGTCATAGGGGCTGTCGCCGCGGCCGAATTCCGGGTCTTTCCCGTTTTTCGCATATTCGTTCATATTGGCGACGACGCGTTCGAGCTTGTCCGGATCGAGATCGATCTTTCGCGCCAGTTCCGAGATGGAGTCGGCTTTCCAGATATAGTGGTCCCACCATTCGACCGGGATCGACCGATCGGGCATGATCTGGCTGGGCAGGATGCCGCCGGCGGTGAACTGGTGGCGGAACTTGGCGTCGAACACCAGCCAGCACGGCGCATTGGCGCCGGTCTTTTCGGCATCGGCCAGCATGGCGTTGCCGAAGCGGTCATAGCCTTGCGATTCGTTGGTGAAACGGTCGCCATTGCGATTGACGCAGACCGAATAGGGGCGGCCCACATCGAAGGTCGCATGGTGGTTTTCGACATGGTTCGACGCGTTCTGGATCGGCAGTGTCATGATCGGCGTCATCCACGCGGTTTCGGTGAACTCGGTCGCCGCGCCGATTTCCATGCCCGCTTCCATCAGCGCGCCGGTGTTCATGTATTGCGGGGAAGACGGCAGCTTGAGATCGCCCGGATGGCGCATGAACCTATCGCGCAGTTTCTGGTTCCAGTCGAACCCGCCGGAGCAGTTCACCACGCCGTGGCGCGCGCGATAGGTGATTTTCTTGCCGAACCATTCGGTCTCGACACCCGCTACCTTGCCGTCCTCGACGATGAATTTTTTCGTGTCATTGTCGAGCTTGATATCGACGCCACGCTCGATCAGCTTTTCGGCAAAGGGCGCAATCAGCGCGCCGCCCATCACCATGGTCGAATCATGCTTGGTTTTGAGGCGCGTGCTGACATCCAGCCAGTAGCGCCCGACAACGGTGAGGAAGGCCTTGATCCAGCCGGGGCTTTGCGTCGAGATGACGCCGGCTTCCTCGAAATCCATCGAATAGCGGTTGAACATCTTGTAGCGCGTGAACTGCTCGCGCATGACGAAGAACCATTTACCGAGCTTCTTGCCGTCATATTTCGGGAAGACGATGGAGCGGTCGGCGCGAGCGCCCGGATATTCCGAAAAATAGTCCGGCCAGGGCATGTAGTTGAACTTGATACCCAGCTTCTGGACGTACTGCATCATGTCCCGCCCATGGCGCAGGAACGAACGCAGCTTGTCCTCGCGCGCGGCAGGATCGCATACCGACTTGAGGTAGAGCATCGACTCTTCCTCGCTATCGGGCGTTTCGCCTTCATTGCCGAAGCCGTGGTTCGGGATCCAGATCACGCCGCCAGACGTGATCGAAGTGCCGCCAAAACGCGCGCCTTTTTCGAGCAGCAAGACCTTGAAACCGAACTCTGTCGCGCGCAGCGCGGCCATGCAGCCCGCGCCGCCCGTGCCCACGACGATGACGTCATATTCGCTGTCTGCGCCCTTGCCGCTGGTGGTCATACCTGTCCCTCTCTTTGCCTCATTGCGTCCCTGCCCAAGTTTTCCGCCCGATGCAATCAGGCGGCGCTGGTTGGATCGTAGCCTTCCAGTGCCGGGCGTTCGGCCAGTGTCGGGAAGCGGGTTAACTGGTTGCCGCCATTGACCTGCAAATTCAGCCCGGTGACATAAGACGGGCCGGCAAGCCACAGGCAGGCATCGGCGAAGTCCTCAGGGCTGCCGATCCGGCGCAGCGGGATTTCCCCGATATAGGATTCTTCCATTCCCTCGACCCCCCATAGCGGCGAAGACATTTCGGAACGGATGGCGCCGGGCAGGATCGAATTCACCTTGATGTTGAACGGCCCATATTCCGCCGCGGCATAGCGCACCAGGCAATCTGCCGCCGCCTTGGCGCAGGCATAGGGATAGACATATTCCATGATATGGGTGGTGACCATCGACGAGAACAGCATGATCGAGCCGCCGCCGGTCTTTTTCATCGCTTCGGCGATGTGGCGCACGAAATAGACGCAGCCATAGAAATCGACATCCATCGCATGGCGCAAATCTTCCATCGGCGCGTTGGTAATGGTGCCGCCCATCGGCAGTCCGGCGGCGTTGCAGGCCACATCGATGCGGCCGTATTTTTCGAGCGTGAAATCGACCAGCGCCTTGATCTGCTCTTCGCTGGCGACATCGCAGCCGATCCACGCGCCGCCTGTTTCAGCCGCGAGTTTGGC
Organism: uncultured Sphingomonadaceae bacterium; assembly: GCA_964632055.1. Taxonomy (GTDB): domain Bacteria; phylum Pseudomonadota; class Alphaproteobacteria; order Sphingomonadales; family Sphingomonadaceae; genus CANJYE01. The sequence goes on from CAZWEY010000001.1 coordinate 22,649, forward strand.
CAGCGGTTCGGTCCGGCGCGCGGCAACGACCAGCTTTGCTCCTTCTGCGGCAAAGCGCTTGGCCACCGCCCAGCCCGAGCCGGCTTCCGCCGATGCGCCCAAAACGATGGCGACCTTGTCCTTCAGAACCATTTCCACTCTCTCCTGCGCCTAAGCAATGCCTGATCTCTATCGCATAGCGGCGGTGCCACTGGGCCTCAATAGCAACCACCTGAAAGCAAAACTGCATCACGTGGTAGGCAAGGAACAGGAAAACCGTCTTGCCCAAATCCGTGGGATGCTGTTTGTGCTCGCCCATTCAGGAGAAAAGGGATCACAATGCGTCAATATGAACTCGCAGCCGAGCGCGGCCTCGACAACCTGACCATCGTCGAGCGTGAGACGCCAAAACCGGGCGCGGGCGAAATTCTGGTGCGCCTGCGGGCGACCTCGCTCAACTTCCATGACTATATCGTGGTGATGGGCTGGTTCCCGGCTGACAATGGCCGCATCCCGATGTCCGATGGCGCAGGCGTGGTCGAGGCGGTTGGCGAAGGCGTGACCCAATTCAAGGCGGGCGACCGCGTGATGGGCACCTTCTTTGCCGACTGGGTCGACGGGCCGGTGGATGCCACGCGCGTCTCGCGCATGCGAGGCGATCAGGTCGATGGCTACATGGCCGAATATGTCGCGCGTCCGGCGGATGATTTCACGCTGATCCCCGATGGCCTGTCTTTCGAGGAAGCCTCCACCCTGCCTTGCGCGGGGCTGACGGCATGGCGCGGGCTGATTGTCGAAGCGCAGATCAAGCCGGGCGATGTCGTGCTGGTGCAGGGCAGCGGCGGCGTTTCCGTCTTCGCGCTGCAATTTGCCCGCATGGCCGGCGCGACGGTGATCGCCACCACATCGTCGGATGCCAAGGCGCAGAAGCTGCGCGAGCTGGGCGCAACCCATGTCATCAATTACAACACCACGCCCGAATGGCACAAGGAAGCCGTGGCGCTGACCGGCGGGCGCGGCGTTGACGTGCTGGTCGAGGTCGTGGGCGGCGAGGGCATCGTCCAGTCGATCGGCGCGGTGCGCACCGGCGGCGCGATCGTCCTTGTCGGCGCGCTGAGCCGCAAGCCGCTCCAGTTTCCGATGCTGGGCCTGTTGAACGGCAACAAGCGCATGATCGGTATCACGGTTGGCAGCCGCAAGGAACAGGAAGAAATGGTCGCGGCTATCAGAGCCTCTGGCATGAAGCCTGTTGTGTCGGACGTCTTCCCGTTCGAAAAGCTGGCCGACGCCTTCCGCCACCAGGAAGCGCACGGCCATTTCGGCAAGATCTGCGTATCGATCTGAGGAGAAGCACATGCAAGGGATGCTGGAGGGAACATTGCCGGGGCTGATGCAACAGGCTCCGCTGATGATCAGCGGCATCCTGCGCCATGCCGCGGCGGCCCATGGCGAGCGGGAAATCGTCTCCCGCCTCGTCGGTGAGCCGGACTGGCGCTATGATTATGCAGGGCTTGCCGAGCGTGCGGCGCGCCTTGCCAATGCGCTTGGCGGCCTTGGCGTCAAGGCGGGGGACCGCGTCACCTCGCTGGCGTGGAATACGCATCGTCACCTTGAGATGTTCTATGGCATCCCCGGCATGGGGGTGGTGCTGAACACCGGCAACCCCCGCTTTTCCGAAGATCAGCTGGTCTATACCGTCAACCACGCCGCCTCGCGCGTGCTTTTGTTCGACAAGAGTTTTGCCGGTCTTGTCGCAAAGCTTGCACCCCAGATGCCTACGGTGGAGCATTTCGTCGTGCTGTCTGACGAGGCGACGCATGATCCGGGCGCGATCGGCGCGCTCTGCTACGAAAGCTTGCTCGCTTCCTCCTCGCCGGAGTTTGACTGGCCGCTGTTCGACGAGAATTCGGGCGCGTTCCTGTGCTACACGTCGGGCACCACGGGCGATCCCAAGGGCGTGCTCTATTCGCATCGATCGGTCGTGCTTCACGCCATGGGGGCGGGGCTTTCTGCAGCGCTCGGTTTTTCCGCCTTCGATGTCATCATGCCGTGCCAGTCGCTCTATCATGCCACCGCATGGGGCCTGCCTTTCACCGCTGCGATCTGCGGCTGCAAGATGGTGCTGCCCTGCGACCGGTTCGACGGCGCATCGCTGCACAGCCTTATCCATGGCGAGGACGTGACCTTTTCAGGTGGCGTGCCGACGATCTGGACCATGTATCTCGATTACCTCGCCCGCATCGGCGGCAACACCGGCACGCTCGACCGGCTGGTGATCGGCGGCTCGGCCGTGCCGCGCGCCATGGCCGAGACTTTCCAGAAGACATACGGCGTCAAGGTGCGCCAGCTATGGGGCATGACCGAGACAAGTCCCTTGGGCGTCGTCGCAACCCCCACCCCCAAGCTCGCGGCGCTGGGCGAGGATGCCGAGGACGATGTCATCTGGACCCGGCAGGGCCGCCTCCAGTTCGGCATCGAAATGGCCATCTGGGACGATGACGGCAATCCGCTGCCGCATGACGGCGAGGCATCGGGCCGGATCATGGTGCGCGGACCATGGGTGGTGCAGCGCTATTTCAGGGCGGAAAAGGACGCGACGGATGCCAATGGCTGGTTCGACACCGGTGATATCGGCACGATCGATGATCTGGGCTTCATGCGGATCACCGACCGCGCCAAGGACGTCATCAAATCGGGCGGCGAATGGATCAGCTCGATCGACCTTGAAAACATCGCCGTCGCCTGCCCCGGCGTGAAGATCGCGGCCGTGGTCGGCGTGTTCCACCCCAAGTGGGAAGAGCGGCCCGTTCTGGTGATCGAGCCGCATGACGGCGCGAGCGTGACGGCGGATGATGTGCTGGCCTATCTCGACGGCAAGATCATCAAGTGGTGGACGCCCGATGCGGTCGAGATAGCGCCCGTCCCGCTCACCGCCACCGGCAAGATCGACAAGAAGGTGCTGCGCCAGCGCTATGCCGACAGGTTGCGCTGACCGGTTGCGCTGTCTGGCCTTCTGGCCCTGGGGCGCATAGGAATCTGTCTTGTCGGGAAACCGGCCTGCCGGGGCTTGGCAGTCTTGCGCAAGCATGGAATGACCATGGCCTGAAGCCAAAGCGATCACGGGAGTTACCATGTCTGACGACAATTATCCGCTTACCCCCTATGACGAGTTCCCGGTCCACGCGACCCCCTATCCCGTCAGCTACACGCCCGCGACCGACTATAATTGGGACGAGGGCTATTATTTCGCGGTGATGAACCCTGAGCTGGGCATCCAGTATTGCTGCGGCTTCCGTGTCAATCCGGCCACCGACATGATCGGCGGCTATGCCCTGCTCAACGTCAAGGGCATCCAGCGCACCTTCCGCTTCAGCCGCACATGGCGGCGCAATTTCAATCTGGAAGTCGGGCCGTTCAAGGTCGAGTTCGTGGAGCCTTTGAAGAAGATCCGCCTGACGCTGGGCGAAAACGAAAGCGGCATCAGCCACGACATACTATGGATCGGCTCCTGCCCGCCGCATCTGGAAGAGCACCACCTGGCTCATCGCCGTGGCCGCCGCACCACGGACCAGAGCCGCTATTCGCAACCCGGCATTGCTACCGGCACGCTGAGCCTCAATGACCAGACCTGGGACATGGCGGATGCGGGCTGGGTCGCCGTGCGCGACCATAGCTGGGGCCTTTATGTGGAGCGCCCGCCTTTTGCCGCCAACCCCAAATGGCTGCCGCCGGTCCTCGAAAACGAAAACGCCCGCGCGCTGCGCTTCTGGGTGACGTTCCATTGCGGCGCGCTGTCGGGCTTCTATCACATGCACGAAGACAAGCACGGCGTGCAGCGCAAGCTGGACGATGTGTTCGGCACGCCGTTCGAAGGCAATTTCTATATCAATTGGGACGAGGAAGTGATCGAACTCGAAGCCTCCCGGCACGAGATCGTCTTCGTTCCCGGCACCCGCATGTTCCAGAGCGCGAAGGTCTATCTGACCGACAAGCAAGGCCGCGAATGGGTGCAGGAACTGGAAAGCTCCTGCCCGCCCTGGGTGATCCAGACGATGGGCTATACGCCGGGCAGCTGGAAGGATGGCGGCAGCTTCCATTGCTATCATGGCAATGAGGAGCTGTTCACCGAATGGGACGAGTTCGATTTCTCGGCCCAGCCCTTCGACTACACCCCCTATGGCGAGACCGGCAAGGACGAGCCGGACACGATGCACACGGGCCTCTCCTACAATGAGAAGATCCATGGCGTCGAATATGTCCTGCGGATCAAGACCATCGCGCCCGATGGCAAGACCTATGAGGGTGCAGGCCAGCTGGAGCTGTTCCTGCAAGGGCCATATGAGCCTTATGGGTTTGAGTAAGCTCGATCACTCCTGCCATTGAAAAGACCCCGGAAGCGATGTGCTTCCGGGGTCTTTTTCATGCGATTCGCGCGGGGATCAGAATTCCAGCGAAACCGCGCCGAAGGGCCGCTGCGTCGCCATGTAGGTCAGGGCTTCCCTGGCATCCTCGAACTTGAAGCTCTTGTCGTGGATCACCTTGATGTTGCCCTTGTCGGCCTCGGCCTTGAAGAAGGCGAAAGCTTCGGCCCATTGTTCGGGTGTGCTGGTGTAAGCGCCATAGCCCTGGATGCTGACCCGGTTGAGAATGAGGTCTGACAGGGTGATGGTCGACTGGCGGCCAGCGGCAAAGCCCAGAACGATCGCCTTGCAGTAGCGCCCGCCCGCCTTCACCGCTTCGGCGATGACCTGCCCGCCGACTGAATCGATGATGATGTCAACGCCCGCGCCGCCGGTTTCGCGCATGATGTGCTCGGCGATGCTCTCCTTCGACAGGTCGATGATGTCGGTAAAGCCCATCGCGCGGGCCTGTTCGGCCTTGGCGGTGGAACCGGCGGTGGAGAAGACGCGCGCCGCGCCCATCGCCTTGGCCTGCTGGTAGGCGGCATTGCCGACCGAACCGCCGATCGCGGTGGCAAGCACGGTCTTGCCCGGCGCCATCCCCGCTTCCTTGAGCGCGAAATAGGCGGTGGGATAGGCAACGGCGGCCTGCGAGGCTGCGCCATCCGAAACGCTGTCGGGGATGATGCCGATATGATCGCGCTCGACCGCGCAATATTCGGCCCAGCTGCCGGGCGCCATGAAACCGTAGATAAAGGCGCCGAACATCACCCGGTCGCCCTTCTTCAGGTTCGACTTGCCCGGATCGACCACCACGCCTGCGCCCTGGTTGCCCGGAACGATGGGCAGGACTGCCGGCGGGAAGGTCGGCTCGTTTTCGTCATTGACGATTGCCTGGTCGAAGGGGACGACGCCCGGCGCGGTGAGCTTGACCAGAACCTGTGTGTCGGTGATCGCGGGCATGTCGCGTTCCACCAGCTTGAGGTCCGCGGTGCCGGTCTGGCCTTCGATGAGCCATGATTTCATAATATATGTCTCCTGATGGAATAAAGAGGTTCAGAGCGGCGGCTGCTGGACAGGCCTGTCCGACAGGGCGACTTCGATCTGGCCGTTTTCTATCCGCACCTGATGGGTGACAATGGCCGGACAGCCCAGCGCAGTGGCCAGACATTCGCCGGTGTGAAGATCGAATCGCGCGCCGTGCATCGGGCAGGATATGGTGTCCTTGCGCACCTTGCCTCCGCCAAGTGCTGCTCCGTTATGAGGGCACAGATCGTCAAGGGCGAAGAGTCCGTTTTCTCCGTGACAGACAAGTATGCGGCGCCCATCCACTTCGACCGGGAATGCTTTTCCGGGAGGAAGATCGCCTGCTGCAAAAAGGGGCTTGTAGTCGGAGTCGCTCATCTGGAACCTGTCTTCGAAACTGGGCTGCGCACCAAATTTGGATGGCGCGCATGCAGGCCTGATAGGCGCACTGGCATTTACCCGCAATGGCGCAAGGGGGGCACAAGGGGGCGCATGGGGGAGCAAGGGCACTCTCCCCTTTGGCTTGCGGACAGGTCGGGCTCGGTGCTAGTCAGATGCAAACAATCGATTGGAGACGAAATGACACTTCTGGCTGACAAGGTTTGCATCGTGACGGGCGGCGCGGGCAGCATCGGGCTCGCTTCGGCACGCCTGTTTCTGGAGCAGGGCGCCAAGGTTCTGATTGTCGACCTGCATGAGGATGCTCTTGCCAGCGCCGCGGCGACAATCGACTCCCCCAATCTGATTACCAAGGCGGCCGATGTCGGCGATGCGGCCCAGACCAAGGCCTATGTCGATGCCGCTGTCGAAGCTTGGGGCAAGGTCGATGTCCTGTTTTGCAACGCGGGCAATTCGGGGCCGATCGGCGGCATCGAGGACTATCCCGAAGACGCGATGGACGCGGTCTACCGGGTTCATGTGCGCGGGAGCTTTCTGGGCGCCAAACATGCCATTCCGCATATGGGGGCTGGCTCCAGCATCATCGTGATGTCGAGCGTGGCTGGGCTTGGCGGCAGCCCGGGCGTCTATGCCTATGCCACGGCCAAGCATGCGCAGGTCGGCTTCATGCGCTCGCTTGCCAAGGAAGTCGCTGCGCGCAATATCCGCGTCAACAGCCTGCATCCCGGGCCGATCGACAACAGCTTCCAGACGGCAATCGAAGATGCCTTCAGCCCGCTGATTGGTGGCGGTGATGCAACGGCGCTGATGAACACGATGATCCCGATGGGACGGCATGGCAAGGCCGATGAAATCGCGCAGGCCGCCCTGTTCCTCGCCTCGCCCATGAGCAGCTTCATGACTGGCAGCGTCATGGTCGCCGATGGCGGATTCACGGCCTAGATTTCAGGCGTTTCGCGTCCGTGGCCCGCAATTGCGGCCACGGGCAAATTTTGCTATCCTCCAGAAACTGTATCGGCGGTTCCGCTGATCGGGTCAGAGTGTTAGAATAGACCAACGACGAGAGGTTCTGTGCTGAGGTCATGTTCCCTCAGACGCCTGGTTCGCTCGGCCAACACAAGATGGAATCCGACATGAACAAAGAAGTGGACATCACGAAATACGGCAACAAGAGCTTCGTGCGGGCCTCGCTTGGCATGCAGTTCGAGAATATGCCTGACTACGAAGCCTATCTGCGCGAGGCGGGGGAGGAAATTCCCTGGACCGTATCCACGCGCGGCACGCACCAGCCTCAGAATCGTCCGCTGGCCTATGAATATTTCCTCGATGCGAAATATGTGCCAGAAGAGATCGAGAAGATCTGGAAGAAGCACTGGCAGGTCGCCTGCCGGGAAGAAGACATTCCCAATGTCGGCGATCGCGTGTCCTATGAAGTGGGGCCGCTGTCTTTCCTGGTGGTGCGTTCGGACGAGAACACGTTCAAGGCATTCTGGAACAGCTGCCGTCACCGTGCCCGCCGGCTTTGCGGAGACACGCCGGAATCGGGCGATGTCATCCAGTGTCCGTTCCACGCCTGGTCCTATGGGCTGGACGGCAAGCTCATCTGGGTCCCTCGCGAAGAGGAATTCCCCAATGTGCAGACCAACCTGGTCGGGCTGCGCCCGGTGCAGTGCGACACGTGGGGCGGCAACGTTTTCATCAACCCCGATCTGAGCGCCCCCTCCCTCAAGGAAGCGCTCGGGGTTCTGCCCGATCACTTCAAGGATTGCCCGCTGGAAGAGCGGTACACGGCGGTGCGCATCAAGAAGAAGGTGCGGATCAACTGGAAATCGGGGATGGAAGCCTTCCTTGAAGGCTATCACGTTCTCACGACCCACCCTTCCGGCATGCCGATGTTCGGATCCACCTATACCCAGACCGATTGCTGGGATGACGGTGTTTCGGCTGTCAGCAGGCTCATCACCCCTGCGCTGGTGCCCGATGGCTGGGTGAAGGACGAGGTCACGCCGCGCCTGGCGCTTGAACTGTTCTGCAACACCTACCAGTTGCCTGCGCCGCCTGCTGGCCGCGGGGATACCGTTGCCGATGCCCGGCAATATGCCGGAGGCGTCATCGCCGAAAAATACAAGGAAGCATCGGGCCGGGATTACAGTGACAGGTCGATCTCCTATCTGGTCGACATGCACCAGTGGTATTCCTTCCCGGCATTCTACCCCTGGTGGGGCGAAGGCCTGTCCTGGTGGTATAATTTCACCCCGCTCGGTGAAAGCCCGGATGAATGCATCATGGAGATCCGCCTGCTCCTTCCCAAACCTCTGGAGGGGCCGGCGCCGGCTCTCCCCGACACTGTCTGGGTGGACTTCGACGAGCAGGGCCGCGACTATCCCGAAGCCGGTCACCCGGGCTTCCTGATGGACGAAGACATGGACAACATGGAAGAAGTCCACAGGGGCATGAAGGCCACCGATCCCAGCGTTGCGCGCCCGGTGCTCGCAACGAAGCAGGAAATCCGCATCCGCCATTTCCACGAAGCCTATATGCGGGCGATGGGAATCAAGGGTTAAGCGATTGCGTGCGGCAGGCGATGCTCCGGCATTCGTCTGCCGCACCATTCATGTGGTTTCCGGCTGGCCCCATGCAGGGGCCTTTTTCATTTTGCAGGGGCCTTGATACGATCCTTTCGCAACGCTCCCCTTATGGCAGATAGAAAGTTGCCCCGAGTATGGACCAGATGACGCCCCTAGTTTCCAATAGTGCACTCATCGAGGGCCTGCGGGCCATTGTGGGCGATCGCGGCCTGGTGCTGGGCGATGATGTCGCCATGCGTTCCTGCGATCCGTTTCGCGAGGTTCCGCCAGAAAGCGGCGTGATCGTGCGCCCTGAAAACACCGATGAAGTCAGCCGGGTCATGGCGTTTTGCCATGAACGCGGGCAGCCGGTCGTCACGCATGGCGGGCGGACAGGGGTTGCAGGCGGTGCCTTTGTTGCACCCGATCAGCTGGTCCTTTCGCTTGAAAGGATGAGCCGCATCGAGGAAATCGACGAGTTCAACCAGTGCATGGTGGCGCAGGCTGGTGCCCCGGTCGAGGCGCTGCAGAATGCGGCAGATGGGGCCGGTCTGCTCTATCCGATTGACCTTGGGTCCAAGGGCACGGCGACACTGGGCGGGACCATCGCCACCAATGCCGGTGGTAACCGCGTGCTGCGCTGGGGCATGACGCGGGCGAACCTGCTTGGCATCGAGGTGGTGCTGGCCGATGGCACCGTGGTTTCGGCGATGAACCGGCTGACCAAGAACAACACCGGTTTCGACATGAAGCACATCTTTGCAGGCACCGAAGGCGTGCTCGGCATCGTCACCCGTGCGGTGGTGCGGCTGGTGCCGAAACCTGTCAGCCAGCAGGTCGCGGTGGTCGCGGTGCCGAGCTATGATGCGGTGCTTGGCATGCTCAAGGCTGCGCGCAAGCTGCCAACCCTCTCCGCCTTCGAGGTGATGTGGGCGGATTATTACGAGCTGATGGCCAACAGCAACACCGGCCGCCGCCCGATCGAGCCGGGAAGCCCGTTCTATATATTGCTGGAATCGATGGGCTATGACGAGGAGCAGGACGAAGCGCGCTTCATGGCCTTTCTCGAAGAAGCTTTCGAGAAAGAGCTGATCGTCGATGCCGTCACTTCCCAGTCGTTGCAACAGGTGCAGGATATGTGGAAGGTGCGCGAAGGCGGTGAAGCGTGGTCCTCGATGTGGCCGATCATCAGCAGCGATATCAGTGTCGATGTTCGCAAGACCGATGAATATGTCGGCAAGGTGCGCGAGAAGCTGCATGCGGCCTATCCCGATATCTGCAAGACCGCGACTTTCGGCCATCTCGGCGATGGCAATATCCATATCGGCATTCATGTCGGCCCCAACTCGATCGAGGAAGAGCAGAATGTCGAGCGCATCCTCTATGATACGCTCAAGGGCTATGAGAGCGCGGTGACAGCCGAACACGGCATAGGCCAGGTGAAGAAGAAGTTCCTGCCCGAGCATGTTTCTGCAGGATCGATGGAGGTGATGCGCCATCTGCGCGATGCGCTCGACCCGGAGCGGATACTTAACCGCGACGTGCTGTTCTGAGGCTGCGGCCGGGGAGTGTTGCGAGTGGGTGCAGACACTGAAGTCTGGACGATAGACCACGCCCGGCTGCAGACCTTGTGGTCTATCGCAGACTACCATCGCGATCGCCGGCCCGATGCAGTGGCGATGGAGTATGAGGATCGCCGCACCACCTATCGCCAATGGGCGCAGCGTGCCGAGGGAATGGATTCGGCCCTGCGAGCGACCGGCGCAGGTCCGGGGGCGCGGATCGCTTATCTCGGCAAGAATTGCGATCTCTATTTCGCTCTGCTGGCTGCCATTTCCAGGGCTGGCATGGTGCTGGTGCCCCTGAACTGGAGACTGGCGCAGGACGAATGGGATTTCATCCTGCGTGATGCCGAAGTCGCGCTTTTGCTTCATGATGAATATCTCGCCGCAGAGGCGCAGGCTCTGGGGCAGCGCATTTCCGGTCTTGCGGTGCACCCTCTCGGGCCGTTCGGTGTAGAGAGGCTCTCCGCTCCAGAGCGCCGGAGGGACGATCCCGGTGTAGTTGCGTTGCAGATGTACACTTCGGGCACCACCGGGCGCCCCAAGGGAGCGATGCTGACGAACCGCAATGTGCTGGCGCAGCGCAAGCCGGGTTATGACCGGAAAGAGGAATGGTATCAGACAGAGCGGGACGCCACCCTTGTCATCTCTCCTGTCGCGCATATTGCCGGGACCGGCTTTGCGGTGTGGCAGCTCTATGCAGGCGGGCGGATCGTGATAGCTAGTGAATTTGCGCCCTCTGCGACCACGCATCTTATCAATGATGCGGGGGTGACCTATGCCCTGTTCGTTCCCTCGATGCTGCAGATGCTGCTCGATTACCTCGACACAAGCGGCGAGAGCGTCAACGGACTGCGGTATATCGCCTATGGAGCATCGCCCATGCCCGAGGCGATCCTCGCTCGCGCCCAGGCCATGCTGCCCGTGCGCTATGTCCAGATGTATGGCATGACCGAAACGGGCGGCGTGGCGACTGCGCTGTCGCCGCAACACCATATCGGCGAAGACCGGCCCAAGCTGCGTTCAGCAGGCGTGCCCTTCCCCGGCGGAGAGGTGGCGATTGTCGATCCTGCGGGCAGTTTTCTTGCATCTGGCATGGAAGGCGAGGTCGTAGTCCGCTCCGATCAGGTCATGCAGGGCTATTGGAAGCGGCCCGAAGCCACGGCAGAGGCGATGCTGCCGGGCGGATGGTTCCGCACCGGCGACATGGGCCGGATGGATGAGGACGGTTTTCTCTATGTGTTCGACCGGGTGAAAGACATGATCATCACCGGCGGGGAGAACGTCTATCCCGCCGAGGTCGAAAACCTGCTGTTCACGCATCCCGCGATCCGCTCTGCCGCGGTCATTGGCCGCCCGCACGAGAAATGGGTGGAGGAGATCGTCGCAGTGGTGGTGCTGGAAGCCGGCGCATCGCTTAGCCTGGATGAATTGCGCGCATGGGCGCGTGGGCGCATTGCCGGCTTCAAGATCCCGCGCGTGCTGCAGATTGTCGATGCCCTGCCGATGAATGCCAGCGGCAAGGTGCTGCGGCGCGAATTGCGCAGCGCCGACCTGGCAATCCCCTCATAGGGAAGGGCACCGGCGCTGCCGCCGATGCCCTTCCCTATTCCGATTGGCGAACCGCTTATTCGGCCGGTTCGGCCACCTTGGAGGCGGCAGGCGCGTCGAACTGGCGGTGCAGTTCTGCAAGGCGCGCATTGTATTCCTCGATCGAGGCTTCCTTGACCGGGCCGTATCCGCGAACGTCATAGGCAGCCATGGCGATCTCGGTCGCAACGCCGAGATTGTCTTGCGTCAGCCGGTCGACCAGTGCGCTCATCTGCGCCTTGTAGTCCTCGATCAGCTGGCGTTCGAAGCGGCGTTCGGCGGTGTAGCCGAAGACGTCCAGCGCCGTGCCGCGCAGGCCCTTGAACTTCTTGAGCACCTTGAACACCGGCAGCATCCAGCTGCCGAATTCGCGCTTCAAGGGGCGGCCATTGACGTCCTTGCCCGGCAGGATCGGCGGGGCGAGGTGGAACTTGACCTTGAAGTTGCCCTTGAACTGGTGGTTCAAATCGTCCCAGAACCGCTGGTCGGTGTGGAGACGAGCCACTTCATACTCGTCCTTGTAGGCCATGATCCGCGAGAGTGTCAGGGCGATGTCGCGCACCAATATGTCGCCGCCCTCAAGGTTCTTCGCCTTCACGCGCGCTTCGATGTCGCGCACATAATCGACATAGCCTTGCGCATAGGCCGCATTGCCCCAATCGGTCAGCAACTTTGTCCGGCTGTCGAGCACCTGATCGACCGTGTCGAGCGGGGGCAGCGTGTTGGGCGGGGCGAGCTCATGCTCCAGCGAGGCAAGATCGTGGGCAGCAAGGCGCCCCAGAGCCAGCGTACGCAGATTGCCTTCGACGAAGGTGCCGTTGAGACGGATCGCTTCCTCGACAGCCTCGACGCCGACCGGCAGCAGGCCCTTCTGCAAGGCATAGCCGACCATCAGCACGTTGGTTGCGATGGAATCGCCAATGAGGTCGGTCGCCAGACGGCTGGCGCCGATGCCCATGAAGGTGCCGCCGCGCAGCGCCTTGACGATGGTGTCCTGCATCATCGTTTCGCCGGTGTCGTAGTTCTTGTTGGTCTGGAACTCGCCGGTAGGCGCGACGTCGTTGTTGACCACGGCCACGGTCTTGCCGGGCTTGATCGTCTGCAACATGTTGGGGCCGGAACCCACGATCATGTCGCAAGCAAGGATCACGTCAGCCGACGCAATGCCGAGGCGGGTGGAGAACATGTCCTTGGGCGACTTGCCGATGCGGATATGGCTCGTCACCGCGCCGCCCTTCTGGGCCATGCCGGTCATGTCGAGGATGGTCGTGCCCTTGCCCTCGAGGTGAGCCGCCATGCCGAGGATCGCGCCCACGGTCAGCACGCCCGTGCCGCCGATGCCGCCGACCATGACGGAATAGCCGTCGCCGACTTCGGCAACGGGCGGGGTCGGCAATGCCTTGATCATGGCCTCGATCCGCGCCTCGTCGCCTGACACATGGCGGGCGATCTTGGCGCCTTCAACGGTCACGAAGGAGGGGCAGAAGCCCTTGATGCAGCTGAAGTCCTTGTTGCAGGTCGACTGGTCGATCCGGCGCTTGCGGCCAAACTCGGTTTCGAGCGGGGTGACCGAAATGCAGTTCGACTGGACCGAACAATCGCCGCAGCCTTCGCACACGGACGAGTTGATGAACACGCGGCGATCCGGATCGGGATAGGTGCCCCGCTTGCGGCGGCGGCGCTTTTCGGTGGCGCATGTCTGTTCATAGACGATGGCGGAGACGCCCTTCAGCTCGCGCAGTTCGCGCTGGAGCTTGTCGAGTTCATCGCGGTGATGAAGGCGGATGCCCTGCGGGATCAGGGTGCGCCACTGTTCCGGGTTGTCGGACACCAGCAGGATCGGGCTGACCCCTTCGGCCTTCAACTGGTTCAGCATGTCGATGGGCGAGAAATGCATCTCCACCGGCTGGCCGCCGGTCATCGCCACCGCGTCATTATAGAGCAGCTTGAAAGTCATGTTCGCCTTGCCGGCAACCGCCGCGCGGATGGCGAGGATGCCGGAATGCGAATAGGTGCCGTCGCCCATGTTCTGGAACATGTGCGGCACATCCGAGAACTTGCCCGCCGAAACCCACGGCATGCCGTCCGCGCCCATGCCCACCGGCATCAGCGTGCGGCGTTCGGGCATGACATAGGCGGCAAGGCCCTGGCAGCCGACGGCGGCAATCGCCTGGCTACCTTCGGGCACCTTGGTGCTGGTGTTGTGCGGGCAACCGGAGCAGTAGAACGGCGGACGGATCTTGCCGGAACCTGTCAGCAGGATGGCCTGGCCTTCGAGGTCGTGGAAGCTGTTGTAGCGCGCTTCCACCTCGGCATCGACAATGCCCGTCTGTTTGATTGCCTGATAGAGGGCCTTGCGACACAGCGCGACCGTCAACTCGCCGATGTCGGGCAGCAGCGATTTGCCGGCGAGATCCTTCTTGCCGATGATCGCGGGGCGCATATCGGCAGGCGCGCTGTAGAGTTGCAGGGCCAGCTGTTCCTCGATGACCGGGCGTTTTTCCTCGACCACGAGGACTGCCTTGTGGCCCATGGCAAAGCTCGTCGCGCCCTGCTTTTCGAGTGGCCAGATCATGCCCGGCTTGTAGAGACGGATGCCGAGCTGGCGGCACTTGGCTTCGTCAAGACCGAGGTCGTTCATCGCGGTGCGAAGGTCGAGATAGGCCTTGCCGGCGGCCACGATGCCCAGTTCCCGACGCTCGCCGTCGAAGATCACCTTGTCGAAGCCATTGGCGCGGGCAAAGGCCTCTGCGGCCGGCACGCGGAAATCGGTGAGGATGCGCTCCATCAGCAGCGGCGACATGCTGACCTGCTTGGAGAGGTTGAGCCCTTCGGGCGGCATGTCGACCTGCGGAATCTCGAACTGGCGCATGAAATCGGGCAATTCGACAGACGCGGTGAGGTCCAACGTGTCGGTGATGCACTTGAGGCCCACATAGGCGCCCGAGAAGCGGGACATGGCCCAGGCGGCAATGCCGTATTCGAGGATTTCATCAGTGGTTGCGGGGTAGAGCGTAGGCACCATTGCCGCGATCAGCTGGTGTTCCGACTGGCCCGCGGTGGCGGAAGACTTGCCGCCATGATCGTCGCCCGCCAGCACGATGTAGCCGCCCGTGGCAGACGCGCCTTCCATGTTGCCGAGCTTGATCGCCTCGCCACCACGGTCCACGCCGACATGCTTGCCATACCACAGGCCGAAGATGCCCTGATATTGCGACGGACCGAACCAGCCTAGCTGCTGCGTGCCGCGAACGGCCGTTGCCGCCAGTTCCTCGTTGAGGCCCGGCTCGAAAGTGATTTCGTGCTCGTCCAGCAGCTTCTGAGCCGCCCACAGCGCCGCATCATAGACGCCGAGCGGCGAGCCGCGATAGCCGGAGATATAGCCTGCAGTCTTGAGGCCGTTGGCGCGGTCGCGTCTTGCCTGATCCAGCGGCAGGCGCACCAGCGCCTGGTTGGAGGAGATGTAAACCCTGCCTGTAAGCTGGGTGTACTTGTCCATGAGGGTGGTCGCGGTCTTGGTCATATATGCGTCTCTTTTGCCCTGTGAGTCTCGTCGGCCTCGCGGCAGTTCTGTGATCCATATCGGGGTTCAGGAGGAAAAATGAAAGGGCCATGGTTTGTCTGGGACGGCCAAACCCCTTGCCGATATTCTGCCACTGCGTGCAAGCCGGAACTATGGCGTGTGGGCCAGATTGCTTTATGGACTGGGCCAACATGTGAAAGATGCACCAAGGGGATATCAAGATGACGCAAGCAACCGGCCCGCTCAAGGGCGTCAAGATTCTGGAGATTGCCGGGATCGGGCCTGGGCCACTGGCAGGAATGATGCTGTCCGACATGGGCGCGGATGTCCTGCGTGTCGAGCGCAAGGGGGGTAGCGGATTTCCCGGCATTTTCGTGGATGAACGCGGCCGCACCAAGATCGAACTGGATTTCAAAAAAAGCGACGACATCGAATATTGCCTCAAGCTGGCCGAATCGGCCGATGTGATCTTTGAAGGCTTCCGCCCCGGCGTCATGGAGCGGCTCGGCCTTGGCCCCGATGTGGTGCTGAAGCGCAATCCGAAGATCGTCTATGGCCGGATGACCGGATGGGGGCAGGACGGCCCCTATGCCCAGATGGCCGGCCACGACATGAACTATCTCGCCATTTCCGGCGCTCTCTACAATATCGGATCGAAGGAAAAGCCGGTGCCACCGCTTAACCTTATCGGCGATTATGGTGGCGGCGGGGTGATGCTGGTGGTCGGCATTCTTGCTGCTGTGATCAGCGCGCGCAGCACCGGCAAGGGCCAGGTGGTGGATGCCGCCATGTGTGACGGCGTCAACGTGCTGATGGCGATCTTCCACGGCATGCGCCATGCTGGTCAGTTTGCCGACGGGCGCGGCACCGGCATGCTCAATGGTGGCCTGCCCTTCTACGACACTTATGAATGCGCGGATGGCGAATTTGTCTCGATCGGCTCAATCGAACCGCAGTTCTATGCCGAATTGCTCGAAAAGACCGGCCTTGCGGACGATTTCAGGGACCGCCCGCAGATGGACCCGAAGACCTGGGCCGATCTGCGCCCGCGCCTCGAAGCGGTGTTCAAGAGCAAGACGCGCGACGAATGGAGCGCGATCATGGAAGGCTCGGACTGCTGCTTTGCGCCGATCCTCAAGCTGTCAGAAGCCTATGACCACCCGCATGCCAAGGCTCGTGGCGCCTTTATCGAACTGGATGGCATCAAGCAGCCAGCGCCTGCACCGCGTTTTTCCGAAACGCCGAGCGCGGTCCGCTGGGGCATTACCAAGCCGCGAGCGGACGTCGAAGCTGCCGTGTCCGAGTGGCTTGCGAGCTAAGGCAGCCTAAACAGGGATGGGACGGATGGGATCGCTCCCGTCCCATCCCTCGGCAGCGTCGCGGATCATGTCGAACAGGCCCTTCACATCGGCGTTGTCCTCCAGCACTTCCGTCATGAAGCCGAGCTGGGCGCGGGTGTCGAAATAGGCCACGCGCATGGTGCCGAAAATGCCCTCGAATGCCGCCGGGGCTCCCATCGCTTCGAAGCGTGCGCGTTCCCCGTCATAATCCCCGCTGAAATAGCACACATGGTGGAAGCCTTCGGTTCCCCGCGGGACGGCATCGAGATAGATCGAGGGAGCGGGGGTCTTGGGCTGGATCAGCTCGATCTGCAATTGCCCCGCTTGGGCGAGTCCGATGTCAGAGACCTGCTTCGTCGGATTCCCCAGATAGGTGGCATTGTCGACCGTCGAGTTTTCGATCACGAAAAACGGGCCGCAGCCCATGGTTCGCTGGAAACGCGGCATGGCTTCGTGCAGATCGTTTACGATCCAGCACGCCTGGATGATGTTATTTACCGCCATTTGCCGATCTCCCTTTTGTCTTTGTGGTAATGTTTCGCGGGAATGCCTTTTGCCAAGCCGCGCAAGCACAACTGCTGGCAGGGTTAAGGCTTGGGCGTTAAGACACAAGCCAAATCAATCGAGAGGAGCGGCCCTTGGATCTCGGGCTGGAAGGCAAAAGCGTCATCGTTTCCGGCGGAAGCAAAGGCATTGGTCGCGCCATTGCCGAGGAATTCGCGCGCGAGGGGGCTAATGTCGTCATCGCCGCGCGGGGGCAGGCGGCGATTGACGAGACGGTGGAGGCCATCAGGGCTGCAGGCGGCAATGCTGCGGGATTTTCTGGCGATATGACCGATGCGGAGCAGGTCGCCGTGGTTGTCGCTTGTGCAACGGAACGGTTCGGATCGCCGGATATCGCCATCTCCAACATCGATGCGCCCGATGCGAGGCGGGGGTCTTCCTTTAATCTCAGTTTCGAGGATGCCGATTTCGACGAAGGCCACCGCTATCTTGTCAGCAGCGTTGTGCACCTCACCCGCGCCGTGCTGCCCGGCATGAAGGAAAAGCGCTGGGGCCGGTTGATCAATATCGGCAGCCACGCGGCCAAGGAGCCACACGGCCCACCGACGCAGATGATCCAGTCCAATGTCGGCAGGCTCGCCACCGTCGGCCTGATGAAGACCCTGTCCTATGAATATGGCAAGTTCGGGATCACGGCCAATGTCATCGCGGTGGGCTATGTCGCGACCGATCTGGCGCTTGGCTGGATCGGTGCGCATGGGATGAGCCGGCAGGGCATCGAAGCGCATATGCGCCAGACCGGCATGGGCGCCTGCCGTTTCGGAGAGCCAGAGGAGGTCGCCGCCGTTGCCGCATTCCTTGCCTCGGACCGGGCCGGTTTCATCAGCGGCGAATGCATGACCGTGACCGGCGGCATGTATCAGGGGACGTTCTGAGATGGACCTCGGATTGCAAGGCAAGGTTGCGCTGGTATCGGGCGGCAGCAAGGGGCTGGGCCGCGCGATTGCGGGCGAGCTGGCGGCAGAAGGCGTGCAAGTCGTGATCGCGGCGCGAGGGCGCGAGGCGCTGGACAAGGCGGTGGCCGAAATCCGCAAGCTTGGCGGCGAGGCATCGGGTGTTGTTGCCGACATGGCGGACGAGCAGGCGATCAACCAGGCGGTTGCTTTTGCCACGCAGGCCTATGGCCCGCCCGATATTGCGATTGCCAATCTCGACACGCCCGATGCGCGAGCGGGATCGAGCTTCAGCATCGAGCTGGAAGATGCCTCTGACGCCGATTTCCGTGATGCCTTCGAGACACTGGTGATGAGCGTCGTGCATTTGTCGCGCGCCGTTCTTCCGGCGATGAAGGAGCGGCAATGGGGCCGGATCGTCAATATCGGGTCCAAATCGATGAAGGCGCCGCATGCGCCGCCAACCCAGAAAATCCTGTCCAATGTGGGGCGGCTGGGCGTGGTCGGGTTGATGAAGACATTGTCGTTCGAATACGGAAAATACGGTATCACCGCCAATATCGCCGCCACCGGCCAGTTTGCCACCGACCTCGCGCGGGAAGCCTATGCCGCCAGGGGCACCACCATCGAGCAATATGAAGAACAGGTGATGCGCCCCGCAGGCCTTGGCGTATGCCGTTTCGGCAGGCCCGAAGAAATGGCGGCGCTGGTCGCGTTCCTGTGTTCCGCGCGGGCG
Organism: uncultured Sphingomonadaceae bacterium; assembly: GCA_964632055.1. GTDB lineage: Bacteria > Pseudomonadota > Alphaproteobacteria > Sphingomonadales > Sphingomonadaceae > CANJYE01. Next base: position 41,228 of record CAZWEY010000001.1, read on the forward strand.
AGCTTCGTCAATGGCGAGACCATCACCATCACCGGCGGCATGCACAAGGCAATCTTCTGAGCGCAGGTGCAACCATTGAAAGGCGAGAGACATGACACCCGATGACAACCACCTGAAGCTTGCGGTCCTCGATGCGGTTCTGCGGGCGCAGGCTATGCCGGGGGCGTTTGACATACCTAGCCTGCTGGAAGGCGTGCGCACCGGCACGAATGAGCTTTTGCTGCGCGAGGACGGGCCATTCTTCGCGCGGTTTTGCGCTGAAGGGGCGGCGCTGGCCGCCAAGGCAGGGCGCCCGGTTTCCGCGCTGACGGGCGAGCGGGACGCCGATCTTGCCGCCGTGCTTGAAGCCACTGCCGCAGCTGCTGCCGATCTGTGCGCCCGCAGGACGGCGCAGACCAAAGAGATGGTCGCCCGGCTGGTTGCGTGGGAAAAACAGCTGCATAGCTATCGCAACCAGAGGGCTGGTGCAGCGGGCGACGATCCGCGCGCCGGTATCACGGCGGAGAGGTTCGAGGCCTATCTGCGCTCCCATCGCAAGGAATGGAAAGATCCGCGGGTTTCGAATTTCCGCATGGTGCCGGGTGGGTTTTCTAAGATCACTGTGCTGGCCGACATCAGTGATGGCGGCAAGGAGCCGGAAGGAGTGGCGCTCAGGATCGAGCCGGAACGCCGCATGCTCGATCTCGACGGCATGCTGGTGGAAGGGGAGTATCCGCTGGTGCTCCATGCCTATCGCGCCGGACTGCCGGTGGCAGAGCCGCTGTTCATGGAAGCCGACTCGGCGCATCTGGGCCTCAAATTCATGGTGTCGCGCCGCGCGCCGGGCCGCGTGCTGGGCACTTATGCAGGTGCTGCCGAGCCGGTTGGCGAGGGCAAGCTCAAGGATGCGATATCGCTTATCGTGCGCCTGCAGAAAGTGCCGGTGGAAGGCGATCTGGTGGAACAGAGCTACATGAAGCGGTGGCTGGGCTATGGCTCGATTGCGGATAGCACCCGCGCGGTGGTCGAATATTGGCGCGAGGTGGGCCGCATCGGCCGCGCGCCCGCTTCGGCGATCATGGAGCAGGCGACGGCATGGATGCTGGCGAATGTTCCGGCGGAACAGGGGCGCGCGGTGCTCAATCATGGCGATTACGGCTTCCACAATATCCTGTTCGATGGCGACCGGATCGCGGCCCTGCTTGACTGGGAAAATGCCCGGCTGGGCGATCCGGCAGAAGAGCTGGCGCTGTTCATCATGGCGAGTGCCGCCCATGCCAGCGCGGATCAGATCATGGGCTGGTATAATGAGGCAGGCGGCGAGCCGATCTCGGACTATCGCCTGCGCTATTATGACGTCTTCCACACATACAAGGTGATCATTTCCGCGCTGGTGGCACTGCAACGCGTTCAGGACGATCCGCGCGGGTCGCTGAACCTGGCCGTCTTCGGGCTGCAATATATGGCACCCATGGCCGACAAGCTGGAGCAGCAGATCGCCGCTGCCGAAGCCTGCAGACCCTAGTTGAGTATTTTCTCGCCAGCCTGTGCCTGCGCACCCTTGGCTTTTTTCAACGCTTCGATGCGAAATTCCTTGGGCGGGGTGCCGAAAGTGGATTTGAAGATGCGGCTGAAATGGGCGGCGTCCTTGAAGCCGGCCATGAAGGCGATTTCGCGGATCGCGTAATTGGCGAGTTCAGGCGAGCTAAGCCATTCGCGGGCCTTTTCCAGCCGCTGGCTCCACACCAGCCGGGCGAAAGTCGTATTGTCGGCCTTGAGCAGATAATAGAGATAGCGCGAGGAAATGCCGCATTGCGCGGCGACGTCCTCGTAATTGAGGTCGGGATTGGTGAGGTTGCGCATGATATGCGCCTTGATATCGGCCAGGCGCAGATTGGCGTTGCGTTCGCGCGGCGTCAGGCAATCGGACACTTCGCGCACACGGTCGGACAGAGCTTCGAGGAAGGCGGCTGCCAGCGGTTCAGCAGTGCGTGCGCCAATATTCTCTCCCAGGTCGCAGAGCAGATCGAGCAGACGCACGACGCTCTCGCGATTGGCGTAATCCAGCGCCAGCGGCTCTTCCAGGTCTGCTGCCACGGCAAGATGGCTCATGAACAGATGGGCCGGCACGATAGCATAGACGACATCGAAGCTTTCATCGTCGGGCTGCATCCTTGCATGGAAGGGCACATTCGAATCGATGATCGCACATTCTCCGGCACTGACCGAGATGCTGCCGCGTGAACGGACCAGCTGGCAGGTGCCGCGGCGCACGAACCAGATCACACGCACGCCGGATTTGTCGGCCCTGATATGCTGCCAGTTGCGGCGATAGGAGATCGAGGAATTGGAGGTCATGCGCAGCAGAGAAATCGGAGCGGACATGGCCTTTTGCGCGGTGATCGAGAAATCCGCACGCATTTCGGTCTCGAGTTCACCTTCGTAGAACTCGCGCTTCACCAGGTCGCCATAATCATGACGCAGCTCGCTCAGGTCACCGCCTGAAAAACGGTAAATCGTGTGCATTCATTCTCTCCCCGGCCTGGACATGCGGCCGCGCTCGCCTTGTTTGTGCGATTGGGGAGATGATCTGCCCGATTGCGAAGCTGGTCAAGTCCGTCAGCTATCCTGTCGCAGAACAGCGGCATCGCGCGCCGCGCGCCGTCCGGTGAAGATGCCATCGGCAATGGACAGCCCGCTGATATAGCCATTGGACGGCAGCCCCATGGCCGCGCGGCCCGCCGCGTATAGGCCGGGAACAGGGGTGCCATCATCTTTCAGCACGGTTCCCCGCAATTCGTCGACCTTGAGCCCTCCGAGTGTAAAGAACACGCAGAAGGAATACTTGTTTCCAATGGAAGTGTTCAGCGCGACATAAGGGCCCTCGCCGACGGGGCGGACATAGTCGGGATTCTTGCCAAAGGGATCGCCTTCACCCGATTCGAGCGCCTGGTTGAACTGCGCCACCGTGCGCTCAAGACTGGCAGCGGGCACACCGATCTTCCCGGCAAGCTGGGCCAGCGTCTTGCCCTTCTTCGTGCCGCCGAAAAAGCGGTTGAGCAGGCTGGGCGCGAGATAGGGATAGAAGGTGCCGTCGCCCTTGGGCAGGCACTGCATCAAAAATTCGCGGTGCAGCTTCTTGTCGAGAATGATCCAGGCGTCGGCTCCGGGCTGCATCGAGATCGCATTGCCTAGATAGGCATTATAGGCGTCCTCGTTGACGAAGCGTTCGCCATGGGAATTGACGATGATGCCTTCCACCGGCGCGCGCGGCGGGATGATCATGCGGCCCAGAAATTTGTGATCGAGCTTGCCGACTGCGCCGCCGACCGAATGACCCAGCTGGATACCGCTGCCGCTGCACCCTGCCGATCCCAGCCGCATGAGCGCGCGGAAATTCTCGCCCAAAAACGGCATGTGTTGCGAGACCATCTTCTGATTGTAGCCAAAGCCGCCGGTTGCCAGAATCACGCCGCCTTTGGCGCGGACAAATTTGCGCACGCCTTTCGCGCGTTCCAGGGCATAGGCCTCGGCCATGGCGGCTTCGGCCTTGTCGCCATTGAAGGGCTTCATCGGGTCGACCTTGAGATAGAGCGCCTGATGCTGCTTGCGGGCTTCTGCGTCTTCCAGCACGATGACTTCGACGCCGATCACTTCTTGCGCGGAATTGACCACCAGCCGGTTGGCCATGGTGTGTTCGCGAAAGCGGATGCCGTGCTTCAGGGCCGATGTCTTGAGTGCGTCGGCCAGCGCATAGCCGGTCCAGCCCTTGCCCTTGACCCGGTGGCCGCGCGCGGCAGGCTTGGCCTTGGCAGCAAAGCCCGGCACTTTTTCATTGCCGGCGTAATAGAGATATTTGTCTTCGGGCGGGTAATTGGTCTTGCCGCTGTAAAGCGAGCCTTCGAAGCCGACCCCATGGCTCACCAGCCAGTCCATGCTCTCCACGCTTTCTTCGCAGAAGCGGCGCAGGGTCTCGGGCGAAACGGCGTCGGTCACTTCCTGGATCAGATAGTCGTAGAGGTTTTCCGGGCTGTCCTCGACGCCCGCATCCTTCTGGAACTTCGTGCCGCCGCCGGCATAGATGACGCCCCCGGAATTGCCGGTGGCGCCGCCGCCCTCGAAGCGTTCCAGAACCACGACACTGGCGCCGCGTTCATGCGCTTCCAGTGCAGCAGCGCCTCCTGCTGCACCAAAGCCGACCACCACGACATCGGCTTCTTCTGCCCAGTCGATCTGCCCTGCATCCGCGACTTCGACCGGCCCTTCGATCATGACGCCGGGTCCGGCAAGTTCCTTCAAGCTCAGTCCAGCCATCTCATTCCCCTATCGCCCGCTATCGGCTTATGTGTTTCGATATTTTCAACTAGCCTGCGAAAGGCTGGATCGCACGTTTCAAGAATTGCCTCAACTGGCACCGGCCGCCTTCCTTCTTGCCGATAAGTGAGCCACGTGGAATTGGATGACGCCCATTCGTGCATGAGAGGATATTGAGCGTGGCAGACAGGCAGGGACAGGTGGCGGTCGTGATCGGCGGCACGGGTGCGCTGGGCGCAGGGGTCGCTCGCGCGTTGGCCGCACAGGGCGCGCAGGTCTGCATCAATATCCATAGCAGCCGGGCCAAGGCCGAGGCGCTGGATGGCGAGATTCGAAAGGCGGGCGGGCTGGCCCTGCATTGCGAACAGGTCACCATTTCAGAGCCTGATGCGGTGGCTCGCTTCATTGAGGGATGCGTTGCGCGTTTCGGGCGGATCGACACGCTGGTCTATGCCGCCGGGCCGTCTTTCACGCTCGATTTCGTCTCCGGTATCGATCCTGCCGAATTCAGCCGGGTGATCGATGCAGATCTGAAGGGGTGCTACAATGCCATTCACGCCGCCCTGCCGCATCTGCGCGCCTCTCGCGGGGCCATAGTGGCGGTCACCGCGGCAGGCGTTGAACGCGCAATTGCGCGCGATGCGCTCTCGATCACCCCCAAGGCGGCGATCACCGCGCTCATACGCCATGTTGCACTGGAAGAAGGGCGCAAGGGAGTAAGGGCCAATTGCGTGGCTCCCGGCTTCATCGATGGCGGGCTGGGCGCGGCGATCCTTGACCAGGTCGGGCCGGAAGGAAGCAAGGCGATCGTCAAATCCATACCGATGCAGCGCACGGGGACGGTTGAGGAGATTGCCGATGCCGTGCTCTATCTCAGCTCGCCACGCGCCTCCTATGTGACAGGCACCACTCTGTTCGTGACCGGAGGAATGGAACTGTAATTATTCGTTTGGGGTCAAGCCGGTTTGCCTGTCCGGCGGATTGAGGCCGCGCGCTTGCGCGCCTACCATGGGGCGCAGCAAGCAAAGAGGATGCCATGGCCACGCTAATCGCTGAACGCCCGTCGCATGTCGCGCCAGAGCGCGTCGTCGATTTCGACGTATGGTCGCCTCCGGGCGGGGAGCAGGACATTCACGCGGCATGGGAGGTGCTGCATGCCGGCCCGGCGGTTGTCTGGACGCCGCATAATGGCGGGCACTGGATCGTCACCCGCACCGAGTCCATGCGTGATGTCTATGAGGATTATACCCGCTTCTCCAGCCGGGTGTTGCTGGTGCCCAAGGCTCTGGGCGAGAGTTTCGACATGGCACCGACGACCTATGATCCGCCGGTAAACCGTCCCTATCGCAAGGTGATGCAGGACAGTTTTTCGCCCAAGATTGTGAAGGGCTATGAGAGCAAGATCCGCGCCATCGTGATAGAGCTGATCGAGGCATTCAAGCAGGACGGCCAATGCCGCTTCCGCGAGCAGTTCGCCGATCCTTTCCCGATCATTCTGCTCATGGAACTGATGGACCTGCCCATGGCCGATGTTCCCAAGTTCAAATATTGGGCCGAACAGATCACCCGCAATCTGGGCGATATGACGATCCAGCAAGCGGTCGATGCCTTTTACGACTACCTCTCGCCCGTGGTAGCCGAGCGGATGGGAGGCAGCGGCACCGACCTCATCAGCATGGTCGCCAATGCCGATATGGGCGGCCGTCCGATCACGCATGAAGAAGCCCTGAAAACCGTCAGCCAGGTATTGCAGGCAGGCGTCGATACGGTGGCGCAGGCGACGACCTTCGCTTTCATCGCGCTGGAAAAACACCCCGAGATGAAGCGCCTGCTGGCGTCTGACCCATCGCGCATTGGCGATTTTCTCGATGAAGTGCTGCGCCGCTATCCGCTGGTGATGAATGTGCGCGAGATCGTGCAGGATACAGAGCTGGCAGGAGCGACACTGAAGGCGGGCGAGATGATCTGCCTGCCCAATTGCCTGGCCGGGACGGACGATACGAAGAACGAGCGCCCGCTGGAATTCGACATCGACCGCAAGAGCCGCTCCACCCTGACCTTTGGCGCGGGCGCGCATCGCTGTGTCGGCGCGCCGCTTGCCCGGCTGGAGCTTCTCATCGTTTTCGAGGAATGGTTCAAACGCATCCCACAATTCCATCGCAAGGCAGGCGAGCAGATCGTCTATCAGGCCGGCGTCACCCCCCATGCGGGCGACTTCACGCTGGAATGGGACAGAGCGATTGTCTGCTGAACCTGCCCGCCGTTCCTATACTACCCGAGGATTGACGCTCAGCTATTGCGAATGGGGCGATGCTGCCGCACCCGCCGTTGTGCTGGTCCATGGCGGGTTGGAAAACGCCCGCGCCTGGGACCAGACGGCGCGTGTCTTGTCCGGCCAATGGCGCGTCATTGCGGTGGACCAGCGCGGCCATGGGGAAAGCGACTGGGCCAGCGGCGGGGCTTATGCAGTGCTCGATTTCGCGAGCGACCTTGCCGCCCTTTTCGCGCAGGCGGGGCTGGAACGCGCGAGCCTTGTCGGCCATTCGCTGGGCGGGGCGAGTGCGACCTGCTTTGCTGCCCTTTATCCCGAAAAAGTCTCCCGCCTGTGCAATGTCGAAGGCTTGCGGCCCGTCTCGCAATCAGGCCCGGCCACCATGGACGAATATTTCGTCGCGATCCGCACATGGGCCGACAAGGCATCTGGCGGAAAGGGACGACGAGAGCGCGTCTATCCCGATCTCGATGCCATGGCGCACCGGCTGATGGAGGCCGATCCGCTGATGCCCGAAGCCACCGCCCGCGCCTTTGTGGCGACCAATGCGAAACAGGTAGACGGCGGGCTTGTCTGGAAATACGACCCACTGGTGCGCGAAACCGCACTCGTCACCGCGATCGGCCCACAGCCGACAGAGTTCTGGAGCCGTATCGAATGTCCGGTGCTGCTGGTCTATGGCGAGGACAGCTGGGCGACGAACCCGACCAAGGACGGCAGGGCCAGCCATTTCCGCGATGCGCGCGTGGTGGAGGTGGAAGGGGCTGGGCACAATGTCCACCATCACCAGCCAGACGCTTTTGCTGCGCTGCTGCGGGAGTTCCTTGGCGGGTGAAGCGCGGGGCTGGACAGCAGTTCTGGAATAGTCGATACATAACTTTCGGGCACAGCGGCCAAAGCCGCAAGGCCTGGAGGGGAAGCCATGTTCTACGACGCGCACGAACTGCTCGCGATCATCGACGCCAATAAATGGGCGGTGCTGGCCGGGGGCGGCATAGCGATGATCTTCAACTATATTTTCTTCTGGGAGGCCGGCCGCAGCGCAGCGCGCGATGCCAGCCCAGCCTTTCCGCTGATCGCCTGCACCATCTGGTTCGCGCACGACCTGTCCTTCGTGCTCAATTACGCCGACTGGTTTGGCACTTACGACCACTGGTATCTGAAGTTGTTCTGGGTCGCGCTGATCCCGACCACGGCATTCGAGGCATTCTACACCTGGCAGGTCTGGCGCTACGGGCGCGAGGAGTTCTATCCCGCCGCACAGCAGGAACGATGGACGCGGTATGTTATTGGCTGCATCGCCGCCGGCTGTCTTGGCTGGTGGGCGATCAAGCAGGTGCTGGACGATCCGCTTTACACCTGGTCCTTTGCAACCACAGGTGCGCTTGCCGCATTCTTCTGTCTCGCGCGGTCTGTGCGTCGGGGTGATACGGCTGGTCAGTCCGCGCTAATGTGGTGGTCCTACTGTGCCATGACGACGACATGGTTCGCCTGCGAATATATCGTGTTTGGCGGCATGTTCCGCCATCCGATCTTCGTCGGGATTGGCGTGGCCTCGGTGGCATGCGGGGCAATGATGGCCCGGCGGTGCAAGGCGCAGGCGTCAGCCTGAACAGTCAGACCCGCCCGTTGGGGTAGCTTTTGGCGTAAAGCTCGGCCACCAGCTTCGTGTCGTGCCAGACCGGCAGGATGTCGACCGCCATGCCCTTCTCGAAAGTCCAGTATTCGATGATCGGGATGTCGAAGCTGCCCGCGGGCAATTGCGCCGTTAGCCGCCCTCGAAAAGCGAGGCGGGTATCGCCGTCCGTCACCATGTCGACAAATGTGAAGTCGAAGCCGTTGAAGGCCGCCTGCACCGCGCCCATCAGGTCGATGAAACCTTGCGGCCCGACCCAGTCGCGCCCGCCGATTTCGGGCAGGCCGGCCGCCTCGTGCACCCGGCAGTTTGGTGCGATGAATTTGGCGGCGCCTTCCACTGTCAGCGTCTTGAAGTTCTCGCCGACCTGTTCGAAAATTTCCGCAGGAGTTGGATAATCACGTGCCATCAAAACTTCTCCCGTTCCGGGTCTGACCCTAGCGTCAGCAATCGCAGAACCCGCCGCCAAAAATCATCAGGACAGCCTTATTTCGCTCTCAAGCAAGCAGCATTGGCCATGGCTTCATCGACGCGGAGCCTGTGCCCCGTCTATATGTGGCAAGGCAGGATATAATTCACGGGAGGCAATATGACCACGAAAAGCACTGCAGCGCTGCGCGTCATGGCCGCATTGCTGCTTTTGATGGGTCTTGGTCTTGGTTGGGGCGGGGTGCTCCTCGTCGCTGAAGGCGGCTCCTGGTATTACCTGCTGTCAGGCGCCGTTTCGATTGTTTCCGGTCTCATGTTGTGGCGCGCGCGTGCGGCGGGTGGCAGGCTGTTTGCCGCGCTGACGCTGATCACTGTTGCATGGGCGTTCTGGGAATCGGGCGCGGATCACTGGGCCTTGCTGCCGCGCGTCTGGCCGTTTCTGCTGCTTTGGGCTGTGCTGCTACTTCCACCATTGCGCCACCCGCTAGGCCTTGGCTCTTCGCCCGGAATTGTTGCAAAGGCCGCAGGCGGCATTGTCATCGCCGGGCTTGTCGGCCTTGGTTTGCACCATGCAACGGGCATGGAACTGGAAGACCCCGCCTATGCGCGCGGCATTGCCGCCGCGCCTGCCGCCAACCCCAATGCCGCCGCAACCGCGTGGGGCGGCGACTGGCGGCATTACGGCAATGACGAAGGCGGCTCCCGCTTTTCCCCGCTCGACCAGATCAATGCGGGCAATGTCGGCAAGCTGGAAAAGGTGTGGACCTATCGCGTTGGTTATGGGCTCGACAAGATGGAAGCCAATCTGGAGCTGACCCCGATCAAGGTCGGCAACAAGGTGTTCATCTGCACGCCATTCAATGATGTCATCGCGCTCGATCCTGTCAGCGGCAAGGAAATCTGGCGGCACCGTTCCGGCGTCGATCGCAAGGGCTGGGTTTATTCCAACTGCCGCGCGGTCAGTTACTACGAGGTTCCCGGCGCGACCGGCATCTGTGCGAAGCGGATCATCAGCACGCAGTTTGGCGGCTGGCTGAAGGCTCTGGATGCGGAAACGGGCCGCTTGTGCGAGGGCTTTGGCGAAGGCGGCAAGGTCAATCTGCGCGAAGGGCTGACCCCGTTCGATCATCCTGGCTATTATTACCCGACCTCAGCGCCTGCTATCGCCAGGGGCAACATCATCCTGGGTGGATGGGTCGCAGACGGTCAGCACTGGCATGAACCATCGGGCGTGATCCGCGCCTTCGATGCGGTTACCGGCAAGCTTGCCTGGGCGTGGGACATGGGCCGCCCGGATCGCAAGGGCCTGCCGCCAGAGGGTGAATATTACACCCCGTCGACCCCCAACAGCTGGGCGCCGATGAGCGTCGATTCCGAATTGGGCCTCGTCTATGCGCCCACCGGCAGTACGTCGGGCGCGGATTATTATGGCGCCAACCGTCGCCCGTTTGACGAAAAATACGCGACCTCCACCGTCGCGCTCGATGCGGCCACGGGCGATGTGCGCTGGTCGTTCCAGTCAACCCATCACGATATCTGGGATTACGACAATCCGGCCCAGCCGAGCCTTGTCGACGTGCCGACTCCCAATGGCGTGGTGAAGGCGGTGATCCAGCCGACCAAGCGTGCTCAGCTTTTCGTGCTCGACCGGGCGACCGGCAAGCCGATCAAGCGCGTGGTGGAGCGCCGCGTACCTCAGGGCGGCCTGGCGATGGGCGACTGGGTCTGGCCGACACAGCCCTATTCGGAAGAAATGCCCGACCTTGGCGGGCCGCGCCTTGCCGAGCGCATGATGTGGGGCATCACCCCGTTCGACCAGCTGTGGTGCCGCCTGGAATTCCGCAAGAGCCGCTATGAAGGCGATTTCACCCCTCCGGGCGAGGGGCGCTTCAACATCGTCTACCCCGGCTATAGCGGCGGACAGAACTGGGGCATGACCGCTTATGATCTCGACCGCGGCCTGCTGATCACCGCCTCCAACCGCATCGCCAACCGGGTGAAGCTGGTGTCGCGCATTGACGCCCAGAACCAGGGCGCAGAACCGATGGGCAAGGACAGCAACCCGGATATCGGCGGCCTGGCCCCGCAGGCCAATACCAGCTTTGCCGCCGCCGTTGCCCCGTTCCTCTCGCCGCTGTTCTCGCCCTGCCAGCAGCCCCCCTATGGCACGCTGACGGCGATCGACCTCGCATCGGGCAAGGTTGTTTGGCATCGCCCCGTAGGCAGCGCGCGGGCGGCGGGGCCTTTGGGCATGCGCTCGCATATCCCGATGGACATGGGCATGCCGATGTTCGGCGGGCCGGTGGTCACGCGCGGCGGGCTGACTTTCATGGCGGCCACCAAGGACGAGACCTTCCGCGCCATCGACAACCGCACGGGCAAGACGCTGTGGGAAGCGGAACTCCCCGCTGGCGGGCAGTCCGGGCCGATGAGCTATATGGGTGCGGACGGACGGCAATATGTCGTTGTCGCGGCGGCGGGCCATTATGGCACGGCGAGCAAGCGCGGCGATTACATCATTGCCTATGCGCTCCCGAAGGGAAGGTAATCAGGCGGGTTCCCTGAACTCGGCGCGACGCTGGCTAAGATCCTTGCCGTCCTTGCGGGCGAGGATCGCGGTGCCCATCAGGTCGGGCAGGATCGCCTCGGGACTGGCAGGCTTCAGCCAGTCCGCAATCTCGGCGCGATAGGTGATCTTCCAGACGCCATCGCGCTTTTCGTAGCGGTCGACATAGCGCCCGGCATAGATCCAGTCGTCCAGTCGGCCGTCCGGGCCATCGACCTGATGATGCGCGATAAGGTAGGCCTCGCCAAAAGCCTCTGTATCGCTGGTGATGTCGATTTCGATCTGGCCAAGGAAGTGCTGGGTGATGCCGATGGCCTTCAATGCCCCTTGCGCAAAGTCGACGAATGCGTCGGGCCCGCCCTGGAAATAGCCATAGTCCAGCCAGGCATCATCATGGAACACGCTGCGATGCGCAGCCGGATCAAGCCGGTCCTGCGCGCGGGCATAGGTGTGGCTGAGCTGGATGATCTCTTCTCTTGCTTCCAGTCTTGCAATGCGCTGTTCGAGTGTATGGCTCATGGTTCTCTCCCCTTTTGCAGGCAAACAGGTGCCTGTGACACGGGGTTGCTGGCAAGCATTTCCATCGCTTGATTGCAGCAAGGGTCAAGCGAGCGGAGCAAAACCGCTTGCCCTCTTTGCAGAGTCCGGGCCTATGCGACGCAAAGCGGACTTCCAGGAGGCAGACAGATGAGCGAGCAGATCCTTTTCGAGAAACGTGATGGCGGCGCCTTTGCCACGATCAACCGGCCCGAGGTGCGCAACGCGCTTAACCCCGAGATCATCGGCGCGCTGGCAAGTTTCCTCATCGACATCCGCGAAGACCCCGATGTGCGCTATCTCGTCATCCAGGGCGCGGGCGAGCATTTCAGTGCGGGCGGCGATCTGGCGAGCTATGCCCAGAAGTTTGACCTCCCGAACGAGGAACTGGCGAGCTATATGCGCCGCCGGGTGCGCGGCAATGCGGAGTGCTTCTATTTGCTCGAATCGCTCCCCATGCCGGTTATTTCGGTGGTGCGCGGCGCGGCGGCGGGCGGCGGCCTTAGCTTCATCCTCGCCTCCGATTTCGTGCTGGCGGCAGACAACACCATGATGATCTTCGCCCAGCCCAGGGTCGGCCTGCCGCTGGACATCGCCGCCACCTATTTCCTGCCGCGCGTGGTGGGGCTGAAGGCGGCGCGCAAGCTGGCCATGACCGGCGCGACGCTTGATGCGGCAGAAGCGCAAAGGCTCGGCATCATTGACGAAGTGCACGCAGCAGACGGGCTGGATGAAGCACTGGCCAAGCTGGTCAAACGCTTCGCCTCGGTTGCCCCCAAGGCTGGTGGCCGCACCAAGCAATTGCTCAACCGCAGTCTCGACAATGACATAGTGCAACAGATGGAGGCCGAAGTTCTGGCCATCGGGCAATGTGTGGGCGAAGCCGATTTCCGCGAAGGGGTCACGGCTTTCCTTGAAAAGCGCAAGGCGAGCTTTACCGGGCGCTGAACAGCCAGATTGCTTCGAGAGACAAAAAGTAGCTGGTTCAAGCCCCTTCCATTCGCCAGTCCTTGTCCTAGAGGGAACAGAAGCAATCGGTAATTTATGACAGGAACGACGATGATGTCTGCCGGCGCGGCGCAGGAACTTGATCCCCGGATCGTGGAGCCGGGCAAGCTGGCTGAGTGGCTTGGCGGCGAAGGCGTTCCCGGCGGTGAGCTGGAAGAGCTGCGCCTGCTCGCAGGCGGCACGCAGAACCTCCTCGTCCAGTTCCGCCGCGGCACGCGGGAATATGTGCTGCGCCGCCCCTCGCTCAATCCCCGGCCCGAAGCGGAAACCACCATCCGGCGCGAAGCCCGTGTGCTGGGTGCCTTGAAGGGCAGCACTGTGCCGCACCCCGATCTCGTGGCGGTTTGCGAGGATGCTTCGGTTGTCGGCTCCATCTTCTACGTGATGGAGAAGAAGGAGGGTTTTAACGCGGCGCTGGGCCTCCCTGCGCCCTTTGATACCGATCCTGCGGCCCGCCACAAGCTTGGCCTTGCGTTGATCGACGGGATTGCCGCGCTGTCCAAAATCGATCCCGTTGCGGTCGGCCTTTCGGATTTCGGCAAGCTCGAAGGCTTCCTTGAACGGCAGGTGCCGCGCTGGGCCTCTCAGCTGGAAAGCTACGCCAAATTCGCCAAGTGGCCGGGGCCGGAAGGGCTGGGCGATGTGAAGCTGGTGGGCGACTGGCTCTCCGCCAACATGCCCGCCACCATGCAGCCGGGCCTGATCCATGGCGATTATCACCTCGGCAACGTGTTGTTCGCTGCCGACGGGAGCCTGAGCGCGATCGTCGACTGGGAACTCTCGACGCTGGGCGACCCCATGCTGGACCTCGCGCGCCTTACCGCCGCATGGCCCGACGCGGACGGGACCGGGCCTTTGAGCCTCACGGTCAAGCCGTGGGATGGCTTCCCGACGCGCGATGAACTCGTTGCCCGCTATGGCGAGCTGACCGGCAGGCCGATGGATGATGTGCTGTGGTTCGAGGTGCTGGCCTGCTACAAGCTGGGCATCATCCTTGAAGGCACGCATGCCCGTGCTTCGGAGGGGCTCGCTTCTGCGGAAACCGGCGAAAGGCTGCACAAATCGGCGCGCGCCCTGTTCGATCGCGCCCGCAAATGGATTTCGGCGCGCGGCTGATAACGGCCCCGTCCCAAATTTGAAGAAGAGGTAAGCAGATGGATTTCAGCTACAGCGAAAAGCAGCTCGAATGGATCGAGAAGGTCCGAGGCTTCATGAACGAGGAGGTTCGCCCGGCCGTCCCGACCTACGAAGCGCAGTTGGCTGAAAACCCTTGGCAACTGCCCGCCGTGGCCGAGGAACTGAAGAAGAAGGCCAAGGCCAAGGGCCTGTGGAACCTGTTCCTGCCCCCGCATGGCGATCTGCCCGAAGGCGTGCCGGGGCTTTCCAACCTCGAATATGCGCCGCTTTCAGAAGAAATGGGCCGCATCATCTGGGCGTCGGAAATCTTCAACTGGTCCGCGCCCGACACCGGCAACATGGAAGTGCTCTATCGCTACGGCACCGA
>CAZWEY010000002.1:0-52345 GCA_964632055.1 uncultured Sphingomonadaceae bacterium
TGGCGAAAAGCTGGCGATGACGCAGGACGATATTGGCATCGACGGCTGGGCCATCGAGAACCGCGTCTATGCCGAAGATCCCTATCGCGGCTTCCTGCCTTCCACCGGCCGTCTGACCCGCTATCGCCCGCCGGTCGATGGCTGGACCGATGACGGTGCGGAGAATGGGCGTCGCGGCTTTGATGGCGTGCGCGTGGACGATGGCGTCTATGAAGGCGGCGAAGTCTCGATGTTCTACGATCCCATGATCGCCAAGCTGATCACCTGGGGCAAGACCCGCGACGAGGCGGCCGACAAGCAGATCACCGCGCTCGACAGCTTCGAGATCGAAGGCCTTGGCCACAATATCGATTTCGTGAACGCGATCATGCAGCACCCGCGTTTCCGTTCGGGCGAGCTGACCACCGGATTCATCGCCGAGGAATATCCCGAAGGCTTCCACGGCGCGGCGACCGATGCCGATTTGCTGAAGAAGATTGCGGGCGTTGCGGCTTTCCTTGCGACGGCGCAGGCTGACCGCGCGCGTCAGGTCGATGGGCAGCTCAATGGCCCGCTTGACCCTCCGGGCGAGTGGCAGGTCAAGATCGGCGACAGCTTCCACACGGTTGAACTCGACGAGGAAAGCATCGTGGTCGATGGCGAGGAGATGGACATCGCCATGAGCTACACACCCGGCGACAAGCTGGTGGTGGCCGAGATCGGGGAGGAAACGCTGGCGGTGAAGGTTGCCAGAACCCGCACCGGCTTCCGTCTGACCACGCGCGGTGCCATTCACGACGTGCGCGTTCTTCCGGCAACGGTCGCGCCGCTTGCATCCCATATGCTAGAAAAGATCCCGCCGGATCTCTCGAAATTCCTGATCTGCCCGATGCCGGGCCTGCTCGTCGCGCTGCATGTCGGCGAAGGCGACAAGGTCGAGGCAGGACAGCCTTTGGCCGATGTGGAAGCCATGAAGATGGTCAACACGCTGCGCGCGGAGAAGTCCGGCACGGTCAAGACGGTCAATGCCAAGGCGGGCGAAAGCCTCGCCGTGGACTTTATCATTCTCGAGATGGAGTGAGGCGGGAAGGCGCATGAGCCTGCCTGAACTCCTGGCGGCGGCCCGGTGCGAACCGGGCCGTCTTGCTGTCGGCATCCCGGATGCCTGGATGCAGGGCCGCACGACTTATGGTGGCCTTTCTGCCGCGCTGGCTCATGAGGCGGCGCGGACCGCAGTCGATGACCTGCCACCGCTGCGCGCTGCGCAAATCGCCTTCATCGGCCCGGTTTCAGGGACTGTGGAGGTTTCGGCCAAACTCGAGCGGCAGGGCCGCAACGCCAGCTGGGTGCGCAGCGAATTGCGATGCGGCGGCGAATTGTGCCTTTCGGCGACTTTCGTCTTCATGGGGGCAGTCGAAAGCACGGTCGCCTTCGATCACTTGCCCGTCGATCCGTCAGTGGTTCGGGTGGAGGAGGCTGAACCTGTGCCGGATCAGCCTGGCCCTGTGTTCCTCTCCCAGTTCGAGAACCGGCGAGCGATCCCGCTTTCAGGCGATGCGTCGGTTTGCAATTGGGTGCGTTTGAAGGATGGGGCCGAAGGGGTCGATCCGTTCACGCATTTGCTGGCGATCGGTGACGGGCTTCCACCGGGCGCAAAAACCCTCATGACATGGGCGGCTCCGGTCAGTTCAATGGTCTGGCAGACAGGTTTCCTGACGCCGTTGCCACAGACGCGCGACGGCTGGTGGCTGCTGCGCTCCGCTGCCGATTTTGCTCAAGCGGGCTGTTCGACGCAGGCGATGCATATGTGGAACCGGGATGGAACGCCCATCGCATGCGGCACGCAGGCGATCGCGATCTTTGGTTAGGTCCGCGCCAGTTCCTCATCCAGAAACGCCGCCACATCATCCAGCGAGACCTGCTTGTCGAGAAATGCTGCACCGATACTGCGCAGGAGAACGAAGGGCAGGGTGCCCGCATTCATCTTCTTGTCGTGCAGCATGTGATCGGCGAGCTTGCGGCCATCGCAATCAAGCCTCAGTGCAGCAGTCTCAGACGGCAGGCCGACATCCGCGATTGCCCGCGTGACGCGCTCTGCATCGCCATGGGAAATCAAGCCGCGACGGGCTGAATAACGCGCCGCCAATACCATGCCAAGCGCCACCGCCTCGCCATGAAGCAGGCGGTCCGAGTAGCCTGTTTCCGCTTCCAGCGCATGGCCGAAAGTGTGGCCGAGATTGAGCAATGCGCGCGCGCCGGTGGTCTCGCGTTCGTCCTGGACGACGATGCGGGCCTTGGCCTCCACGCTTCTGGCAACGGCATATTCCTGCGCCGCATGATCGCCGGACAGCACCGCGGAGCCATTCGCCTCGCACCAGGCGAAGAAATCGCTGTCGCCAAGGATGCCGTATTTGATTACCTCGGCATAGCCCGCGCGCATTTCACGGGCGGGGAGAGTGGCAAGCGCATCGAGATCGGCCAGAACAAGTGAAGGCTGGTGAAACGCGCCAACCAGGTTCTTGCCCTGCGCGGTGTTGATCGCGGTCTTGCCGCCAACACTGGAATCGACCTGCGCCAGCAATGTTGTCGGCAGCTGGATGAAACCACAGCCCCGTTTCAGCATCGAGGCTGCAAACCCGGTGAGATCGCCAATCACGCCTCCGCCCAGCGCCAGCACATGATCGCCGCGCTCAACTTCTTCTTCAAGCATCCATTCAACGGTGCGGGCCAGACTGTCCCAGCACTTGGTCTGTTCGCCAGCAGGCAACACCAGCCATCGTGGCTCGTGACCCGCCCCAAGCAATGCGCCTTCCACAAGCTTGCGCCAGTGCGCCTCGACATTGGCATCGGTGATAATCGGGACGCGCTTCTTGCGCAGGAGCTTGCCCGATTGAGCCACAAGGTCCGCAAGCAGGCCGGATCCAACCCGGACTTCATAGGGGCGCCCGGCAAGGGCAACGGAAATTACAGCCATTGGTCGATCGCCCTGAGAATGCTGTTGAGCGTGCGTGAATGGGGGCCGGGCTCGCTTCTTATATGAATCTGGGCCTCGGCATAGAAGGGATTGCGCTCGGTCAGGAGCCTCGACAGTATGTCTCTCGGGTTTCCATTTCTGAGCAAGGGACGGTTATCCTTGCGCGAAACCCGATCTACCAGAGTGTCGAGAGCGGCATCGAGCCAGATGGCAATGGCTTTATCCAGGATGAGCGAGCGGGTTTCCTCATTGATGAAGGCACCGCCACCGGTTGCGATTACGCCAGCGTCCTTCTCCATCAGCCTGCCGATGACACGACGCTCCCCATCGCGAAAGGCCGGCTCGCCATAGCGTTCGAATATTTCGTCAATGCTCATCTTGGCCGCTTCCTCGATGGCCTGGTCGGAATCGATGAAGGGGAGGTCAAGCGCGGAAGCCAGTTTGCGCCCGATGGAGGATTTTCCGCTGCCCATCAGCCCGACAAGAACAAGCGGACGATCAAGGCGCTGCTTGATGGAAGCGATCTGTTCGCAAGAGATTTCAGTGTCGTGAACAGTCATTGCTGCCTTGCCTATAAATACGCTAGGCATCTGCGCAAGGGCGCGCAGCCTTCTTTGCGCCTGATCGAGTAAGGAATGCGGGTTTGCATGGCAGGCAATCGGATCATCTGGGCCCTGCTCGCAGTGACTGCCTTGATCCTGGTATATGCCTGGATTGATGGCGGAAGCAGCGATCTGCGCATGATCCGGCAGCCGGTTGCCATTGCAGGAGATGTGACGTGAAGCGACGCTATTGGTTGGGTGGAGCGGTTCTGGCGCTCAGTTCTGCGTTTGTCATGGCGCAGGAATCTCCCGAATCGCTGCTTCCTCCGGGGTTTGATGACCCCGCACCTGCACCTGCTCCACGGCGTAATGCCCCTGTCGCAACCACACCTGCAGCTCGCCAGCCTGCGCCGGCCTCCGCGCCATCAGGTTCCCCACCTGTAGCCGCCGCGCCATCGCAATCGACGGCAATTTCCTCCGGATTGGCTAAGCGGCTGCCGACCATCGAAGAACTGGAGGCGATGTCGCCTGACGATCTCGATGAAGTGCTCGGTCTCAAGCCCAAGGACGATATTCCACCCGCCGCCCGTCGCACCATGTCCAGGGTAGGCATCCTGGATCACAAGGAGGGCGGCTTTCCCTCTGGCGCTTTCGCAGCTCAGCCGGCCTCCCTGGTGAGGGGCGCTCTGGCAGGCATGGATGGCCCGCTGGTCTCTCGCTGGGGCCATATCATGCTTCGCCGTCTTCTTGCGAGCAGACTGGATGCCCCGCAAGGCATGGATCCGGCCGAATTTGCAGCCCTGAGAGCTTCACTTCTTGTCCGCATGGGAGAGGGCAATGTGGCCCGTGCTCTGGTGCAGGATGTGGATACCGGCAACTATACCCCGGCCATGGTGGATGCAGCGTTCGACGCCTATGTTGCAAGCGGAGACATTCTGGGCATCTGCCCGGTGGCAAGGATCAACGGCAAGGTCAGGAAGGATCCCCAATGGGAGCTGGCCAGGCAGATTTGCGGAGCGTTTTCGGGTGAGGCCTCTCGCGCGAACAGCGAACTGAACAAGGCATTGTCGCGCGGGGCTGCGCCCAAGATAGACATATTGCTGGCGCAGCGCTTTGCCGGCGCTGCAGGTGCCGGGCGGCGCGCGGTCACCATTGAGTGGGGCGATGTCAAGGAACTGAACCCATGGCGTTTCGGCCTTGCCAGCAGCCTTGGCATAGAAGTACCCGATGGCCTGTGGAATGGCGCGGGCAAGGCGTATCGCTACAATGCAGTCATGATGCCGGCCGTTCCTCTGGGCAGACGCGCAGAGGCCGCTGATGCGGCTGCGCTGGCAGGTGTCATCTCCAGTTCCGCTATGGTCGACCTTTATGGGCAGGTCCATGCCGATAGAGAAGTTCGCGGGCCTGCCTCTCAGCGATCCTCGTTTCTGCGCGAAGCCTATGTTGCGGCATCGCCTGCCGACAGGCTGAAATCAATCAAGGCGCTGTGGAGCGACAGGGGACGTATCCTTTATGCCCGTCAGGTGCTTGTGGCCCATGCCGCCGCCCGCTTGCCGGTGAACAAGGACATGGCCGCAGACGCCGAACCGCTGATCGGTTCGATGCTCTCTGCCGGGCTGGACCGCAATGCCTTGCGCTGGGGCCCAGTGGTCGATCAGGGAAGCCGTGCATGGGGAATGCTGGCGCTGGCGCAGCCTGTGCGCCGCAATCCGGTCGATGCGGGTTCGGTCGAGGCGTTCATCAGCGAGGACAATAGCGAGGAACAGCGCAGCTCTGCCTTCCTTGTAGCCGGGCTTGCCGGGCTGGGCAGGCTGGACAAGGAGGCACTGGACCAGCTCACCCAAACTCTCGAGATCGACCTGTCCCGCAAGAGCCGCTGGAGCCAGACGATCGACCGGGCGGCGCGTCTGGATAATCGCGCGCTGGTGGCCTTGCTGGCCGCGCTGGGCATGCAGGGCGAGGGCTGGCACCGCATGACCCCTCGGCATCTCTACCATATCGTCTCTGCGCTTCACCGCGTCGGGCTTGATGCCGAAGCAAGGATGATCGCGGCCGAAGCCATAGCTCGCAGTTGATGGCGGAGACCTTCGCATTGCGCGCATGGCTGGCTATCCCGGCGGCTCTGTGTGAGTAACTCTATCGAAGCCTTTCTGGCGATGATGGCAAGCGAACGCGGTGCGTCACGTAATACTCTGGAGGCTTATCGGCGCGACCTTGAAGGCGCTGAGCAAATTGTCGGCGAACTCGACAGAGCCGGATCTTCGCAACTTGAGAGACTTGGTCTTGCCTGGGCCTCCCTTGCGCCTTCCAGCGTGGCACGCAAATCTTCGGCTCTGCGCCAATATTTTGACTTTCTGATCAATGAGGGCCTGCGCAAGGACGACCCCAGCAGGGCATTGCCGCGCCCGGCCACCAGGCGGCCTTTGCCGAAACTGCTTTCCCATACCGAGATCGATGCATTGTTCGCCCGCGCCGAGCAGGAGGCCTCCTCCAACCGGCCGGATGGGTTGCGTATGCTGACGCTGCTTGAATTGCTCTATGGTTCTGGCCTCAGAGCGAGCGAACTGGTCGGTTTGCCAATGACAGCGGTCCCGCGAGATGCGCCTTTCCTGACAATAACAGGCAAGGGCGGGCAGACAAGGATGGTGCCTGTCAGCGCACGGGCCGTTCAAGCATTGTCGCAATGGCTGGCGGTCAGGCCCGAAAGCCCGTGGGTATTTCCATCCCGCAAGTCGCATATCAGCCGGGTCCGGCTGTTCCAGATGGTGCGGGAACTGGCGGTTCGCGCAGGCATCGACGCACAAAAGGTCAGCCCCCATGTCTTGCGCCATGCCTTTGCCACTCATCTGCTCGAAGGGGGCGCAGATCTGCGCATACTGCAAACGCTGCTGGGCCATGCCGATATCGCAACCACCCAGATTTACACCCACGTTGATGCCGCAAGACTGGTGGCGCTGGTGAATGAACGCCATCCTCTTGCCCGAAAGCAAAAGCAGGGGTAGCGGGAATCCATGATTACGTATCTCGAATTCGAAAAACCGTTTGCCGTGCTGGAAGCGCGCATTGCCGAATTGCGGGCAGCATCCGAGGGCGATGATGTCGATATTTCGCAAGAGCTGAGGCGGCTGGAAAAGAAAAGCGCCGATCTCCTGGCTGGCACCTACAAGGCCCTGTCCCCCTGGCAGAAGACCCAGGTGGCGCGCCATCCCGCCCGGCCGCATTTTCTGGACTATGCCAGGATGGCCTTCGATGAATTCGTGCCCCTTGGCGGAGATCGCTATTTTGGCGAAGATGAGGCCATCTTGGGCGGTCTGGCAAGCCTGCGCGGACGAAAGATCATGCTGATCGGGCATGAAAAGGGACATGATACGCAAAGCCGGATCCGGCATAATTTCGGCATGGGCAAACCCGAAGGCTATCGCAAGGCTATTCGCCTGATGGAGCTGGCGGGACGCTTCGGCCTGCCGGTCGTCACCCTTGTGGACACATCCGGCGCATTTCCAGGCGTTGAAGCCGAGGAGCGCGGACAGGCAGAAGCCATTGCGCGTTCCACCGAAGCATGTCTCGCACTTCCGGTGCCGATGGTTTCAGTGATCGTGGGCGAGGGCGGATCGGGCGGGGCGGTTGCCCTGGCCAGTTCCGAGCGGGTGCTGATGCTGGAACATGCGGTCTATTCGGTGATTTCTCCCGAAGGCTGCGCCTCTATCCTCTGGCGCACGGCCGAGAAAGCTTCCGAAGCCGCCGAAGCGATGAAGGTCACGGCGCAGCACCTCCTGAAGCTTGGCGTGATCGACCGGATCGTGAAAGAGCCGGTGGGTGGCGCGCATCGCGATCCGAGCGCGATGGCCCAGGGACTGGCCGCCGCGCTTGGCGAAGAACTGGCTGCGCTGGCCGATAAAAGCGCTGCCCAGATCCGGGCCATGCGTGAAGATCGCTTCCTGGCTATCGGTGCTTCCTAGCAGATTCCTCCTTGGAACTGTTGGGTTCTGCTTCGCTTTCAGGCATATAGGCTTTCAGAGTCGCAAAAATTGCGGCGATGGAAGAGGTGAAATATGCCCCGCAATCCCTCCCGCCGACATATTGTCGCTGTTTCTGCAAGCGCTCTTTTCCTGCTTGCGCCCGCCTGCGCCACGGATGGCAAGACCCCGCCCACCGGCACCCCGCTGACGCCTGCCGAGCGGGCCGAAGGCACCAAATATCACCCCCAGCTTGTCGCGGAATATGGCGGTCCCGTAACCGGGCCTCAGGCCGATTATGTCCGCGATGTCACCAAAGGCATTTCGGTCCATTCCGGCCTCAGCAATTCGCGCGACGATTTCACCGTGACCCTGCTCAATTCGCCGGTGAACAATGCTTTCGCGATCCCTGGCGGATATGTCTATGTCACCCGCCAGCTGGTGGCCTTGATGAACAACGAGGCCGAACTGGCGGGCGTTCTGGGCCATGAGGTCGGTCATGTTGCAGCCCGCCATTCTGCCAAACGGCAAGCCAAGGCGCAGCAGAACCAGATTCTGGGCGTATTGGGGCAGGTGCTGACCGGCGTGGTGTTCGGCAACAGTGCCCTTGGCGAGATCGGGCAGAAGGTGGCTTCGACCGTCCCGCAGCTGGCCACCTTGCGCTATTCTCGCAAGCAGGAGCTTCAGGCCGACAGACTGGGCGTCGAATATCTCGGCAAGGCCGGCTATGACAAACGCGCCATGGCCACCGTTCTGCAAAGCCTTGCAGCGCAGAACTCGCTTGATGCTTCGCTGAATGGCAACAGCGCTAGCGTGCCGGAATGGGCATCGACTCACCCCGATCCTGCTTCCCGCGTCAAGACGGCGCTGGCGCTGGCGGGAAGCGACGCCCGCGGCACCACCAATCGCGACATCTTTCTCACCCGCATAGACGGTCTGATGTATGGAGATGACCCCAAGCAAGGCGTGGTGGAGGGGAGAAGCTTCCGCCATCCTGAATTCCGTCTGGCCTTTGATGCGCCCAACGGTTTTACCCTGACCAATGGCTCCAGTTCAGTTTCAATAAACGGACAATCGGGCAAGGGAGAGTTTTCGACAGCAGCCTATGACGGCAATCTGGATAATTACATCCGTAGCGCCTTTGCGGCTCTGGCCGACAAGGGCCAGACACTCGCTCCTTCGACGCTGGAAAAGACGACGGTGAATGGTATTCCCGCGGCCTATGGTGCGGCGCGGGTAAACAGCAATGGCGGCCAGGTCGATCTGGTGGTCTATGCCTACCAGTTTTCGCCCAGCCAGGCATTCCATTTTGTCACCATCGTTCCCGCCGGCCAGTCCGGGGTCTTCAGCGCGATGTATCAGTCGATGCGCCGGCTGAGCGCCAGCGAAGCTGCTGCGATCACTCCGCGCAGGCTTGCTGTGGTGACGGTGAAATCCGGCGACAGCGTTGCCTCGTTGTCATCGCGCATGGCTTATACCACCGCACAACAGGAACGTTTCCGCGTGCTCAACGGGCTTGGGGCAAATGATACCCTGGTTGCAGGCCAGAAGGTCAAGATCGTCGTCAAGGCCGCCCGCTAAGCGACTGGAGCGCAAACGAAAAGGGCGGAAGGTTTCCCTCCCGCCCTTTCCATATCAGTTAGCCAGAGGCTTAGCCGGCAGCGTTAGCCGTCGAAAGCTCGCCGCTGACGGTCGAGAAGGTGCTCGACAGGTTGTCGCCCAGCGAGTTCATCGCGGTGATGGCGGCAACAGCGATAAGGGCAGCGATCAGGCCATATTCAATGGCGGTCGCACCAGCTTCGTCGCGAAGGATCTTGTTGAAAAACTTCATGGTCGTCTCCTGGTTCAGTCTTCAATACCCGGCCCGATCCCGTTGAACGTGTTCGGACAATTTCGATTTAAGCTCAGTAAATTTACAAATCCCTAATAACACTGCATCATTTTGTGGCTTCAACTACCGTATCGGTAACATATTCCCACATCCCGATGGTGCTTGTGGCAAGCGTGTTCAGCGTGCCGACAATAGCCAGAACGATAAGAGAAATGATCAGCCCATACTCGATTGTGGTCGCGGCTTTCTCATCGCCGAGAATTTTTTTAAGAAACCCGGCTCTGATCATTGCAGCTCCCCAACTTTGCGGTTCTGATGCCACGTATTTCGCGCAATAGGACTAACAAATAATTACCGGAAAGGCAGAGATTGAAAAATTTTCCGACATGGCTTCCGGTTGTTGCTGCGGCGCTGATTGATTCCGGGGGGCGCGTGCTGATGCACCGCAGGCCAGCGGGCAAGGCTCATGCGGGTTTATGGGAATTTCCCGGCGGCAAGCTGGAACATGGCGAAACACCGGCCGAAGCGCTGGCCAGAGAATTGCAGGAGGAACTCGGGGTCATCGTCGATCACACGGTGGCGCAGCCGCTTTGCTTTGCCCAGTCGGAGCCTGGTGAGGATAGATTGCCAATTGTCATTTTGCTTTACACAGTGCGCGAATGGCATGGTGCTCCGGAGGCGCAGGAGGGAGGAACGGCGCAGTGGCACAGCCTCGAACAGCTGGGCAAACTGGAGATGCCGCCTCTCGATCAGCGTCTTTTCAAACAGTTTTCCGGTCTCATGCAAAGCCAGTCGGAATTCCTTGCAGCAAGGCTTGCCAATCACGCATCCGCCCCTTAAGGGCCATCGCACAACGCGCCCGTAGCTCAGCTGGATAGAGCATCAGACTACGAATCTGAGGGTCGGACGTTCGAATCGTTCCGGGCGCGCCAAACACCCCGCCAAGCCATCAGGTTTCGGCGGGGTTTTTGTTGTCGCACTCTACTTCGAGTTTCATGGGAGGCGGCATCAGGGCCTCCTCCTCTCTCGGAGGGTGGCCATATTTGCGTTTATATGCCGCACTGAAATGCGCCGCGGATTTGAAGCCGGTAAAATAAGCTACCTGTTTTACAGGCAACTTCCCTTTCTGAAGCATGCGTTTTGCAGCCCCGAGCCGCTCGTTTCGCAATTCGTCGTAAAAGGATGATCCGGACTTTTTCATCACATAGGTGACATATCTCGGCGATATGCCGCATTTGCTGGCAATCATTGCCAGCGAGAGGTTCGGATTGGCAAAGTGCATTCGTATCATGCTGCGAATGTGAGCAGTTCGCTCTGCGTTTACCCCTTTGGTAACTGGTGCCGGAGCGGCAATGATCTGTCCAAGTTTTGCGACTTCACCGTAAAATGCGCTGCTCATGTATTCGGCGGTATCGGGGTCAATGTCGGTGGCGCGGATCTCGAACAGACGGATCATATCAATCAGCACGCGGTAGTGGCTGCTCTCGCGCGGCAGGGTCTGGTTCACTACCTCGTTGACATTGAATTTTTGCTGCAACACCGCGCTGGGCACAAGGGCGATGATCATCTCGACACCCTGCTCGGCAGGGGCGGGATTGATGCTGACCCTGATAGGCATGGTGGAGCGGTTCACGACCAGGTCACCCGGCAGCATGTCCACTGTCCGCCCGCTCTGCGTGATGCTGGCGCGACCGCTTCTGAGAAGCCTCAGCGCGCAAAAATCGGAAGCATCGAGGCGGATATGCGACGATGTTCTGCGCCATACATATTCGCTGCCTGACCGCAAAACATAAAGCGGACATGGCACAGATGCGATTTGTTCGAGATGGAAGGAGAGCTGACGGCCATCAATCGGAAGATCCAGATCTCCCTGGTAAATGAAATTCGAGACGAACTGGTCGACTTCGCGTTTTTCACCCGCCCTGAATGGGCCTTCGAGATGGACGCCAGTCTGCTCTAGGGCTGACAATTGCCGGTCTCTTTCATGGTCCGCCTCAGCCTTTCTTCTCTCTGCTCTTGCCGTAGCCCTGCTTCATGGCTTCCAGAGGATTGTAATATTCAGTCCATTCCGCCACGCGGCCTCTGTCGCATCGGACCACGAAAACATAGCGGTTGTTGTAATCAGGCACCTCATTGGCATTGGTTCCGTGAGAGCGGCCTTCCAGGATTATCGTGTCACCGAAATCATAAAGCCTGTCGGCCCAGAGCTCAAATGTCGCGAAAGTTTCTTCGGCGCGGAACTGGCGGATCATGTTGTCGACGCCGTGATAGGTTTTCGAGCCGGCGGGATGGAACGGAAAGTTCAGGATCACATCGGGCGCACAGGTGTCGCGAAAGCCGTCAAGCTCACGCACACTGGCGAAATGCATGGTTTTGAGGACTACCTGCGCATTAGGGCTTTGTGCTTCAGGCGATTCAAGGGTGACAGCCACGTTTTTCTCCTCGTAGGGGCAGATAATGTCAACGGGCATTGCCCGCAGTTTGAGCGATGGCGTTGGCAGCGACAAAGCCGAAGGTCATGGCCGGACCTATCGTGCCGCCTGCACCCGGATAGCAATTACCGGTGATTGCTCCCGAGGCATTGCCGCAGGCATACAGTCCGCCGATGGGCACGCCATTAGTATCCAGAACACGAGCCTGTGCATCTGCCTTGAGCCCGCCCTTGGTGCCCATGTCACCCAGCACAATGGGGACGGCATAAAACGGCCCGCGCTCGATTGTCCCGATGCAGCTATTGGGCTGAACGCGGGCATCGCCGAAGAAGCGATCATAATCATCGCTTCCGCGTCCGAATTCCTCGTCGGTTCCGCTGCGGGCATATTGGTTCATATTTGCGACCGTCTGCTGCAAAGTGGCCGGATCGACCCCGATCTTTCCGCCCAGTTCGCCAACCGAGTTTGCCCGGTAGATATAATTATCCCACCAGCCTGCCGGCACCTTGCTGTCCGGCATGATGCCTTTGAGCATGAAGCCGCCGCAGGCATATTTCTCGCGATACTGGTCGTCGAAAATATGCCAGACGATGCCGTTGGAATTGCCTGTTTGCGCATCCTCGATCATGGCGAGGCCGAAGCGGTCGTATGCAATGCATTCCTTGACGAAACGCTTGCCCTTGAGATTGACGACCATGCTATGCGGGCGGCCATGATCGAAGGACATCTGGTGCGTCATGTCGGTGTTGGGGACGCCGGGTGTCGGCAAAAGCATGGAGGGGATGTACCACCCTGTTTCCATGAACTCGACATCGGCGCCGATGGCAAGGCCTGCCAGCGTGGCCTTGCCGTCATTGCCGCGTTCCGGTGAGGTCGCCCATTGGGTGCGGCCGGGCAGGGTGAGATATTTGTCGCGCATCTCCTGGTTCCATTCGAAACCGCCCGATGCGATCACCACGCCATGGCGCGCAGCGATACTATGGCGCTGGCCGCGACGATCGACCTCGACGCCTGTCACCCTGCCGCCTTCGACCTGAAGGCCGACCAGCGCGGTTTCCAGCACGATCTCGCCGCCCAATTTGTCAAAAGCACGGCGCAATCCGCCCATCAGGCCATTGCCCATGGTCAGCCTGCGATCTCGCACGGTTTTCTTGCGCCAGCCGAGATCGGACCAATACCGCCAGAGCATCTTGGCGACGATCAGTTGCCAGCCACGCACCTTGGTGGCGAGGCCGAAAGCTTCATCGAGACCGAAGGCGTAGCGATTGAACAATTTACCGCGCACCGGGGCCTCACGCATGGTGTGGATGGCGTTGCCTATCTCGGCGCCATCAACCTCGTAAGGGAACAGCGCCCGGCCGGCTTTGGCGCCCGGCGCATCCGGAAAATAATCCGGATACCCTGTCAGCACATGCAACCGAACGCCCATTTCCTGAAGAAATACCACCATTTTCGGGCCGTTATCAACGAAGGATTGCAGGCGATCCTCGCGCACAGGCCCCCGCGATACGGCCTTGAGATAGGTCATGGCTTCCTCGGCGCTGTCGCCCGGTTCAAGCCCGTGGTTGGGGATCCATACCCCGCCACCCGACGTCGCCGATGTGCCGCCCCATTGATGTTCCTTTTCAACCACCAGAACCGAAAGACCGAGGTGAAGAGCGCGCACAGCGGCGGCAAGAGCACCAGAGCCGGAACCGGCAACGATCACGTCATAGGTCTTGTCCAACATAATCCCCTTACGGCCTGATGGCCGCCCCCCCGTCGACATAAAGTTCCGTTCCCGTGGTAAAGCCCGACAGGTCGGATGCGAAATACAGCACGGCATCGGCAATTTCCTGAGGGATGCCGAAACGACCCAGCGGATGGGTTGCCTCCCAAAGAGCGCGTGCCTCCTCATATGGCATGCCCATGCTGGACACCGCACGCTCCAGCATATCGGTCAGGATGCCGCCCGGATGAACGACATTGACCCGGATGCCGGGTGTGGTCTCGGCGCAATGCAGCGCGATGGATTTCGACAGGGCGACCATCGCTCCCTTGGAGGCGCCATATGCAGCCAGATTACTCGTCGGCTTGGCCTGGATGATCGAACCAATATTGATAATGCTGCCCTTGCCGCTTTTGCGCATCAAGGGAAGGGCTGCCTTGGTGCCCAGGAACACGCTCTCGGCATTGATGCCCATCAGGGTGCGGAACTGCTCCAGATCAGCTTCTTCGATATGGGCTGGGATCGTTTCACCCTGAGCATTCACCAGAATATCAAGCTTGCCATAATCCGCCTCGATGCGGGCTACCGCAGCCGCCCAGTCCGTCTCGCTGGTAACATCAAGCTGGACTGGCATACCGCCACAGCGCCTGGCCGCTTCTTCTGTCTTTGCCGGAGAACGCCCACCCAGCCAGACTGTCGCCCCTTGTTCGACCAGACGAAGGGCAATCGCCTCACCGATGCCGCCGGTGCCTCCGGCAACCAGGGCAACCTTGCCGTCTAGCTGTCCCATTGATCTCTCCCGTGTATTGTCGCGCATATCCTTGAAGGAGGTTTTCTGCGAGGTATCAGATTGCCGGGATATGTCAGGCTTTCAACCTTGAAGCCGTAATTGATAGTATTTCTGACGGCAGCAATCCATGCGTATGGAGGCAATGGCTGTCGGCCAGCGCACCATCTTCCCCTGCACATCGATTACCAATCGACGGTTGCGCTTTCCGGAAGCAAGGGCCAGTCTGAATGAGTAGCGATAATTTGAGAGAGTATTGATGCAACTGGAAGGAAAGGTAGCGCTTGTAACCGGCGCTTCACGCGGGATCGGCCGGGAAATAGCTCTGGAACTGGCTCGTCATGGTGCCAGTGTAATGGTGCATTACGGCCAAAGGCGGGATGGCGCCCAGGAAACGGCCGAAATGATCGAGGAGCTGGGTGGAAAAGCCATCATCCTTGGCGGTGATATTTCCGATCTTGCTGCAACAGATGCGATGCTGAAAGCGCTTGATGATGGACTGGCCGGCTGGGGGCGATCCCAGCTGGACATTCTGGTCAACAATGCAGGGATAGGCGGCGGCGGTTCCATTCGCGACGTGACGCCGGAAAAGCTCGATGCACTCATCGCAACCAATATCAGGGGCGTATTCCTGCTGACCCAGCGCATGATTGATCGCATCTGCGATGGCGGGCGCATCATCAACATTACGTCGATGGTCGGGCTGGCAGCCTATCCGGGGTCAATTGCCTATGCCTTGACCAAGGCCGCGCAAAACAGCTTCACCAAGTCGCTCGCGGTGGAACTGGGGCCGCGCAAAATTACCGTCAACGGGGTCGCGCCAGGGGCTACCGACACCGATTTCATCGCCGCACTCATGGCGGTGCCTGAACTGGTGACATTTTACAGCGAGAAGGTCCCGCTCAAGCGGATCGGAAGGCCCGATGACATTGCGCCGGTTGTCGCCTTTCTGGCGTCTGACGAAGGCCGCTGGATCACAGGGCAGATTGTCGAGGCCAGTGGCGGCATGCATCTCGAATAGAGGC
This sequence comes from uncultured Sphingomonadaceae bacterium, assembly GCA_964632055.1. Lineage (GTDB taxonomy): Bacteria > Pseudomonadota > Alphaproteobacteria > Sphingomonadales > Sphingomonadaceae > CANJYE01. The sequence goes on from CAZWEY010000002.1 coordinate 15,235, forward strand.
ATTATTCCCGAAGAAGGAGTGGATCTGTGGGGGCTTTGAGCGGAAAGGTCGCGGTTGTTCTCGGTGCTTCTGCCGAAGGCGGAACCGGCTGGGCGATAGCTGAACGACTGGCAGCAGACGGTGCCAAGGTGGTTGTGGCCGCACGCCGCAAGGAACCGCTTGAGGAACTGGCGCGCCGTATCGACGGGTTGGCGGTTGTCTGCGATGCCGGAAAGCCGGAGGAAATAGCGGCGTTGGCAAGAGCTGCCTCTGAAGAATATGGCGGCATCGATATCGGGGTCATGTCGGCGGCCCGGCCGGTGGTTGGCAATATCGCCGATACTGCGATGGCGGCGGTTCAGAAATCGCTGGACGTCAACTATATCGGCCATTTCGCCTTTCTCCAGGAACTGGGGAAAGGCATGAGGGATAATGGCTCCTTCATTCTGATTTCATCGCTCAGCGCCACCCGTCCGGTGCAGGGCTTCTTCCCTTATGCATGCGCCAAGGCAGCGACAGATGCGCTGGTGCGCTATGCCGCACTGGAATTCGGGTCGCGCGGTATCCGGGTCAATTCGATACTTCCCGGTCCCATCAAGACTGTCATGGGCGCCCATCTTTACGAAGCCCCCGGCTCGGAAGAAGTCTTTGCCAAGGAAATTCCACTTGGGCGCGTCGGCCTGCCAGAAGATTTTGCGCATATTGCAGCGATTCTGGCGGGTGATCATTACATGACCGGATTGAACATCGAGGCCTGTGGCGGCATCAATCTCAATCGTGTGCCGCGAGCCGACGAGCTGCCCGGCGGCGAGGGCAGTTATAACAACAACATAGATTAGAGCCTTGTCATCTAATGGACATAATTTCGCTAGCGCAGGGAAAAAGGCTTGAATGGCTGGCAGAGTTGTGATTCTGTGGCTTTGTGAACGAGATTAACCACACCCTGGATCTGAGCCGTGAAAAGCTGGCGCGCCGAATGGCGACCGGGCTCCTTGTTCTACTTGTCATTCTTGCCGTAGCCGGCCCCAGCGGCTTTATGGCTTGGGCCGACAGCCTTGCCTTGCTTGACAAGAGAAATGCCGAAATAGAGCGGCTGACCGCCAGTCGTGACGATTTGCGCAACAGGGTTGCGCTTCTCGATCCTGAACATGCGGATCCCGACCTCGTTGGTGAATTGCTACGCAGCAAGCTCAATGTCGCCCATCCCGACGAAGTGGTCATTGTCCTGCGCCATTAATGTGCTGCAGGATTGTCTTTTCCTTCCCTGACTGCGCATCACCCTTTTGTGCCATTGCGGCATGATATGGATTGCCCCAGAATCGCTGGGCGTCTAGTCAATCGCCGAATCTCGGATGAGGAGGAAGCTGAAATTGGCCACATCAAAAGCCGGTAAATCCAAGTCCGCAGCGAATTCTTCTTCCAATGCGGCAGTGGGTCTCTCTTTGCGCAGCCTGCAGGATGCTCACGGCAAGGCCGGTCGGTTCAAGGCCAGCACCGAGCAAATGCTCGATTTCTACGAGAAAATGCTTCTGATCCGGCGTTTCGAGGAGCGGGCAGGGCAGCTTTACGGGCTGGGGCTTATCGGCGGCTTCTGTCATCTCTACATAGGGCAGGAAGCGGTCGCGGTCGGCATTCAGTCAGCGCTCAACGAAGGCAGTGACAGCGTCATTACCGGCTATCGTGATCATGGCCATATGCTCGCCTATGGCATCGACCCCAAGATCATCATGGCCGAGCTGACCGGACGGCAGGCGGGCATCAGCCAGGGCAAGGGCGGCTCGATGCACATGTTCTCTACCGAGCATGCCTTCTATGGAGGGCATGGCATTGTCGGCGCGCAGGTTTCTCTGGGAGCAGGCCTCGCCTTCGGGCACAAATATCGCGAGGATGACGGTCTTTGCGTTGCCTATTTCGGCGATGGTGCGGCCAATCAGGGACAGGTTTACGAGACGTTCAACATGGCGAGCCTGTGGCAGTTGCCAATCATCTTCGTGGTCGAAAACAATCAATATGCCATGGGGACGGCGGTTTCCCGCAGTTCGGCCGAAACGGAATTCTACCGCCGCGGCACCGCGTTCCGCATTCCCGGCATGGATGTGGACGGGATGGATGTTCTGGCTGTGCGCGGGGCTGCCGAAATTGCCGTTGCCCATGTGCGCGGCGGCAACGGACCGGTGCTGATGGAGCTTAACACCTATCGCTATCGCGGCCATTCGATGTCGGACCCGGCAAAATATCGCACCCGCGAGGAGGTGCAGGATGTCCGCACCAACAAGGACCCGATTGAACATCTGAAAGCGGATCTTCTCGCTGCCGGTTATGGCGAGGATGGGTTGAAGGAAATCGAGAAGCGTATCCGCGTCAAGGTGACAGAAGCAGCCGACTTTGCAGAAAATTCGCCTGAACCGGACCCTGCCGAACTCTATACCGACGTGCTGGTGGGGAGCTATTGACCGTGATCGAACTCAAGATGCCCGCACTCTCGCCGACCATGGAGGAAGGCACCCTCGCCAAATGGCTAGTCAAGCAAGGTGACGAGGTGCGCGCGGGCGATATTCTCGCCGAAATCGAAACCGACAAGGCCACGATGGAATTCGAGGCGGTCGATGAAGGGGTCGTCGGACAGATTCTCGTTCCGGAAGGGACCGAAGGGGTCAAGGTCGGCACCGTCATCGCGACGCTGAGCGGCGAAGGCGAGGGCGAAGCCGCCGCGCCAGCTCCTGCTGTAGCCGTGGAGCAGAAGGCGGCGGAGTCCGAAGCCCCCAAACCCGCTGTGGCATCAGCCTCTCCGCCACCAAGGCCGGTCGTTTCCGATCCCGAAATTCCTGCAGGCACCAACATGAAGACGGTGACCGTGCGCGAGGCCCTACGCGATGCCATGGCCGAAGAAATGCGCCGCGACGAGCGCGTGTTCGTGATGGGCGAGGAAGTGGCGCAATATCAGGGCGCCTACAAGGTGACGCAAGGCCTGCTGGACGAGTTCGGCGACAAGCGGGTGATCGATACGCCGATTACCGAATATGGCTTTGCCGGTATTGGCACCGGTGCCGCGATGGGCGGACTACGGCCAGTCGTTGAATTCATGACCTTCAATTTTGCAATGCAGGCGATCGATCACATCGTGAATTCAGCCGCCAAGACCAATTACATGTCAGGCGGCCAGATGCGTTGCCCGGTCGTATTCCGCGGCCCCAATGGCGCGGCCTCTCGCGTCGGTGCGCAGCACAGCCAGAACTATGCGCCGTGGTATGCCAGCGTTCCCGGCCTGATCGTTATAGCGCCTTATGATGCGAGCGATGCCAAGGGGCTGATGAAAGCCGCAATCCGGTCGGACGATCCAGTGGTGTTTCTTGAAAACGAGCTGATTTATGGCCGCAGTTTTGAACTGCCCGAGCTGGATGATCATGTCCTGCCGATCGGCAAGGCGCGGGTAATGCGCGAAGGCTCTGACGTTACCATCGTTTCCTATTCGATCGGTGTCGGCCTGGCGCTGGAAGCGGCGGAAACGCTTTCAGGAGAAGGGATCGAGGCCGAAGTGCTCGATCTGCGCACGCTGCGCCCGCTGGACAAGCAGGCAGTGCTCGACAGCCTCGCCAAAACCAACCGCCTGATCATTGCCGAGGAAGGCTGGCCGCAATGTTCGATTGCATCCGAAGTGCAGGCGATCTGCATGGAAGATGGCTTCGACCTGCTCGATGCCCCGGTGCTGCGCATCTGCAACGAGGATGTCCCGCTTCCCTATGCGGCCAATCTCGAGAAAATCGCCCTGATCGATGCCTCTCGCATTGCCGATGCTGCCCGCAAGGTCTGCTATCGCTGATGCCTCAGCTGATCGCTTCCATGTCGGTATAGGCATTGCAGGAGGCGACGGGAGCCGGATCGTCGGGATCGCGCTGCTTGATGCCAGAGAGGTCGCGGCTGTCGCGCACAAGGAATGACGAGATCGCCCGCATCTCGCGATCCCTGAGCAGGAAATCGGCAATCAGCGGCTGATAGTCATAGCGTATCTCGACGAAGATCAGAGCGCTGCCTCCAAGCGCACGCACCTTGGCGTCATCCGGGCCGATGCCGTCTTCCATCAGGTCGCCCGTCTCGCCATAGCCGGACGCCACAGCCTTCTTGCCCATGCATCGCTGCCAGTGGATGAACTGGTCGCCATCGCTCAACCCGTTGACAACACAAGCGCCGGACAGGTCGCAATGAACAAGATCGTCGAACACTTCGAGGCTGCTGATGATCACCCGGCCATTTTCATAGAGGCCAAGCCTGCTGCCGGCCTGAATTTCCGCGCCTAACAGGATATCGTCGATGTCGCTTTCGTATATCTTGCGGTTTTCGAGCAGCGAGGTGTCTCCTGCGCGCGAGACATTGTCTGCGAGCTGGATCGCGGTCTGACTGACCTGCATCTGGGTAATCACGAAATTGGCTGTTTCGACCCCGCCAAGCCCGGCGGCGAACAAGAAGGGCGCGGACAGCGCGAATTCGGTGGCGGCAACGCCCGCCTTGCTGCGGCGCAACCGGCGCAAGGCTCTGGTCCAGTATCCGCAGGTCATGTGCAGTTCCCGGTCGTGATGGTTACGGCCTGTTCTGCATAGGGCTGGTTGCGCAGCACCGTGGTCGCTTCGGTATTCACCTTGCGCGGCAGCCCGATCATCGGAGCGAGCGGGAAGGCCCGGTCATAGCTGACCGTGACGGTGTAAAGCACCGCATCGCGCGCGCCGCCAAAACCCGCCGATCCACGGTCGCTATCCCAGGTTCCGTTGCCATTGGCGTCCTCGTACGGCTCGTTATTGTTGCAAGTGCCATCATTGTCGATGTCGTCGAAATCCTCGGGCTGGGCCACATCGGAAAAATTGGCATAGCTTTGCCGGTCGAACACCAGCGTTGCGCGGGGCACGATATGATGCACCGCGCTCGTTACCTTTGTATCGATTGCGGCTTCATTGCCCGATGCCCCCTGGATCGTGCTGTCGCGCGCCGCCTTCTGGATTGCGCCGCGCACCATCGCCTGGGTGTAGATATTATACCCCATGTCGAAAATGCCCATGACCGAGAGCAGCAACACAGGGGCAATCAGCGCGAATTCGACGATCGTTACGCCGTTTTCATCGCTTCTCAGGCGGTGGCCAAGCGGTGCAAGGGCGAGAGCGCTCATTGCGTGATCCTCAGTTCGGCGATCGAGCCTGCAATCTTGCGGAAGGCTTCACTCAGTTCGGATGCATCCGCCGCCTCGAAGGCATGGCCCGGACCGGCGCATTCGAGCATCGTGTTGTTGAGGCTGGTGCCGAAACCGACCAGCCACACCGTGATGTTGCGCTTCTTCACCTCGGCGCAGGCAACACCGAAGCGGCGTTCGACCACCTGGGTAAGGGTGAGGGCGGAGGTCGGCTTCCAGCGCCGCTTGTCGAGCGGTTCGATGCCATAGGTGGCATAGGACAGATCGAGCGGCGCGGTTTCGCCATCGGTCAGGAAGATCAGATGGCGGCTTTTCGGCCGGTTGGGCAGATCCGCATTGTCATCGGCAAACAGACCGGTTGGCGAGAGCAGCCGCCCGCCCCAGATCATGCCGATATCGTGATAGGTGCTGCCACCCACTTCCAGAGCGTCGACATAGCTGTCGAAATCGGACTGGGTCAGCTCTTCCAGCCGTTGCGCCGAGCTGGGGCATACGGACAGATTGGCCCAGCCGGCAATCAGGAAATCCTGAGAGGTGTTGACCACATTGGGCGTGAAATTGCCGCCGCCGCCCCAGTCCTTGCTGCGCACGAAGGAAAATTCATTGAGCATCGGACGCCATTGCGTGTCGGGGTCGGACGGGTCGGGGACCAGATCGATATCGAGATCCAGTGCGCGCGACAGGTCGACATTGCTGTAATCATCGATTTCGTATGTATCGCGCTCTTCGATGCAACCGCGGAACCATCCATCCATCGGCGAGGGCGAAGATGGCCAGCCCAGAAACGGCATGGTGATCCGCCCGCCGACCATGGGATCGCTGTCGCCCGCTCCTTTCAGCGAGGTGACGTCGATATCGATTTCTTTGTAGCGCCAGTTGTGAATGGAACGCTCTTCCGTGCCGGTCTTGGTGTGCGTCCAGTCATAGATGTAGTTGTTGTATATCGTACCGTTGACCAGCACCTTGCCGGCGTCTGCTGCCTGGCACCAATAAGACGTGCCATTGGCCTTGATGCGCCCGGATTCGGAGCCGTCGGGATAGGTGTTGTGCGACAGCCACGTCCATGTGGTTGTGCTGGCGGGGCAGCTATCGGCCTGATATTGCACGACATAAGACACGCTGCCACTGACATAGGTCGAGCTGTCCTCGAATATGTCTACCGTCTCGGTATTGCCGGTCGGATGGGCCTCGCGCCCCTGATAGTGCCATTCATCGACCATCCAGCCCGATTGCAGCAGCCAGCCGACATTGACATTGGTCGAATAGGGCACGAACCCGTAGCGGATGGTGCTGTTGCCCTTGGCCGTTTCCAGCTGGGCATAGAACCCCTTGGCGACCCGGCGCAGCGCCTCGATCCGGGTTTCGCTGTCGCCGGGGTTGGACCAGTTCATCGATCCGGTGGTATCGAGCACCATCATGATATCGGTGTCGGACATGTTGAGCTGGGCGGTGCAGCTGACCCGGACAGGGACATTGGAATATCCGAACACCCGCATAATCGTGGTCGGCACATCGACCGTGGCACTGCCTGTAATCGAATAATCTTCGCCCAGTTCCATGGTGAAGCTGCGATCGCCGGTGCCATAGGCGCCTTCGCGGAAATTGACGTCGAAGAAGTCCTGCCCGATCGCATCCACCGCATCCGGGATTGAGTCGATGACAAGCCCGTCAGTGCCCAGTTCCTTGCGAGCGGCCAGAACGCCCGCGTCGCAGGCCTGTTGCAGGCGGCTTTGCGAGAGATAGCTGCGCCCCATATCCACGCCGCCACCGATCATCGCCAGCAGCGGCATCAAAGAAGCGGCCACCAGCATTATGGTGTTGCCGCCTGTGTCTGAGGCAAGCCGGGAAAGAAGCCCCGGGCAGCGATAAATGCGGTGTGCCATGATCGAAGCTCATAGCCCGGAGCCTATGATGAGCTTGCCAAGAAACATGGTTAGCAGCGCGTTAAAATCGCTGAAATCAGATGATTTTCTGGTCAGTTCACCACGAAGATGGGGCGGGTGAAGTTCATCGTCGGGCTGGCCCAGCCCATGAAGGGCAAAATGGTTGCCGGAGTGTAGATCATCTCGATCGTGAATTCATGCGCTCCGCCCACGCGCTGGACGGCTGCGTCGGTGACATTGACGACAAGCCTGTCACCATCGAGCAGATAGGGCGCGGTAATGGCCTCGGAATTGGCCAGCGCGCTGATCTGGGCCTGGGTCAACCGGTTGCCGGTCTGATACTGGACCATCGTTTCGCGCGCGACATCGGCCGAGACGTTGCGCATGGCATTATAGGCCTGCATCGCCACCGAAACCTGCAACACGCCGATCAGCATGGCGATGAACAGCGGACCAAGCAGGCCGAACTCGACCGCAATCGAGCCGCGCCGGTCGGTGTGCAGCCTGTTTGCAATCGCAGCAGAAGGGCGGAGGCAGGCAATCACGATATCTGCACCGTGCGATCGACGTTGTAGTTGAAGCCATGACCGATAGCGAAGCCGATGAATTCCGGCGTGTAGCTGTCGCTCATCTGGATGCGGATATAGGTGGCGACAGCTGCCCCGCAAACTGTGGGATCGTTCACGAAATCAGCATCGGTTCCGCAGCGATAGCGCAGGCTGAAAGTGACATTGGCGTCAGCCAGCCCGCTCGATGCCTCGACCACATCCTCGATCGTATCGATCTCGGCCTGGGTCGTGGGCGATCTGGCCATGATGATGGCGGCCGCTTCTGCTGCCGCACTTTGCAGTTCGCTTTGCCGGGCGACCATGCGGCTGCCCTCGAAAGCGCCCAGGCTCATCACCAGCAGCACCGGCGCGGCGATGGCCGTCTCGATTGCCATGGTGCCGCGGCTCTCGCTCAGAATGCGGCGGAAGGATGAAAGAGAGATCATCATGATACCAGCCTGACCCTGGTGCCAACGGTCACGCCCGCACCACCCGGGGTTTCACCCGGAGGGCAGAAGGTCGTCATGTTGGTCGTGCCAATGATGGTGATGCGCCGTGCCGCCAGCATCAGGCACTGGCTCGTCACGGTCGCGGTGCCCGCAATCTTGAGCTCGCTGACCGGCATGTAGATCGTGCCGTTCAACACCGTCGAGGCATTGCCGTTGATCTTGTTGCCGGTATTGCCGGAAGAATTGCGGTCTTCAAACACCAGCATGCCCTGCAGCTTTTCCGCATCTGCGGCCGGAACGCCATGGCTGATCAGCTCCGAGGTGGTCATGGCGGTGAGGTTCACCGATGACCCGCCATTGATCTCTATGCCCGCGCCATTCTTGAGCACGAACATCACGCCCGATCCGACCACGGAATGCTGGGCATGGACCGTCAGCGAACCGCCATTGATTATATAGACGCCGCCCGTGAACACCACGTCGCATTTGAGATCGAGGCTGGTATAGGTACCAGGCGGGATGGTGCCCGATCCGCCATCCGATGTGGTCGAGATGGTCTGGACATTGGTATAGCTCGTGGTGGTCGTGGTGACCGAGCGTTCATATACTTTGTTGCCGCCACTGCCATCGACCCAGTTATAGCCCGAAGTGACCGGGCCTACCGTTTCCGGGTTCGAGGTCGGATAGCTTCCCAGCGTGACCGAATAGCTGGTGGTGGTGGTGTCGACATTATCTTTCTTGGCAGGCCCGCTGTAGGCTATAGCGTTGTAATTATTGCCCTGCTTCTTGTAATAGGTATAGGTCGCGACCGTATGCGTCGTCACCTCGTCGGCGGTGATGGTCGTCGTGGTCTTGCCTTTCGGGCAGCTGAAATCGCCGCGCTGCACCTGTGCTTCGGCCGGGTTCGGCGGGTTCACATCCTTGCCATCCGGGCCATAGGGATCATAAAGCCCGGTCTGGTTTTCGATGATCTCGTCATCCGTATTGTTCTTCAGCCAGTCATCGATACCGCCTGCCGAAACGATGAAGCCCAGATCCACATCGGGATTGCCATTGACCGAGATCGACTCATCACCGGTCGAAAGCGACATCAGGCCGCAGCCTGCCGTCAGCACGGCATTGCCGCCGATGGTGGCCGCACCATCGACATCGCCATCTTCCAGCGCGACGAGGCAACTGTCGAATGTGCGCCCTTCCTCGAAGCTCGCCTGCGCGAATGCCGACACGGTGGCCGCATCGCCGGTCAGGAACCCGGAGAAGGGCAGCATCTTGCTGGCGCTGACGCTGACGATCACGCTGTTGTCGTCGCCGCCCGCAAAATCGGCGAGCGAAACGGTCGGGTTGCCGACGACGAAATCGTCCGTCACCTCCAGATTGGCGTTGAACTCCTGCATCGCCCGCGCAACATAGGTATCCTCGGTGTCGTCATCGGTGCGAGCAAAAGCGCCGGCAACCGCCGCCTGATCGACCGCGAATTGCAATTCGCGCTTCCAGAGATACCATTGCGCCGTATCCACGGCAAAGCCGGTGCCGCCGACCAGGGCGGGCAGGCCGAGTGCGACAATCATCATTGCGTTCCCGCGCTTGTGCGTGCGAACGTCCCTGAGCAGGCTTTTGATGCGTGCAATCATGAGATTCTCTGCCAATTGGATTCCAACTTCGGGCTTTTACGCGCTCATTCGTGGTGGAAGCTTAAAGCTATTCGGTTAACAGGGTCTTATGGCGCCTGAGGCCTGGGCAGGCACCGCCCACAGGTTCAGCGAATGCTGCCGAATCTTGTGCCCATTCGCTTGACGGGCGAGCGATCGGCGCGACAAAGGGATGATGAACCCGCCACAGGCCGACACGCTTCCCCTGCCGCAGCGCATCGCGCTGGCCCATGCGCACAAAGGCCGGTCTGAACTGCGCAGTTTCTTCCTGTTCGACCATCATTGCGCCCGCATCATGCGCCATGCGCGCGAGCCGATGCTGGCGCAGATACGCTATAGCTGGTGGCGCGAGGCGATTATCGGTGGAGCGGCCTCTGCCGATCCGCTGCTGGCGCAAATCCGGTCATGGCCGGCTGGCGCGCAAGCCCTTGTCGCGCTGACACAGGGGTGGGAACGGCTGGCAACGGCCGAGACCATGGAAGAGGCAATCATCGCCGAATTTGCATCGTGCAGGGCGCAAGGCTTCGCTGCCTATGCATGCTCCATTGGAGAAGCGGATCAGGCCAATGCCGCGGCGCTGGCCGGGCGGCGCTGGGCCCTGGCCGATCTCGCCTGCCATCTGGCCAAGGAGAGCGAGCGGAAACTGGTACTTATGATCGCACAAGCACTGGATCAGACCGCGTCGCATCCAATGCGCGCCATGCGTCCGCTTTGCCTGCTGGATGGGCTGGCCCGGCGCAGTCTTGCACGCGGAGGCGCGCCCATGCTGGGCAACCGGACAGACATGCTGGTTGCGCTGCGACTTGGATTGTTGGGCCGATAGTTTTACAAGGGCATACGTGTATTTGCGGAGGCTCTGTTGAACAGAATTGCGCTGGGTGCCTTTGCGGCATTGTTCATGACAGGACTAGGCCTGTTCTGGTGGCAGGGCAGGGCGGAGGTGGAGAAAGGGGCGCCGCCACCTGTCTTGATCGACCCTGTGCCCAGCAAGGATGAACTGCCCCGATCTGATCCGGGAGACATGATTGGACCTGCTCCGCCCGAAGCGACCGAGCTGACGCGTGAGCAACAGCGTTTCTATCGTTACGACAGGGACCGCGATGGGCGGATCACGCGTAACGAAATGATGGCCAGTCGCACCGACGCCTTCCGTGCGCTCGACACTGACGGCAATAATCTGCTGACCTTCGAGGAATGGGCGGTGAGTACGGCCAACCGGTTCAAGGGAGCTGACAGGAATGGCAATCTGGAATTGAGCCCGGCCGAATTTGCCACCACCAGGCCCAAGCCCGCCAAGAAGCCTGCCTGCCGCTGTTGATCAGGGTGTGATCTGCCCTTGCAGCAGCCATTGGGCCAGATCGGCCTTGGCGCGCTCGGTATAGGCCTGCTTGCGCTGCTTCTTCTTGATATCATGCAACGGCGGGAACAGGCCGAAATTGATATTCATCGGCTGATAAGTCTCGGCATCAGCATCGCCCGTGATGTGCGAGAGCAGTGCGCCCATGGCGCTGGTTGGCGGAGGAGGGGACCATGCCAGGCCGGAAAGTTCGGCGGCCGCCATCATCCCTACCATCAACCCCACGGCCGCGCTTTCGACATAGCCTTCGCAACCCGTGATCTGGCCAGCAAAACGGATATGGGGCGCATTGCGCAGGCGCAATTGCCTATCGAGCACTTGGGGCGAATTGAGAAAAGTGTTACGGTGCAGCCCGCCTAGCCTTGCAAATTCAGCCTTCTCCATGCCCGGAATAGTGCGGAACAGGCGCACCTGTTCGGCATGTTTCAGCTTGGTCTGGAAGCCGACCATGTTCCACAAGGTGCCTAGCTTGTTGTCCTGCCGCAATTGCACCACGGCATAGGGCCATCGCCCGGTGCGCGGATTGTCGAGGCCGACCGGCTTCATCGGGCCAAACCGCAAGGTATCCTCGCCGCGTTCAGCCATGACCTCGACCGGCATGCAGCCGTCGAAATAAGGGGTATTGGCCTCCCATTCACGGAACTCGGTCTTCTCGCCATCCAGCAGGCCTTGCCGGAAAGCGAGATATTGCTCCTTGTCCATCGGGCAGTTGATATAGTCCTTCGTGCCTCCGCCAAGTTTGGAAGGCTTGTCCCAGCGCGAGGCCATCCAGCAGATGTCCATATCGATGCTGTCGCGATGGACGATAGGGGCTATGGCATCGAAAAAGGCCAGCGATTGGCTGCCTGTCGCCTGAATAATGGAGCCTGCAAGGCTCTCTGCGGTGAGCGGACCGGTGGCGATGATCGTGGGGCCTGAGGCGGGCAGCTTGTCTATCCTCTCGCGCATGATTTCTACCGAGGGCAGGGCCTTGAGGGCGGCTTCCACTTCGGCTGAAAACACATCGCGATCGACCGCGAGCGCCGATCCGGCCGGAACCTGCGCCTTCGCCGCCGCCGCCATCACCAGCGATCCGCATTGGCGCATTTCATGATGCAGCAGGCCGACCGCGTTATTCTCGTCATCATCGGAGCGAAAGGAGTTGGAACAGACCAGCTCGGCCAATCCGTCGGTCTGATGGGCGGGGCTGCTGTCGCCAGATCCGCGCATTTCCGAAAGACGCACCCTGAAGCCGCGCCTGCCAAGCTGCCAGGCGGCCTCGCTTCCGGCCAGACCGCCGCCAATGATATGTATGTCAGGAACCATCCCGGCGCGATTGCGCCGGGTGGCCTGGCAGGTCAAGCCTTGTCAGCCTGACCTGCTATTCCGGCCCTTTAATCGCGCCCGTCATTCAGGCCGTTTATTCGGGCAGGGCAAAGGCTACCAAATAATCCCCGGTCCGGGCCTGCAGCATACCATGCCCGCCTGCCGAAATCAGGACAAATTGCCGCCCCGATTTGCCAGAGACATAGCTCATCGGAGTTGCCTGTCCGCCTGCAGGAAGAGGGTGACGCCACAGCTCTTTGCCGCTGCTGGTATCGAAAGCGCGCATATAGCTGTCGATGCTCGCCGCGATGAAAGTGACCCCGCCGCCCGTATTCACCGAACCACCAATGTTGAAAATGCCGGGAACGGCGATGCCCAGTGGTGCCTGATCGCTACTGGAGCCAAGTTTCGTGCTCCAGAGCTGCTTGCGGGACTTGAGATCGATGGCGGTCAGCTTGCCCCATGGCGGCGCATTGCAGGGAAGGCCAAGCGGAGAGAGGAATGGCGGCGAGGCAATGCCATAGGGCGTTCCTTGCTGGGGAACGAATCCCACGTGGAAACCTTCCTTGGCAAGACGCTTTTCCGATGCTTCCCTGTCGATAAGAGTAGTGGTGATCGGCATATAGGCGGAATTGACGATCATGATGTCGCGCACGGGATCGATGGAGACGCTGCCCCAGTTGAGCACCCCGAAATTGCCCGGAAACTGGATCGAGCCGTTCAGAGAGGGCGGGGTAAACGGCCCGCGGTAATCCAGTTCGCGATAGCGGATACGGCACCATAGCTGATCAAAGGCGGTCGCGCCCCACATGTCCTTTTCATCCAGCCATTCGGGGGCGAACGAGGGGAAACCCAATTGCCGAGGCTGGGTCGGCGAATAGGTTTCGCCGGGAACGCTGCCCTTGGGGGCAGGTGCTTCGACAACGTCAAGCAAGGGCTTGCCGGTGCGCCGGTCGAGTATGAAGACATAGCCTTGCTTGGTGGTCGCAGCGATAGCCGGCAAGCGGGTGCCGTCTGGCATTGGCCAGTCAAAGACGACAGGCTGCGCCGGCACATCAAGGTCGAAGATGTCGTGGCGAACGGTCTGGAAATTCCAGCGGCGCTGGCCGGTCTTGATGTCGAGCGCGACGATCGATGAGGAATATCGCTCGCTCTCCGGCGTGCGGTGCATGCTGACATAATCCGGCGTGGCATTGCCTGTCGGCACAAACACCAGTCCCATTTCCGGGTCGGCGCTCATCACCGACCATGAGTTGGGCGTATTGCGGTTGAATGTCTCGCCTTGCGCCGGGATACGGTTTTCGTCGATGGCGCCTGCATCCCATGCCCAGCGGAAAGCGCCTGTAACGGCGTCATAGCCCCTAATGACGCCGCTGGGGACATTGTTTGTCATACCATCGAGAATGAAGCCGTTGACGATGATCATGTCATTCACGACCACGGGCGGAGATGTGATCGAATAGGCGCCCGGAAAAACCTCTCCCAGACGGTCCTTGAGGCCTGCCTGTCCGTCAGCTCCGAAGCTTGAGCATGCCTTGCCGGTTTCCGCATCGATGGCAATCAGGCGCGCATCCAGCGTGCCGGTGATGATGCGGCGAGGGCAATCGGCAGTGCCAGCCGGAGCCTGATAGTAGGAGACACCGCGACAATTCAGCAGAACGCTCTGGCTGGTGTCGAGCTGAGGGTCGAAAACCCATTTCTGCGTGCCTGTTTCGGCATCAAGGGCAAAGACCCTGTTGCGGCCGGTGCAGATATAGACAGTGTCGCCGATTTTGAGCGGTGTAGCCTGAAAGGCCGGAGAGACCTTTTCTCCGGGGCGGGGGCCATCGCCGGTGCGAAAGGTCCAGGCGACCTCAAGCCTGCCAATGTTGGCGGGCGTGATCTGTTTGGCCGAGGCATGGCGCAATCCGCCTGCGTTCTGGCCAAAGGCCAGCCATTCGGTCCCTTCGCCTTTGACCGGAGGCGGTGCGGATTGGCTGCCCCCCACCGTATCGGGAAGGCTGCGCATGCCGAAAAGCAGAGCAAGCCCGGCCATAATGGCAAGGGCGATCGGCGTTCTGGCGCTCCTGGTGCCTTGATGGCGGGCAATATCGTGAAGGATAAACGCCACAGACAGGATGACAGGCCCGAGGACACGCGGAACCAGAAGCCAGAAATCCAGCCCGACTTCCCATATCGCCCAGATGATGGTGCCGATTGTGACCAGCAAAAACAGGCCAAGCCCGCCGCGCTGGCCGGTCTGGTAAAGATAGGCTGAGACCAGACAGGCCAGTCCTGCGATGAGATAATAGGGTGATCCGCCCAGCGAAAGCAGGTAGAGGCCGCCCCCACCAAGCAACAGGCCCGTGAGTGCCAGAATGAACGCAATGGCTTTCGAGCCCCATCCGGGCCGGTTGATTGTTGCGCTCATTTCCCTCTCCTTGTGTCTTGTTTATCGCTCAGCCTATGCCTCTGGTGAAGCCTGCACCTCTGCAGCCTGATCCTCTGGTGTTTCAGGGGCCTCGCCATCTGGCTCTTCTCGCTGTTCGTCCAGCCTGACAGCACTGACAATCTGTTCGTTCGTCGCGACATCGAACAAGCGGACCCCGGCACTGCCTCGCCCGATTACCCGCAGCGTATCCAGCCCGATGCGGATCAGTTTGGCCTGATCGGTGACCAGCATCAACTGGTCAGCCGGTATCGCGGTAAAGCTTGCGACCACAGGGCCATTGCGGGCGATATTATCGATATTGACGATGCCCTGTCCGCCGCGTCCGGTCCGCCTGTATTCATAGGCCGAGGATAGCTTGCCATAGCCATTGGCGCAAATAGTGAGAATGAACTGTTCCTTGGCGGCCAGCTCCTCATGGCGTTCCGCGCTCATCGCAGGCTCGCTGTCGCGTTCCGCTTTCCAGGGGGCGTGACGCAGATAGTCGTCGCGCTCTTCCTGATCCTTCACCCCGACGCGATGCAGGATCGACAGGGATACCACCTCATCCGCATCCTTCAGCATCATGCCACGCACGCCGGTGGATGTGCGTGACTGGAATTCGCGCACCTCATCGGCGGCGAAACGGATCGCCTTGCCGTTGCGCGAGGCGAGCAGCACATCGTCATCCGGGCCTAGCAGGGCGACACCGATCAGGCGGTCGGAAGAGCTATCGTCAAACCGCATGGCGAATTTGCCGTTGCTGGGAATGTTGGCAAAGGCATCCATGCTGTTGCGCCGCACATTGCCCAATGCCGTGGCGAAGACGACATTGAGAGCGCCCCAGCTGCTCTCGTCTTCGGGCAGAGGCAAGACGGTGGCGATGGTCTCCCCCTGATCAAGCGCGGGCAGCAGATTGACAATAGGCCGTCCGCGCGTCGCCGGGCCACCCTCGGGCAGCTTCCAGACCTTGAGGCGATAGACCTTGCCGGCGGTCGAGAAGAACAGCACCGGGTTATGAGTGCTGGTGACGAACATCTCGCTCACCACGTCCTCGTCCTTGGTGGCCATGCCGGCGCGCCCCTTGCCGCCACGGTTCTGTGCGCGGAAAGTGGAGAGCGGGGTCCGCTTGATGTAGCCGTCGAGAGTAACAGTCACGACCATGTCGTCACGCTCGATCAGGTCCTCGTCTTCCAGACCATCCCATGCCGGCGCGATTTCGGACAGGCGCGGTGTGGCGAAATTGTCGCGGATTTCGACCAGCTCTTCGCGCATCACTTCGTAGAGGCGAACCCGATTGGCGAGGATTTCGAGATATTCTGCGATCTTGACTGACAATTCCTTCAGCTCGTCGCCGATCTCGTCACGGCCAAGCGCGGTCAGCCGGTGCAGGCGCAGGTCGAGAATGGCGCGGACCTGGAGGTCGGACAGGGTGTAGGTGCCACCTGTCAGGTCTTCTGCATCCTCCTCGATCGCTTCGACCAGGCGGATATAGGGCGCGATCTCGCCGATCGGCCATTCGCGAGTGAGCAGGGCAGAGCGTGCCGCAGCCGGGTTGGACGCACCACGGATGATGCGCACGACCTCGTCGAGATTGGTGACGGCAACCACGAGACCGAGCAACAGATGCGCCCTGTCACGCGCCTTGTTCAGCTCGAATTTGGTGCGCCGGGTGATGACCTGTTCGCGAAACTGGATGAAGCTTTGCAATATATCGCGCAGCGACAGCGTTTCCGGCCTGCCGCCACGAATGGCCAGCATATTGGCGGGGAAGCTCGACTGGGCGGGGGTATGTCGCCACAGCTGGTTCAGCACCACATCCGGCGTCGCATCGCGCTTGAGATCGATGACCACCCGCATGCCTTCGCGGTTGCTCTCGTCGCGGATGTCGGAAATTCCCTCGATCCGCTTGTCTTTCGCGGCTTCGGCGATTTTCTCCACCAGGCCCGACTTGCCGACCTGATAGGGGATGGAAGTAAGCACGATCGAGCGGCGATCGCCTCGCCCCTCTTCGATAGCATGGCGGCAGCGTTGGAGTATGGATCCGCGCCCGGTGACATAGGCCGAACGCGCCCCGCTGGAGCCGAGAATGAGTGGTGCGGTGGGGAAGTCGGGACCAGGAATGATCTCGAACAATTCTTCGACCGTCATCGACGGCTTGTCCATCAAGGCCAGGCAGCCATCAATCACTTCGCCAAGATTATGCGGCGGGATATTGGTCGCCATGCCGACCGCGATGCCGCCAGCGCCATTGACGAGCAGGTTGGGGAAGCGGGCAGGCAGTACCTGAGGCTCTTCGCGCGAGCCGTCGTAATTGTCCTGGAAGTCGACGGTGTCCTTGTCGAGGTCGTCGAGCAATGCATTGGCGACGCGGGCGAGGCGCGCTTCGGTATAGCGCATGGAGGCCGGCGGATCGGGATCCATCGAGCCGAAGTTGCCCTGGCCGTCGATCAGCGGCAGACGCATCGACCAGTCCTGCGTCATGCGGGCCAGCGCGTCATAGATCGCGCTGTCGCCATGCGGGTGATAGTTACCCATCACGTCGCCGACGATCTTGGCGCTCTTGCGATAGGGCCGGCCGGCGACGAAACCGCCTTCCTGACTGGCGAACAGGATGCGGCGGTGCACCGGCTTCAACCCGTCGCGCACATCAGGCAGAGCACGGCTGACGATCACGCTCATCGCGTAATCGAGATAACTGCCCTTCATTTCATCGACGATGTCGATTCGCTCGATTTCCGGGCCTGAAGGGGGCGTGGCAGGATCGATTGTCAGGGTGTCATCACTCACTTGCGAACATGTCTTTCATAATGTCATGAATATGCATGACGGGTTAGGCGATGAGGCTGCAATTGGCCAGCAAACAGGCCTCTCCACGCTCCGTTTTCCACATATCCGGGCATAGGGACGGTGACGCCCAAGGTGGCCTGAAGAGTGGAAAGTGAAAACCATTCAATCGCGGTTCAGCGCCGCCCGCCGATAACGGCAGCGGTTGCCAAACCGGCCTTTTGATTGCAGTAGCGCCAGGCAACAGGTTTTATGGCTTACGTCTAAGCCGCTAGAGGAGATGATGCATGCGGACGAAATTCCGTTTCAAGTCGAACAGCGCAATCACCATGGTCATGGCGGCAGGCCTCGCCCTTGCCGGTCTTGGCCTCGGCGCTGCTCCGGCTGAAGCCAAAAGAGGCGGCGGAGGCGGCAAGAATTCGCCCGAATTCGTCAAGGCTGCCATGCCTTTGCAGACCAAGGTTGAAGAGATCGAAAAGCTGAAATCAAAGGCTGGCTCCGAGGCACAGATCTCTGCTGAAGCCACGGCAGTCATGCCGATGGCCGAAGCTGCTGTTGCTGCGGCCACGACCGGGCAGGATAAATTGCTGGCTGGCCAGTTTCTCGTCACATTGGGTGGTCTCAATGGGGACATGAAGGCCCGTCAGCGCGGTGCCCAGCTGATGATCGACAGTGGCAATCTGAGCGAAGATCAGTTCCCGCAGTTCCAGTTTTATCTCGGCAATTTCGCTTATGGCGCTGGCGACTATCCGGCTGCCGCGCGTGCTCTGAAGGCCGCATCGGATTTGGGTTTCCAGCATGATCAGCTTGTGCCCTTGATGATGCAGGCCTATGGTCAGGCCAATATGGCCAGGGAAGGCCTTGCGGAAGCCCAGGCTTCGATCGCCAAGCGCAAGGCGGCAGGTCTGCAGATCCCTGAAGACTGGATCAGCCGAGGACAGGTCGTTGCCTACAAGGCGAATATGGGGCCCGAGGCAATCGCCTTTTCAACGCTTCTGGTTCAGGAGCATCCCTCGCCATTCAACTGGCTTGCAGGCACGCAGATGGTGCGCAGCTTTGCCGGGCTTGACCCGCAGGCAACACTTGACCTGTTCCGCCTGATGAACCGTTCCGGTGCGCTCGACAATGAAGCTAAATATGTCGAGAACGAATATAAGGAATATATCGAAACCGCCGATCCTCGGAAGAATCCCGGCGAAGTGGCAGCGCTGCTCGCCAAGGCCAATGCTGCAAACCGGATTTCTGCCGGCAGTGCCTGGGCGCGCGATGCGCAGGCGGTCGCCAGCGCGCGCATTGCCGGTGACAAGGCTTCGCTTCCGGGCCTGATCCGCGATGCCAAAGCGTCTTCCGATGGCAAGACCGCTCTGATCGCTGGCGATGTTGCCTTGAATTATGGCGACGCAGCTCAGGCTGAAGAAATGTATGCTTTGGCAACCGGCAAGGGTGTGGCCGATATGAACATCGCGCTTACTAGGCTTGGTATTGCCCAGTTCGACCAGGGCAAGTTCGCCGAAGCCGAAGCAAGTTTCGCCAAGGTCACTGGCCCCAGGCAAACGCTTGCCAGGCTATGGCAAGCGCTAATCGCCCAGCGCAAGCCAGTCTGAAATTCAATCCAATAAACAGGAAGGGCGGCGGGAAACTGCCGCCCTTTTTGTATGATCATTCAGCGGGTCGGAATTCGCCTGTCTGTTCGTCAAGAAGGTGCAAGACGCCGTCTGAAATGGCGAAGAAAGACCCGCGAAGGCGCAGGTCCCCCGATTGCTCCTTTTCCCGGATGCACGGGAAAGTCCTCAGATTGGCAAGGCTGGCTCGTACACCTGCATGCTCCATTGCCCGTTCCGCATCCCGTCCCTGCGTGCCGTGCTTTGCCACGACATCGTCGCGCACGCCATCGAGCATCGCGATCCAGTCCGCAATGAAGCCGCCACGCCCAGGCTCTGTTCCCTGTAGTTCCTGTGTCAGGGCAGCCTTGCAACCGCCACACAATCCGTGGCCCATCACAACAATCTGGCGGACCTTGAGCACCTGAACGGCGAATTCCAGCGCAGCCGATACGCCGTGATGCCCCGGCGCTGTCTCGAAGGGCGGAACAAGCGCCGCAACGTTGCGGACGACAAAAATTTCACCCGGATCGACATCGAAGATCTGGGCCGGATCGACACGGCTATCAGAGCAGGCGATGACCATGATCTTGGGCGCCTGCCCTTCGCTTGCCAGATGGTCGAACCGCTCCTTCTGCTTTTCGTAGGAGCCTTCGCGAAACCGCCGGTAACCATCGAGAAGGGAAGCAAACTCAGGCATCAGAAACGGTCTCCACGAATGACTTCGATATCCCACATTGTCAGCAGCAAGCCGTGACTGTTCAGGATGGGGGCAAGGGCATCTGCCAGCAGCGCGGCCTTCTGGCCAGAGGCAATCGTGAGGACAAGGGACTTGTCTGATCCGGTAACGCGCTCCTCCCGCCATGGCCCGTCGCGGCCGCTGCCAGCGGTAACTGGCAGCACCGTCCAGCCGGTGATTTCGCACTGGTCGATCGCGGATGTCACGGTGCGGACAAGCGGCGTGTCGACGAGAATTTCGATGCGTTTGCGGATGACCGTTTCAACCATTGTCGCTCCTAGGCGCCTGCGAGCATGCGGGCGAGCATCGTGAACAGCCCGATCCCGAAAAGAATGTTGAAGGGGAAGGTGATACTGAGAGACATGGTGAGATAGATGCCCGGATCAGCTGCGGGGAGGGCAAGGCGCATGGCCGCGGGGACCGCGATGTAGCTTGCACTGGCGCACAGCACGGCAAAGGCGGCGACAGAGCCTGTATCAAGGCCGATGGCGGTCCCGGCAACCGCCCCCAGTGTCCCGGTCAGCAGGGGCAGCACTATGGCGAGCGAAGCGAGGCGCAGGTCGATGCGCCGCGAGGCCATCAGCCTGCGGGCCGCGACAAGACCCATGTCGAGCAGGAACAGGCACAAGGCGCCCTTGAATCCGCTTTCGAACAGCGGGCTTACATCCTTGAAGCCGTCCGGCCCGGCGATCCAGCCAATCGCAAAGGAGCCCAGCAGCAGAACAACAGATGCGTTGAGAAATACCTCGTGCAACAGTGCCCCCGTCCTTGGCGCATCGGCTTTCTGTTCTACGTTCCGAGCCAGGAAAAGGCCCGAAAGGATCGCAGGGGTTTCCATCACTGCAAGAACGGCAACCATGTATCCGGCAACCGTAAGGCCCGTGCTGTCCAGTATCTGGCTTGCAGTCACGAAGGTCACGACGCTTACTGAACCATAATGAGCGGCGACCGCACCGGCATTCACCTTGTCGAGGCGGCCCACGGTCCTCAACAGGCCGAATGCCATGACCGGAATCAGGAAACTTGCCGCCATGCCGGTTAAGAGTGCGAGGGCGACTTCCTGATCGAGGCCCGATTTCGCCATCGCCACGCCACCTTTCAGGCCAATGGCGATCATGAGATATAGCGACAAGGCCTTGGCCACCGCTTCGGGGATGGCCAGTTCCGATTTCAGGAATGCTGCCAGCAGTCCCAGAACGAAAAAGAGGATGACAGGCGATGTGAATGTCTGAAGAGCAGCCGGATCCATGGCTTCTTGCGATACATTCTCATTTTGGGCGGCGCAAGTACGGGAACCTGTCCCATTGGCACTGGCAAGGCCGGGCTTTTGCTCCTAAGTGGCAGGGATGAACGATCTGTCGCACAATCCTGCGCCTGAGAGGCAGCGCAAGCCGGACTGGATCCGGGTAAAGGCTCCCACCAGCAAGGCCTATGGCGAAACCCGCAAGCTCATGCGTGACCTTGGCCTCAACACGGTGTGCGAGGAGGCTGCCTGTCCCAATATCGGTGAGTGCTGGACGAAGAAGCACGCGACCGTGATGATCCTTGGTGATGTCTGCACACGGGCTTGCGCATTTTGCAACGTCAAGACCGGAATGCCCCGCGCGGTCGATCCGCTGGAGCCGGAGCATGTCGCGACGGCTGCTGCCGAAATGGGGCTGGAGCATATCGTCATCACCTCGGTTGACCGAGACGACTTGCCGGACGGCGGGGCAGGGCAGTTCGTCAGGGTGATCGAGGCACTGCGACGCACCACGCCAGATACTACCATCGAGATACTGACGCCGGATTTTCGCGGCAAGATGCGCGAAGCGGTCGAAGCGATCGTTGCCGCCAGACCCGATGTCTATAATCACAATCTCGAAACCGTGCCGCGACTTTACCCGACAATCCGGCCCGGTGCGCGCTATTATTCCTCGCTCCGTCTGCTGGAAGAAGTGAAGCGTCACAACCCACTGATCTTCACCAAGTCGGGCATCATGCTTGGGCTTGGTGAACAGCGGCTCGAAGTCCATCAGGTCATGGATGACATGCGCAGTGCCGACATCGATTTTCTGACGATGGGCCAATATCTCCAGCCAACGCCCAGGCATGCGAAGGTGGAGGAGTTCGTTACACCCAAGGCCTTCGATGCCTTCAAGGCCATCGCCAATGCCAAGGGCTTCCTCCAGGTGGCTTCCAGCCCGCTCACCCGTTCCAGCTATCATGCTGGCGAGGATTTTGCCGAAATGCGCGAGGCGCGGCAACGGAAATTGGCAAAGGCGCGCTGATGCCCGGAATTCGCGAAGTTCGCCGCCTGCCATACAGTGCGGAAAAAATGTTCGACCTCGTCGCAGACGTGGCGCGATACCATGAATTCCTGCCGTGGATCGTGGCCACCCGCATCAGATCGGACAGCGAGCACGAGATGATTGCCGACATGCTGGTCGGCTTCAAGGCGATCCGCGAGAAGTTCACCTCGCGCGTGACCAAGACGAGGCCGAAGGAAATAAAGGTTCATTACGTGGACGGCCCGCTGCGCGATCTCGACAATGTCTGGCGGTTCGAGCCGGTTGGCGAGGACTGCTGCGATGTTGATTTCTCGGTCGAATTCACCTTTCGCAATGCATTGTTCGAAAAACTGGCAGGCCAGTATTTTGATCGCGCCTTCCGCAAGATGGTGGCTGCCTTCGAAGAGCGGGCCGAAGCGCTCTATGGGAGCAGCAATTCCAGCGCCACCAGCGCCGCCTGAAGGCGCACGCCGCCCCGGCCATCATTATCGAAATTTCGCAGCTCGGCCTCCGGCTCGTCGTCGCCCGCATCGCGCCGCGCTCTTGCAAAAACGACGGTGCCCACCGGCTTCTGGTCACTGCCGCCATCCGGCCCGGCAACCCCGCTGATCGCGACGGCCACATCGGCCTCGCTATGCTTCAGCGCGCCTTGCGCCATCGCCCAGACACAGGCGACAGAAACCGCACCAAAGGTTTCTATGATATCGTCTGCGACCCCCAGCATCTGGCGCTTGGCATCGTTCGAATAGGTCACGAAGCCGCGATCCAGCACGGCCGAGGAACCGGGTATTTCGGTCAGTGCCGCGGCAACCAGCCCGCCGGTGCAACTCTCGGCAAGAGCAAGCTTGCGTCCCAGTGCAGCGTTGCGTTCAACAACCTTGCGGGCAAGGCTGACCAGCTCGTCCGGCAAAATGGTATCAGCCATCGGATTGGGTCCTGGATGGATCAGTAGCCGGGGCAGGGGCAGGCGAAGAACTGCGCGGTGCCTGTTGAGGAGCCGGGGCGACATAGGGACACACTTTGGGGCCTTTGCCGGATGGTGCGAGGCCAAGCAGGAAGCCAGATATCTCGCCAATGCTATCGACCGGCAGCGGTGAGAGCAGTTTCAGCCCGCGCTCGATCCTGCCGCAATCGGAGGGCTTTACATCGCGCACGATCATCTGGCTGACCACGGGGCCGAATAGAGGGCGAACAACCTCGTCAGGCATCTGTCTGATGAGATTGGCCTGATCGGGCTTGTCGACCAGCTTGAACAATGCTCTCTTGGCTGCAGGCCAGACCTGCGCCTGCCTCTCGGAAAAGCGCCCGGCCAGAGCGCCGCCCTGTGTTGCAAGAAAGCCATTGGCCGCAAGGTTTTTCTCGCAGCGCAGCGATACCCCCTGGATCAGGCTGGGAGCGGCATAGATAAGCAGGGCAGAGACTTCCTGTTCGCTCACACAAGGTTTGGCAGGAGCAGAGGTCTGTGCATATGCGAGCTGGGTCTGGGTCGATGCGGCCATCATCAGCAGGGCAGGGACGGTTTTTGACAGGGCCATGGATCTTGAGCCTTCCCTTCAGTTGCGGTGCACGACATTGGCAATGGCCTGCGCCGCGATGCCTTCGCCCCGGCCGGTAAAGCCAAGGCCCTCGGTGGTGGTCGCCTTGACGCTTACTACTTGCGTGTCAACACCCATGATGCGGGCAAGGCTTGTGCGCATGGCCTCGCGGTAAGGGCCGATGCGCGGCGCTTCGCAGATAATGGTGACATCGACATTGCCGATGTCATAGCCTGCCTGAGCGACAAGCCGGGCTGCATGAGACAGAAAACGGTCGGACGACGCCCCTTTCCATTGCGGGTCGGACGGCGGAAAATGGCTGCCAATGTCGCCATCCCCGATCGCCCCCAGCAAAGCATCGACCAAAGCATGGATCGCCACATCGGCATCGCTGTGGCCGGAAAGGCCCTTGGAGTGTTCGATCCTTACCCCGCATAGCCACAGGGGCTCTCCTTCGACCAAACGGTGCACATCATAGCCCGTGCCGCTGCGCACAGGCGCAGGCGGATGTGCAAGATCCTGGGCAAAGGTGATCTTGCGCATGGCTTCGTCTCCTTCAACCAGAGCGACCGGGATGCCGGCGGCATGAGCCACCTGCGCATCGTCGCCCGCATCTGCAGGGCCGCTCCATGCGCGATGGGCAGCCAGGATGGCATCAAAATGGAAGGCCTGAGGGGTCTGAACCCGGCGCAGGACCTCGCGATCAGCCTTGCCAGCCATTGCGCCATCTTCAGCGAGAACCATGCTGTCAATCGATGGCAGCACAGGAATGGCACCAGGCCCTGTGGCCAATTCGCCCAGCAGGCGTTCAATCACCGATGGCACGATGACAGGCCTCGCCGCATCATGGATCAGCACATTGGAAGGAGAAAGGGCAGCCAGCGCTTCCAGTCCGGCGCGCACCGATTGTTGCCGGGTCTGGCCGCCGGTTACAATCTCGACCATGGCCAGCCCTTCCAGAGCGGCAGCCGCCTGCTCATGCTGTCCGGCTCCTGTTGCCACCACGACCCTTTTCGCCCCGGCGCCAAGCAGGCCCTCGACCGAATGGCGCAGCAACGGGGCGCCGCGCCAGAGAGCAAATTGCTTGGGAACATCACCGCCAGCGCGACTGCCGCTTCCGGCAGCGACCACCACTGCGGCAAAACCCGGATGGGCGGGGGAGGGGCTGTTGGCCATAGCCTGACCGGTAATCGCTTGCCGTCCCCATCGCAATCCACTATGCGCTGCCTGTTTTTTAGGCACCATGCGGATCATGAGCGAACTTCCTCCACCTCCGGCCCTGAAGCCGATTGAAATTGGCTCTATCCGGGTCGAGTGCCCGGTCATTCTGGCCCCGATGACCGGAGTGACCGACATGCCGTTCCGCAGGCTGGTGCGGCGCTATGGCTCCGGTCTCAATGTTACCGAGATGATCGCATCTCCAGCGATGATCCGAGAAACGCGTCAATCGCTGCAAAAGGCAGCCTGGCACCCGGTGGAAGAACCGGTGTCGGTTCAGCTGGCGGGCTGCAATCCATCGGAGATGGCCGAGGCCGCCAAGCTCAACGAGGGACGGGGCGCAGCGATCATCGACATCAATATGGGGTGCCCGGTGAAGAAGGTGGTGAATGGCGATGCCGGCTCCGCCCTGATGCGCGACCTGCCGCTGGCCGCCAGCCTGATCGATGCTACGGTGAAGGCCGTTTCGGTGCCGGTAACAGTGAAGATGCGCATGGGCTGGGACCATGGCTCGCTCAACGCACCGGAACTGGCCCGTATTGCCGAAGATCTGGGCGCGAAGCTCATCACGGTCCATGGTCGCACCCGCAACCAGATGTACAAGGGATCGGCCGACTGGGGTTTTGTCAGCAAGGTCAAGCACGCGGTATCGCTGCCTGTCATCGTCAATGGCGATATTTGTTCGATGAAAGATGCCGCGACTGCGCTGGAGCAAAGCGGGGCTGACGGGGTGATGATCGGGCGCGGCGCTTATGGCAAGCCCTGGCTGCTTGGACAGGTCATGCATTGGTGGCGCACCGGCGATATGCTTGCTGCCCCCGGCATGGCAGAGCAATATGCGCTGGTGCGCGAACATTACGATGCCATGCTCGATCATTATGGTATCGCTGTCGGGGTAAAGGTCGCACGCAAGCATCTGGGCTGGTATACCAAAGGAATGCAAGGCTCGGCAGAGTTTCGCAACCAGGTCAATTTCATCGAAGATCCTGTGCAGGTGCGCAGCGAACTGGCCCGCTTTTTCGAGCCGCAGGAAAGGCTGTGCGCAGCGTGAGCGGGGCTGCGCCTGATGCCGGGCGCCAGATCGCCAGCCTCGGCGTGGCGGTGGTGCAGATTAGTCCGGAGTTGATCATCGACAGTGTCAATCCGGCGGCAGAGGCCCTGATAGGAGTCAGTGCCAAGCGGATCACTGGCAAGCCGGTCGTCGAGATATTCGATTTTGCCGAAACACGAATTGTTGAATGGCTGGAGCAAGGCGATGCGCAACTATCCGCCCATTCCGTCTCGATCCGCACGGCTCAAATGCCTTCACGGGCATATGACCTGACACTCTCCCCAGTTACCGGCGCGCAGGGCTGGCAGCTTCTCACTCTGCAACCCAGCGGACACACAGCAGGGTTGGAGAATGACGAAAGCGCGGCACTGCGCGCGCCTGCGATCCTGGCACATGAAATCAAGAATCCGCTCTCGGCCATCAGGGGCGCAGCGCAATTGCTGGCGCGGCGCGCAGGCGACGCGGAACAGGCGATGACCACTCTGATCGCCGACGAGGTGGACCGGATCGCCAAGCTGGTCGACCGGATGCAGTCACTGGGCCGCGAGAGGCAGGAGCCGGTCGCGCCTTGCAACCTGCATGAGGTGATCCGGCGTGCCCGCAGCATTCTGGAAGCTGCAGGTGATGAAGGCGTGCAGTTGAGCGAGGAATTCGACCCGTCACTTCCACCTGTGCTGGGCAATGCCGATGCTCTGGTTCAGGTGCTGATCAATCTCATTTCCAATGCGCGCGATGCCTGCAAAGCGCAGAGTGAACCACAGATCGTTCTGCGCACGCGCTTTGTCAGCGGCTTTGTGATGAATGCCTTGCGCTTCGGCAGGCCGATAAAGCTGCCCATCGAAATCAGGGTCAGCGACAATGGGCCGGGCGTCGACCCAGCTTTTGCCGAACATATTTTCGAGCCCTTCGTGACCAGCAAGAAGAATGGCCAGGGGCTTGGTCTGGCGCTGGTCAAGAAGCTGGTGCGCGACATGAACGGGAGAATCAGCCACGAGCGCGATGCCGATGGCGGATGGACCCATTTTTCGATCAACCTGCCCATGGCCCCGCAGGCCGAGCACGGAACCGCGCGGCGAGGGGAAAAAGCATGACAGAGAAAATTCTGCTGGTCGAAGATGATGCGGCCATCGCCCTGGTCATCAAGACCGCTCTGGAAGCCGAAGGCTATGCGGTGGATGGATGCGATAGCCTGGCCAGTCGCGACAGATTGCTGGCGACCTCGAGCTATGACGCCATGCTGACCGATGTGATGCTCGCCGATGGCGATGGCATCGAGCGCCTGCCCGATGTCCATGCAGCCCATCCCGACATGCCGATCATCGTGCTTTCCGCTCAGAACACTCTGGATACGGCCGTGAGAGCGAGTGAGGCGCTGGCCTTCGAATATTTCCCAAAACCTTTCGATCTTGACGAGCTGGTGCGTGCGGTTGGGCAGGCGATTGCTGCCCGAACATCCGCCCCCATGCCTGAGCAAGGCAGCGATGATGGCATGCCTCTGGTGGGACGCAGCCAGGCCATGCAGGGGGTCTATCGGATGATCACCCGTGTCTTGCGCAATGATCTGACCGTGCTGATTCTGGGCGAATCCGGCACCGGCAAGGAGCTGGTCGCCGAAGCAATCCATCAGCTTGGTCATCGCCGCACCGGGCCTTTCGTGGCGGTCAATGCTGCTGCCATTCCTCGCGAACTGATCGAAAGCGAGTTGTTCGGCCACGAGAAAGGCTCTTTCACGGGCGCCGTGGCGCGCAGTTTCGGCAAGTTCGAGCAAGCCAATGGCGGCACGCTTTTTCTCGACGAAATCGGCGACATGCCGATCGAGGCCCAGACCCGGCTGCTGCGCGCCCTGCAGTCCGGCCGTATCCGCAGAGTAGGAGGCAGCGAGGAAATCGCGATCGATGTGCGGATCGTCGCGGCCACCAACAAGGATCTCGAGCCATTGATTGCATCCGGCTCGTTCCGGGAGGACCTCTATTACCGCCTGAATGTCGTGCCCATACAATTACCGCCCTTGCGAGAACGCTCCGATGACATCGAACCGCTTGCCCGCCATTTTCTGGCGCAAGCCGTGGAAGAGGGGCTGCCGAGGCGCCAGCTCGACACGCAGGCAGGCCAGCTTCTGTCGAGGCAACCATGGCGGGGTAATGTTAGGGAGTTGCGCAATTTCGTTTACAGGCTCGCGGCCCTCTCACGGGAAGAGACCATCGATCTGGCAACGGTGTCTTCCATGCTACAAGCTGGTGGAGAGCACACATCAGATCAGGCAAGCCAGGCGGATTTCGCCTCTGCTCTGGAAGGCTGGCTGGTTCATGCATCTCCGGCAGGAGGCACCCTTTATCACAGCGCCCTTGCGGCCTTCGAACGCCCCTTGTTCGAATATGCCCTTAAACAGACCGGCGGAAACCAGCTTCGCGCCGCCCAGCTGCTTGGCATCAACCGTAACACTTTGCGCAAGCGCCTGGGGGAGCTGGACGTAGATCCCGATCACTTCGCGCATCCTGCCTGAACGCAGGTGATCGGGAATGCAGGCCAGCCCGAAATTGACTGTGCATTGACTGAAATAGGTATGAGCCGGTGAGCAGGTCGCAGGAGGCTTGCTTTATGGCCACACTACTGTTGTAACTTGGCAACTATGTCGCGCTTGCAAACATTTTTTGACAGACCGCGTCCGCGTTGGCTGCGCAAATTATTGGTGTCGGGCAGGCGTGCCAATTTCATCCAGACCCTGGAAATCGGTGCTGGCATAGCCCTGGCGATCATGCTTGGCCTTGCTGTCGTATCTATTCTCGATGCGGCAGAACAGGACACGCTGATGCCATCGGGCAGGGCCGCAGCGCTTCTCATCGGGACGCTTGTCCCGGCAATGGCCTTGCTGGTGTTGCTGGGCCGGCGCCTTGCCCTGCGGCGCGCCGCCCATAGCACGGCGCGGATGCATGTGCGCATCGTGTTTTTCTTCTCTCTTGTGGCTGCCGTGCCAACCTTGCTGGTCGTCATATTTGCAGCAAGTCTGTTTCGCTCCGGCATCGAATTCTGGTTTTCAGACAATTCGCGCGGAATGCTGGAAAATGCAAACAAGCTAGCCCGTGGCTATTACGAACAGAACCTGCGCGACGTGGGCAATGAAACCGTGACCATGGCAGGCGACCTACGTTCCTATCTCGCCCAGACATCCATTCTCAGCCCGGATTTTGCGGAAGGCTATTCCTACCAGGTCGTTGGCCGCAAGCTGAACGAATCCTCCATTCTGCAAAAGGGCGAGGACGGTTTGCTGCGCACAGCGGCCATCGTCGATCCGGACGAAGGGGACAGTCGCAAGCGGATCAGTCGTGAGACCTTGCGTAAAATCGACGCGGGACAGACAGTGGTTGTCACGGCCAGCGCCAACCGGATCGAGGCCTTTACCGCAATCGACCGGCGTGCCGGGATATATCTCTATGCAGCACGCAGTTCTGATGCCCTGGCCCTCAGCCAGTGGGAGCGCGCGCAAAGCGTGCGCAGAGCCTATGCCATCCTGACCAGCAGGGCGCGCACGCTGCAATTGCGTTTTCACCTGGCCCTGTTTTTCGCATCCCTTGCTCTGGTATCTTTCGCAGTATGGTTTGCCCTGCGATTTGCCGATCGCCAGGTTCAGCCGCTGACCGATCTTGTCGGAGCAGCCCGGCGCGTTGGCAGTGGCGATTTCGGCCAGAGAGTAGCCGGTCGAACAGGCGCCGACGAGATCGGCATGCTGAACCGCGCATTCAACCGGATGACCTCGCAAATCGAGCAGCAGACCACCGCTCTTGTGCTGGCCAATCGTCAGATGGAGGAACGGCGCAGTTTCATCGAGGCGGTGCTGGAATCGCTCAGCGCAGGCATTGTCTCGGTCGACAGGGAAGGAACGATCCTGCTGATGAATTCCTCCGCCCAGAACCTCATGCTGGGGATCGCGGGAGAAACCCCGGTCGGGCTTGCGCTGATCGATGTGGCCCCGCAATTATGGAGCATGGTCGGCGCAGGAGAAGGCGCCGGTATCGTCCAGCATGGCAAGGATGGCGAATTGCTGACCCTGGCAGTGAAGGTCGCTCCGGCTGCTGCAGGTTATGTCATAACTTTCGAGGATATTACCCGCCAGATTCTCAATCAAAGACAGGCAGCCTGGTCGGATGTTGCCCGGCGTATTGCCCACGAGATCAAGAACCCTCTGACACCAATCCAGCTTGCCACTGAAAGGCTGAAGCGCCGCTATCGCAAACAGATCGAACTGGATGGCGAGTTGTTCGACGATCTGACCAACACAATCATCCGTCAGGTTGGCGATTTGCGGCGCATGGTTGATGAATTTTCCTCCTTTGCCCGTCTGCCCAAACCGGTTTTCAGGAACGAGGACGCGGTCGATCTCGTCAGGCAGGCCGTCTTTCTGCAAGAGGTCGCAAAGCCGGAAATATATTATACGATATCTGCTCAAGATGACCTGGCCAGCACGATCGCATGCGACAGGCATCAATTTGCTCAGGTCATGACAAACCTGCTCAAGAATGCGGCCGAGGCCATAGAAACACGCACTCAGGAAGAGCAAAGCGAGTCTCGCGGCCGTATCTCTGTCGAGATGGGAGCGACTGACGAGCATTTCGTTGTTTGCATTACCGATAACGGCATCGGCCTTCCGGTCGATCGCGACCGGATCATCGAGCCTTATGTCACCACGCGCGAAAAAGGCACCGGCCTTGGCCTGGCTATCGTCAACAAGATTGTCGAAGAGCATGGCGGAGACATGAGTTTCGCCAATGCGCCGGGCGGCGGAACCACGGTGACAGTGCGCTTTGCGCGTAATCCCGATAGTATCGAAGAGGCTGCGGCATGAAAAATGCATGCTTGGAGATCGTCTGATGGCGCTCGACATACTGATCGTCGATGATGAGCGAGACATTCGCGAACTGGTTGCCGGCGTGCTTGAGGATGAAGGCTATGCCTGCCGCACGGCTGCAAACAGCACGGATGCGCTTGAGGAAATCGACAGGAAGCGACCGAGCCTCGTATTGCTCGATGTATGGCTTCACGGCAGCGCGATGGACGGACTTGAAGTTCTCGACGAAATCAAGAAGCGAGAGCCCGACCTACCGGTGATCATCTTCTCCGGACATGGAAATATCGAGACAGCGGTTGCTGCGGTAAGCCGGGGGGCTGTCGATTTCATCGAAAAGCCGTTCGAGGCGGAGCGGCTTTTGCTGATGGTCGAGCGGGCGACCGAAACGGAAAGCCTGCGCCGGGAAAATGCCCGCTTGCGCCAGGGCGCAGGCGAATATGCCGAATTTACCGGCAACAGTGCTTCTATCAACGCGGTCAGGGCTACTCTCAAGCGAGTGGCCGGAACCGGCAGCCGGGTCATGATCACCGGCCCGGCCGGCGTGGGCAAGGAAGTGGCTGCACGATTGCTGCACGGATGGAGCCCAAGATCCGAGAAGGCATTTGTCTCGGTCAATTCCGCTCGCATCACGCCCGAGCGCTTCGAACAGGAATTGTTCGGAGAAGAAGCGGATGGACAGCTTGTCCGTGCCGGCTTGCTCGAAATGGCCGATGGCGGCACGCTCTATCTCGACGAAATCGCCGATATGCCTGAAAGCACACAGGCCCGCATTCTGCGGGTGCTTACCGAGCAAAGCTTCGTTCGGGTCGGAGGCCACAGACAGATTGGCGTCGATGTCAGGGTGGTATCGTCTTCCTCACGCGATCTGGAGACGGAAGTGGCCGAGCACCGCTTTCGCGAGGATCTGTTCTACCGCCTCAATGTCGTCCCGGTCAGCGTTCCGCCGCTTTGCGAACGGCGAGAGGATATCCTCTCGCTTGTGCAGCACTTCTTCACACGCTTTGCCGCAGAACAATCCATCCCGACCCCTGAAATCAGCCAGGATGCGATGGCTGTGCTTCAGGCCCATGACTGGCCCGGCAATGTCCGTCAGCTGCGCAATATGGTCGAACGAACGATTATCCTTACTCCGCATGACAGGCTTGCCCGTATCGATGTGGATTTGCTGCCGCCGGAACTGATCGGACGGTCAGATGACGATGCAGCAAGCATCAATGCTCTCATGGGCGTCCCTTTGCGAATGGCAAGAGAAAGCTTCGAACGCGAATATCTGAAGGTTCAGATCAGGAGGTTTTCCGGCAATATCTCGAAAACAGCCAGCTTCATCGGGATGGAGCGTTCGGCCCTTCATCGAAAGATCAAGTCTCTGGGATTGTCTGAAAAGATCGAAGAGGAATAGTTGTGAATTGCTGCATCGCACAAAATGGGGGTTTAACAATGAGGGCGGAAGCCTTATTACTATGTCAGGAATCCGGTTGGTGAGGGGCTTTGCCCGATGCACCAGCCAGCAAGCGGATAGTCCGCCAACAACAAGGAGTCAGCAACATGGCCACAGGTAAGACGCTCAGCGCACGCCCCAAACCCGCAACCGAACCGACCGAAGCGCCGGCAACCGCAAGCAAAGCGCAGAGCAAAGGGCAAAATCTCCAGGATGCCTTCCTCAACCTGCTTCGTCGCAACAAGACCCCTGTGACAATGTTCCTGGTCAAGGGTGTAAAGCTGCAGGGTATCGTCACTTGGTTTGACAATTTCTCTGTGCTGCTGCGTCGCGACGGCCAGTCGCAACTGGTCTACAAGCACGCTATTTCAACGATCATGCCCAGCCAGCCAATGGATGTAGACCAGTTTGCAGCTGGTGAGGGCAATCGCAAGCAACGCCTGCTGCAGGATGTTTTCCTCACCAGCGTCAGGGACGAGGGCGTTTCAGTCACCATGTTCCTGGTAAACGGTGTCATGTTGCAGGGTCGCATTGCCGCTTTCGACCTGTTCTGCATGCTGCTGGAACGTGAGGGCTATGTGCAGCTTGCCTACAAGCATGCCGTCTCCACCATTCAACCGGCATCACCGGTCGATCTGAGCGGAGACTGGGAAGAAGACAGCGAGGACGCCTGAGCTTTTCGACCGAACTGGATGACGAGGTCACGCGCGGGGCGCGGGCCATCGTCATATGCCCCGACATTCGCGGGCAACGCCGCTCCGAAGATCCGGAAGCGCGGCTAGAGGAAGCATGCAATCTGGCGCTGGCGATCGGGCTGGTGGTAGCCGAAAGTTACATACTGCCGGTGCGGGCGGTCCGACCCGGAACATTGTTCGGGGAAGGGCAGATACAGCGGATCGGCGCATCTTGCGAGATGGAAGAGGCCGATCTTGTTATTGTCGATGGCAGCCTCTCTGCCATTCAGCAGCGCAATCTGGAAGATCGGCTGAAGCGCAAGGTCATCGACCGGACCGGGCTGATCCTCGAAATCTTCGGAGAGCGGGCCGCCACAGCCGAGGGCCGGCTTCAGGTCGAGCTGGCTCATCTCGATTATCAGCAAAGCCGGCTGGTGCGCAGCTGGACTCACCTGGAACGGCAACGCGGTGGTTTCGGCTTTCTGGGCGGTCCCGGTGAAACACAGATCGAAGCTGACCGCCGGATGATCCGCGCCCGTATGGGCAGGCTGCGCAAGGAACTGGAGCAGGTTCGGCGGACACGCGCATTGCACCGGGAAAGGCGGGGCAAGGCCCCATGGCCGGTCATTGCCCTTGTGGGCTATACCAATGCAGGAAAATCAACGCTTTTCAACAAATTGACCGGATCTGACGTCATGGCGGAAGATCTGCTCTTCGCCACGCTCGACCCCACCATGCGGGCCATTAGGCTGCCAGGGGTCGAGAAGGTCATCCTTTCCGATACGGTGGGGTTCATCTCGGACCTGCCGACCCAGCTTGTTGCGGCATTTCGGGCCACGCTGGAAGAGGTGACGGCGGCCGATATCATTGTCCATGTGCGCGATATCGCCAATCCGGCAAGTGCGCAGCAAAAGGGGCAAGTGCTTGATGTGCTTCGCGATCTTGGCGTCGTCGATGGGGAAGGGGGGCAAAGCTCCATCCCCATGCTCGAAGCTTGGAACAAGTGGGATCTCGTCGACGAAAACAGGCGACGCGAGCTTGAGGCCTTGTCCGGTGGCTCTCCTGATATCGTGCCTATATCTGCGCTGACGGGGGAGGGGGTGGATGCCCTTCTGCATCGCCTTGATGGATTACTGACCGAGGGTGCCCAGACCCACAGCCTTGTTCTGCCGATGGAGCAGGGCCATTTGATCGCATGGTTGCATGCCCATGGCGATGTATTGTCAGAACACCCGGAAGATGTGGACGGCGAACCGCACCTGCGTATCGAGGTGCGTCTCACGGCAAGGGAATCAGGGCGTTTCGCCGCGCTCGGCGGATTTGACCGCGAGCCATAATTCTTCCTGCTGGTCGAGCGTCATGGATGCAAAGCCTCCTCTGGCAAGGCTTTCCATCGCACGATAGCGTCGAGCAAACTTGTCATTGGCGGCGCGCAGGGCGTCTTCCGGGGCAATGCCATAGGCGCGCACCAGATTGACGGCAGCAAACAGCAAATCGCCCGCTTCTTCCATGCGGTCTTCCGGAGATGCTTCTGCCAGTTCGAGCACTTCTTCCTCCAGCTTGTCGGCTGGGCCCTGGCGGTCAGGCCAGTCGAACCCGTCACGCGCAGCCCGTTTCTGAATTTTCTCGGCACGCAGAAGCGCTGGCAGAGCATTGGCAATGCCGTCCATGCTGCTTGTGGCTCCCTTTGCCACGCGCTCCTGTGCCTTTATGCTTTCCCAGCGCGTCGAGCGATCCTGCATCGGGCTGTCCGAGCCGAAAATATGGGGGTGCCGCGCCTCCATCTTGTCGCAGATGGACCGGGCAACATCCTGGAAATCAAAATATCCCGCTTCCTCGGCCATGCGCGCATGAAAGACCACCTGAAGCAGCAAATCTCCCAGTTCCTCGCGCAGGTCGGCCATGTCACTGCGCGCTATGGCATCGGCCACTTCATAAGCTTCTTCGATTGTGTAAGGCGCAATGGAAGCAAAATCCTGCGCACGATCCCATTCGCAACCTTTAGCCGGGTCGCGCAGATGCGCCATGATGGCGAGGAGGCGGTTGATCTGATCGGTCATGTGAGGATGATAATATATATTATGTTAAATAATCTTGGGGTGGCGTGAGTTTCATTGAAACCCGATCTGCGTGAATACCAGAGCTGCAACAGCGAATAATACGATCCAGGAGGATATCAGTGCGACCCAGCGCTTCACCGGCAGCTTGCGCTGCAGGAGAGCTGATAAAGGCAGGATCAGGACGAGAGACAGCGTGACGATTGCAAGCCATGGCGTCTCATTCATGCTTCTAACTCCAGACCATCATATCCGACATGGACATTGGCAGGAGTTTCTTCGGAGAGCATTCGGTAATCAAGGCTCTTGTCGAGATGAGTCAGCACGATCTGCCGGGCGTGACAGGCGCTACCAAGTTCAAGGGCTGCCGCGAGATGTGTGTGCGTCGGATGCGGCTTGCGCCTCAGGCAATCCACGACAAGTATGTCGGTGTGATCGAACAGGTCTAGCATTTCAGGCGTTGCAGAAGCAAAATCAGTCGCATAGCTGATAGACTTGCCATCAGCTTCAAATCTGTATCCCGTGCTTTCCATCGGGCCATGCGGCATCTGACACCAGCCAATACCGAAACCAGCCAGCAATCTCAGCCGGTCGAGCGTATCGAGCGTGACAATGGTCGGATAGCCATCCTGGCCGGCAAATATATAACCAAAACGCTGGCGCAGCCGTCGCACCGTCTCGCTCGCCGCATAGCCGGGAAGCGGAGCGCTGCGGCCATAGCGCAGGGCGCGCAGATCATCGATGCCATGACAATGATCGGCGTGGTCATGAGTCCAGAAAACCGCATCGATCCTGTCGATAGAGCGGTCGAGCAATTGCTGTCGCAGATCCGGCGAGGTGTCGACCAGCAACCTTGCCCCGGAGCAGCTTTCGACCACTATGGAAACCCGCGAACGCCGGTTGCGCGGCTCGTTAGGGTCGCATTCTCCCCAGTCGCCCCCTACCCTCGGAACACCGCCCGAAGTGCCGGACCCGAGCATCAGCAGCTTCACAACCCGGCCTTTGCGAACAGGCGACGGAAATTCTGGGTTGTGGACCTAGCCATTTCTTCGGCCGAGACGCCCCGCAAACATGCGACGAAACCGGCTGTATCAGCTGTAAAGGCAGGCTCGCAGACTTTTCCGCGATGGGGAACGGGTGCGAGGAACGGCGCGTCCGTTTCCACCAGCAGCCTGTCTTCAGGAATGGACTTTGCAACCTCCTGCAAGTCATTGGCATTCTTGAAGGTTACAATACCCGAAAGGGAGATGCTCAACCCCAGATCGAGCACGGTGCGGGCAAAGTCTGCAGAAGCCGTGAAGCAATGGATCAGGCCTGGAAATATGCCCTTCCCCATCTCATGCGAGAGAATCCTGGCTGTATCCTCTTCTGCATCGCGGGTGTGCACGATCAGCGGAAGTCCAGTCTCTCGCGCAACTTCGATATGTAGTCGAAACAGGCGCTGTTGCACCGCGCGATCGGATTTGTCGTAATAATAATCAAGGCCCGTCTCCCCGATCGCGATCACGCTAGGGTGACGGGCGGCATCGAGCAGGCTCGCCTTGTCCATCCCCTCATGGGCATCGGCCTCATGAGGATGAATGCCAACGCTGGCCCAGACATCGCTTTCACGCTCAGCCGTGGCGATCACCGCGTCCCATTCGCTCTTGCGGGTGGATATATTCAGAAAGCCGCCAATCCCCGCCTGCCTTGCGCGCGCAAGGACTGCTGCCTGATCTTCAACCAGCCCCTTATATTGCAGGTGGCAATGGGAATCGATCAGCATCAGCCCGCCTCACCCGGCACCTCTAGACGGGGGAAAGCTGGGGCAGGATTGTCTACCCTCACCTCATCCATGATCCCCGTTGAGGCAAGAGCAGCATGATCGCGCCTATCACCGGGGATGCACAGAGAATCACAGATCCGGGCGCTGGCCCGCGGGATGACCGGCGCAACCGCAATTGCCAGATCGCGGATCGCGGCGCAAAGAGTTGCAAGAACACGACGCATTCTTTCCGGGTCGGTTTTGCGCAAGGCCCATGGCGCTTGTTCATCGACATAGGCGTTGCAGGCGAAAACGGCCTGCATCCAGGCTTCAAGCCCATGCGAAAAGGCCAGTCTTTCGAAAGCTTCAGGCAGTTCCTTGCGGCATGCGATGGCCACTTT
>CAZWEY010000003.1:0-49283 GCA_964632055.1 uncultured Sphingomonadaceae bacterium
CGAGCGGACGAACAGCCGCGCCCGGTCTACCGCCTCGGGCAGGGGCAGGCCCTTGCCCAGACCGGTTGCGATCGCGCTGGACAGGGTGCAGCCCGTGCCGTGGGTGTGCGGGGTGTCGATGCGGGTTCCTTCGAAGGCAAGCGTGTGACCATCTGGCTCCACCAGCAGATCAACCATCCGGTTCCCGGTGATATGACCGCCCTTGGCCAGTACGGGCACCTGATAGCGCGAAGCCAGCGCAGCCGCCGCGCGCTGCATCTCCTCGACGCTCTGCGGTTCGCTATCGGTCAGAACGCCCAATTCCGGAAGGTTGGGTGTAAGCAGCGTGGCGATCGGGAACAGGCGCGCCTTCATCTCTTCGATTGCGGCGGTGCCGGTCAGCAATGACCCCGAGGTGGCGACCATCACCGGGTCGAGAACGATCGGAAAGCGCTCCAGGCCCGGAGGCTTTGGCCTGGAAGCAAAGCCGAGCTTTGACCGCGCGGCGATTTCGGGCTGGACGACCAGCGCTGCGGCAACGTGCCTGACAACGTCTTCGGTGCCCAGCATCCCGATCTTTATCGCATCGCAGCCGATGTCTTCGACGCATGAGGCAATCTGTTCGAGGATGAACTCTCCATCGATCTGGCGGATCGCCTGCACGCCAAGGCTGTTCTGCGCGGTCAGCGCGGTGATCGCGGTCATGGCATAGCCGCCCAGCATGGTGATGGTCTTGATATCGGCCTGAATGCCTGCGCCGCCCGATGAATCGGAACCAGCGATAACCAGGATGCGCGGGGGGTGCTTCTCGCTCAAACCGCAGCCTCCACCGCGCCGCAAATGGCGTCTACGGCCTGTGTCACCTGTGCTTCATCATCGCCTTCCGCCATGACCCGGATGACCGGTTCGGTGCCCGAGGGGCGGATGACCAGGCGTCCTCTGCCGGAAAGTGCATTTTCCATTTCGGCGATAACCTTGCGCACCGAGTCATTTTCCAGCGGCTTTCCGCCTTTGTAGCGGACATTGCGCAGCAATTGCGGCACCGGGTCGAACAGGTGCAGCAGCTCGCTTGCCCGTTTGCCAGAGCGCACCAGCGCGGCCAGCACCTGAAGGGCGGCGATCGTGCCGTCGCCGGTGGTGGCATGATCGAGCAGGATCATGTGGCCCGATTGTTCGCCGCCCACATTATAGCCGCCCGCGCGCATCGCTTCGAGCACATGGCGGTCGCCCACCCTGGCTCGCACCAGATCGAGACCGAGCGCGCCTAGATAGCGTTCGAGGCCTAGATTGGACATGACGGTGGCCACCACGCCACCACCGCGCAATTGGCCCGATGCGGCCCATTGGCTGCCGATCAGCGCCATGATCTGGTCGCCATCGACCGTCTGGCCCTTCTCGTCGATCACGATCAGCCGGTCGGCATCGCCATCCAGCGCAATGCCGATATCGGCGCCCTCTTCGACCACTTTCGCCTTGAGCGCACCAAGGCTGGTTGAGCCCACACCCGCATTGATGTTGAGCCCGTCTGGTGTGACGCCCAGGGTGGAGACTTCCGCCCCCAGTTCCCAGATGGCAGAAGGGGCAACGGTATAGGCTGCGCCATGCGCGCAATCGACCACCACCTTCAGCCCGTCGAAGCGGATATCGTCGGCCACCGAGGCCTTGACCGCGTGGATATAGCGCCCTCGCGCATCGTCGATCCGGCGCGCCCGGCCGACATCGGCGCCTTGCGCCAGCGCAGGGCTGCTTTCCAGCGCTGCCTCGATCGCCACTTCGTCGGCATCCGACAGCTTGAAGCCGTCCGGCCCGAACAGCTTGATGCCATTATCGGCAAAGCCATTATGGCTGGCCGAGATCATCACGCCGAGATCGGCCCGCATTTCGCGGGTCAGCAGGGCAATGGCGGGTGTGGGCAGCGGGCCGGTCATCACCACATCCATGCCCACGCTGGTAAAGCCCGCCACCAGCGCATTTTCCATCATATAGCCCGAAAGCCGCGTATCCTTGCCGATAACGACGCGATGGCGATGGTCGCCGCGCAGGAAATGGGTGCCTGCCGCCTGGCCAACTTTCATGGCGAGATCAGCGGTGAGGATACCGTCATTGGCGCGGCCGCGTATGCCATCCGTGCCGAAATATTTGCGGGTCATGCGTTCGGTCGCCCCCCATTGGTCGAACAGCTCTCGGCCATGCCGCCTTTGGCCTGAAATGTCACGCCTCTACAGTGTCTTTTCGTAGATGCGGTATTCCTTGTTGACCTTGCTGCCGATGGCGTCTGCGATAGCGACCATGCCCTGATTGTCTTCAAGGATCCAGCCGATCTCGCCACGCCTCGAGCTGTAATGCGCGATGGCATCGCGGCGGATATATTCGATCATCATGAAGGCGAGCTGGCTGGCCATGCGCGAGGATTGCAGTTTCTTGAGCACCCCCATCAACGGCACCCGCATGTCGCAATGTTTCGGCTTTCTCAGCCACCACAGCAGCTTTGCCCATCCGAAGGGCAGCAGCTTGCCGCGGATCTTGCGGATCATGTAATTGACGTCGGGCAGGGTCATCATGAAGGCCACCGGCTCGCCGTCATATTCGGCGATGCGGATCAGATCCTCGCGCACCAGCGGCCTCAGCTTCTTGGCGGTATAGGCGATCTCGGTTTCGGTGAAGGGCACGAAACCCCAATTATCCGACCAGGCATCGTTTAATATGTGAAGGATGATTGCCGCTTCTTCGTGATAGCGCTCAAGGTTGACCGTGCGCACCTTGATCCGGGCGTTCTTCTCTCCCGATTGCACGATGCGCTGGATCAGCGGAGGGAACTGTGTCGTGATATCGAGATCATAGGTCAAAAGCCGCTTGGCGGTGGTGTAGCCGTCGCCTTCGATCCAGCCCTGATAATGAGGCGGAGCATGGCCCATCATGATGGTCGGGGGGTGGTCGTGTCCCTTCACCAGCAGGCCCGGTTCTTCCCAGATCGACATGCTGATCGGTGCCAGAACCCGGGTCATGCCCTGTTCGCGCAGCCAGTTTTCGGCGCGCGCGATGAGCGCCCCGGCCGTCGCCTCGTCTTCCGCTTCCAGCAGGCCCCAGTTGCCAGTGCCTGGACCCATGCCCTGTTCTGTCGGCATGGCCAGCGCCAGATGATCGATATGGGCGGAAATCCGGCCCACCACGCGGCCTGCGCGGCGCGCAAGGAAGAATTGCACCGTGGCATGTTCGAAAAAGGGATTCTTGCCGGGGCTCAGCAGTTCCACCATCTCGGCGCGGATATAGGGCACCCAGTTCGGGTCATTTGCATTCAGCCGATAAGCGAGATCGATAAACTGATTGAGGTCGCGCTTGCCGGAAACCGGCGAAATGACTAGGTCTGTGGCCATTGCAATGACGCCTTTTCTGCAAGGAGTGCAAAGCACTGCGATTTCTTATGTCCGCCTGTCAAGCGGCCGCCATGCGCGGATGCCGGACAAGCTCCAGTGCAGGCCCAATCGATGACTGCTCATGACTCCTTTCAGCCCGCGCCGCGCAAGCAGGCTCAGAGCGCCATTCCCGACGATGCGGAGCTGTTGCGCTTTGCGGTCGAGGCCTCACGTGACATTTCCGTCGCCCGGCCTGAAATCTACTGGCCCGACATGCTGGCTTGCGCGCTTGTCGGCTATGGCGCGCTGGCGGGTGCGATCCTCTCCTCGCAGCCTTTCATCGCCCTGGGCTGCGGGGCCGTCGCTGCTCTGGCGCTCTATCGTGCGCTGCTGTTCATCCATGAGCTGACTCATATCCACCGCGACGCCTTGCCTGGTTTCCGTGTGGTGTGGAATCTCATCGTCGGCATTCCGATGCTGACCCCGTCCTTCATGTATGAAGGCGTCCACACGCTGCACCATGCCCGCACCCGCTATGGCACAGTGGAAGACCCCGAATATCTGCCGCTTGCCCTGATGAAGCCCTGGAGCCTGCCGGCCTTCATATTCATCGCGATCCTGGCTCCTGTCGCGCTGATCCTGCGCTGTGCTGTGCTGGTGCCGCTGGGTCTTGTGGTTCCGGCGCTTCGCCGCATGGTGTGGGAACGGTTTTCTGCTCTCTCGATCAATCCGGCCTTTCGCCGCCGCCTGCCCGAAGGCGATTTTCGCCGCATGGTGATCTGGCAGGAAACGCTGGCGAGCCTGTGGGCGATCGCCTTGCTGGCGAGCACGCAATGGATCGGCTGGCGGCCCCTGCTCATCGCGCTGGCGGTGCTGTCGGGCACTGCCGTCCTGAACCAGTTGCGCACTCTGGTGGCGCATCTGTGGCAGAACGAGGGCGAGCCGATGAGCGTGACCGCGCAATATCTCGACTCGGTCAATGTTCCTCCGCCCGGCTTTCTACCTGAGCTTTGGGCTCCGGTCGGCCTGCGCTATCATGCGTTGCACCATCTCCTGCCCAGCCTGCCCTATCATTCGCTGGGCGAGGCGCATCGACGCCTTCATGCCCGATTTGGGCAAGGGTCGACCTATTCCGGCGCGACTTATCCCGGGATGCGCATGCTGGTGGGCCGCATCGCCCGCAGCACGATGATGCGGCGCTGAGCCGCAAGACGCTGCGCCCCCTTTGACAAAGTTGTCTCCTCAAGCGAAATTTGAGGCGACAAGAGACGCCGGCAGACTCGGCGCGAGGACAAGAGGACAGGCCGATGGCAACGCGCGCAACCAGTTACCCTGCCGACGAGGTGCGGGACGATTTCGTTCCCAAGGAAGTCTATTTCGACAAGGATTTCGCCGACCTTGAGGCCGAGCGGCTGTGGCCCCATGTCTGGCAGGTCGCGTGCCGCGAGGAGGAAATTCCCAATGTCGGCGATTATGTCGTCTATGACATCTGCAAGGATTCGATCGCAGTCATCCGCACCGCGCCCGACAGGATCGAGGCGCATCACAATGTCTGCCCGCATCGCGGCCGCCGGCTGGTCGAAGGGGTGGGCAACATCAAGCATTTCCACTGCGCCTTCCACGGCTGGCAGTTTGCGCTGAGCGGAGAGAACATCAAGGTCGTCGACAGGTTCGACTGGGCCGATTGCCTCAAGGACGAAGACATCGCGCTGTCGTCTGTCCAGTGCGACACATGGGGCGGCTTCGTATTCATTAACATGGACCCCAAGGCGGGGCCGCTGCGTGATTTCCTTGAGCCGATGCCGGACTATCTCGACAAGTTCGAGTTCGAGCGGCTGCGCTTTCGCTGGTACAAATCGACCGTGATGGAATCGAACTGGAAGACCGTGCTCGGCTTCTTCAACGAATTCTATCATGTCCAGCAGGCGCACCCGCAACTGCTCGAATTTACCGATGATTATTCCGGCAGCATCGAGCTGGGCCGCCATGCCCAGACCTTCTACGACCACAAGGGTGCGGTGCCCATCGCCCGTTCGCCCCGCCTGCCGCATGCGCCCGAGCCATCCATGCTGGAGCATGTGCAGAATCTGGGCGAACAATATCGCCGCGACCTCCAGGTGATGTTGTCCGAGCGCAACTGGGAAGTGATCCAGACGCTGAAGGACCATGTCTCCAGCGAAACCCCGCCTCTCGAAGTCCTCGCCAAATGGGGCGAATTGCAGCTGAAGGCGGCGGCAGAGGAAGGGATCGAATGGCCCAGCCAGTTGACGCCCGAATATATCGAGCGGTCAGGCCTTGCATGGCACGCCTTCCCCAACACCATCTTCCTGCACGGGCTGGTGGACAGCGTGCTGTGGTATCGCCTGCGCCCCTATGGCGACGATCCCGAAAAGTGCATCTTCGATGTCTGGGCGCTGGAACTGTTCGGCGAAGGCAAGGCCCCGCCGCTGGTGCGCCAGCATTATACCGACTGGGAAGACGCCAATTTCCCGCTGATCTACGCGCAGGATTTCGTGAATATTCCCGAAGTCCAGAAGGGCTTCCATTCGCGCGGCTTCAAGGGCGAGCGGACCAACCCGGTGCAGGAGCGCGCGATCTCCAACTTCCATCGCGTGCTGCGCCAGTTTCTCGCCGACCCG
This sequence comes from uncultured Sphingomonadaceae bacterium, assembly GCA_964632055.1. Taxonomy (GTDB): domain Bacteria; phylum Pseudomonadota; class Alphaproteobacteria; order Sphingomonadales; family Sphingomonadaceae; genus CANJYE01. The sequence goes on from CAZWEY010000003.1 coordinate 5,972, forward strand.
CACGATCAGCCACCGGTGACCAAGTCGCGCTAGGCAGGCCTGCGTTTGTTGTATAGACATCGCCCAGACAGATTTGACCATGGAGAGTGACAGTGGCGACTTCGGTTGACGAGATGATCAAGAATCCCGGCAAGTTTTTCATTGGCGGGGAATGGGTCGCGCCTTCCAGCGACGAGACGATCACCGTCGTCACCCCTTCGACGGAAGAGACTTTCGTCACCGTTGCCGCCGCGCAGGAGAGCGATATCAACCGCGCGGTGGCCGCCGCGCGCGACGCCTTCGACAATGGCCCCTGGCCGCGCATGAGCCATGCGGAGCGCGCCGGCTACATGCGCGCCTTTGCCGAAAAGATGCGCGAACGCAGCCCTGCGCTCACCACCATCTGGACGTCCGAGATGGGAGTTACCACTCAGGTCGCCGCGCCATGGGTGCCGAACATTTCTGGGGCGCTCGACTATTATGCGAGTCTCGCGGACACCTTCCAATGGGTGGAACGTCACGAGGCATTGCATTCGCCCGGCAGCGCCATCGGCCTGCTTGCCCATGAGCCGGTTGGCGTCGTGGGCGCCATCGTGCCGTGGAACGGGCCGCTGGTGCTGGCCGCATACAAGATTTCTCCGGCGCTGATTTCGGGTTGCACCATTGTCCTCAAGTCCTCGCCCGAAACGCCGGGTGAAGGGCTGGTGCTGGCTGAAATCGCCGAGGAAGTGGGCCTGCCCAAAGGCGTGCTGAACGTGGTGACCGCGGAACGCGAGGCATCCGAAGCGCTGGTGCGCCATCCGGGCGTCGACAAGATCACCTTCACCGGCTCCACCGCCGTCGGCAAGCGCATTGCGTCCATCTGCGGCGAGCGCGTTGCGCGCTGCACGCTGGAGCTGGGCGGCAAGTCGGCGGCGATCATCCTTGACGATGCAGACATGGCGGCAGCGGCCGAAATGCTGTCGCAAGGCGTGCGCGTGCTGACCGGGCAGGTCTGTTCCTCGCTCACCCGCTATATCGTTGCGCGCGAGCGGCACGATGATTTCGTCGATGCCGTGTCGGCCGCTTTCGGCAAGATCAAGGTCGGCGACCCCTTCGACGAGGCGACCGAGATGGGTCCGCTCGCCATGAAGCGCCAGCGCGAGCGGGTGGAAAATTATATCGAGATCGGCAAGTCCGAAGGCGCGACAGTGGCTACCGGGGGCAAACGCCCCAGCCATCTCAATCGCGGCTATTTCATCGAGCCGACCGTGTTCTGCAATGTCGACAATTCGATGAAGATCGCGCGCGAGGAAATCTTCGGCCCTGTTGTCAGCGTGATCAAGGCCGATGACGAGGCGCATGCCATCGCGCTTGCCAATGACAGCGATTTCGGACTCAACGCTTCGGTGTTCACGCAAGACGCCAACCGCGCCTATTCCGTTGGGCGCCAGCTGCGTTCCGGCACGGTGGGGCACAACGCCTTCCGCTCCGACCTCTCCATCGCGTTCGGCGGCTTCAAACAGTCTGGCATTGGCCGCGAAGGCGGGATCGAAGGCCTGCGGCCCTACCTGGAGGCCAAGACCATCATCCTCAACGAGGTGCCGGATCAGTTCCGTTGATCTTGCCAGCCTGACGGCTGGATACGGCACCGGCCCACTCTCCCACCCAAGGCATTATCCTGTTTGGGTGCGGGAGTGGGCCGTTGCCGAAGCTTCAGGCAACGCCTGAAAGGAAGCTCAGAGGGATTCGACTTCCTCGCGCGGGGTCACCAGCACCAGCGGGATGCGGCGTTCCACCTGTTCCTGATATTTGGCGTATTGCGGATAGACATCAAGCATGAAGGCCCAGATGCGGTCATGCTCCGCGTCGTCCTCCACGATCCGCCAGGGTCCCTTGAAATATTGCGTGGCGACCTGAACCGATACCTCCGGGCCGCTCTCCAGATTATAGAACCACGCCGGGTGCTCCACCGCCGCGCCCTTGGAACCGACCACCACGAAATCGCCCCGATAGCAGCCATAAAGCAGCGGCACGACGAGCGGATTGCCGGATTTGCGGCCAATGGTCTTCAACAGCAGCGTCGCCATGAATCCGGGGCCGGGCGCGCCGATATCCTTCAGATTGACGATGTGGCCCTTCGCGCCCTTGGTGCCGAGATATTCGCGGGTGTGCTGGCCCACGAAATCCTGCCGCTCCTCCATCAGCTTTGACATGGTACTCTCCTGATCCTTTTCATTGCCACCTGTTGGCCATGGATGGACAGCAAACGCAAGCCCCGCGCCGAACGGTGCAGTGTGGGTTTGCGGGCATGACGGGCGCAGTCCAACTTGCCTGAACAACTTTGCAGCCCTAGCCTCTGCTCAAGACAAGAAAACAGGCAGAGGATTCGTCATGAGCACCCCCCGTCAGGCCGAATGTGACGTGCTTGTTGTCGGCAGCGGCGGCGCAGGCTTTGCCGCAGCTGTCACCGCGCGCCAGGCGGGGCTGGACGTCATCCTGATCGAGAAGGAAGCGCTGCTGGGCGGCACCACCGCGACATCGGGCGGGATGCTGTGGATCCCCGGCAACCCCCATTCCTCCGAAGTGGTAAAGGGTCGCACGGAAGCCGAAGCGGTGGCGGCAGCGCGGCGCTACATCATTGCCGAGGGGGGCAATTACATCGACCAGACCCGGCTCGACGCCTTTCTGGCGAACGGCCCGCGCATGATCGAATTTCTCGAACGCGAGACCGAAGTGAAGTTCTACGGGATGGATTATCCCGACTATTATTCCGAACAGGTGGACGCGGGCGATTGCCGCGGCATCGGTTCGATGGACTACGAGCTCGCGAAGCTGGGCGATGATCGCGCGATCCTCAAGAACCAGTTGCCGCAGATGCTGTTCATGGGCCTTGCCATCGGCTCCAGCGTGGAGATGAAGGAGTTCATGCGGGCGGGCCGGTCGATCAAGTCGATGGGCTTTGTCGTCAAGCGGATGCTGCGCCATTTCTATGATGTGCTGCGCTATGGCCATGACGAGCAGGTGGTGCGCGGGCGCGCGCTCATTGCCCGTTTCGTGAAGAGCGCGCGCGATATGGGCATCCCCATGTGGCTGTCCTCGCCGATGAAGCAGCTGGTGAAGGATGCGGGCGGGCGGGTGACGGGCGCTCTCATTTCCACCCCGGATGGCGAGGTGCATGTGACGGCGCGCAAGGGCGTCATCCTTGCCGCAGGCGGCTATGCCGGCGACGAGGCGCGGCGCAAGGCGACTTATCCGCCGCTAGGCAGCACCGGCAACCATGCCAGCGTGGCCGCGCCCGGCAATACGGGCGATGCCATCACCGCCGCCGAACAGGTAGGCGGCGTCTTCAATGGTCAGCTCTCAAACATCGGCGCTTGGATGCCGGTATCGGTCATTCCGGGCAAGACCGGCTTCGAGAACACCTGGCCGCATCTGGTGGACCGGCAAAAGCCCGGCTTCATCGCGGTGGACCGGCGCGGCAACCGCTTTGTCGACGAAAGCGCCTCCTATCACCATTTCGTGCCGCCGATGATGCGCAGCTGTGCCGAGGCGGGTGATGCCGAGGCGTGCTGCTGGCTGATTTCGTCGAAGTCGGCCGTCGACAAATGGGGCATGGGCTTTGTCCGCCCCTTCCCGGTGCCGCGCGGCAAATATCTGAGGAACGGCTATCTGATCCAGGGGCGGACGATTGCCGAACTGGCGGCGAAGGCGGGGATCGACCCTGCGGGACTTGAAGCCACGGTGGCAAAGTTCAATGGTTATGCCCGCACCGGCAAAGACCTCGATTTCAAGCGGGGCGAGCGGACTTACGACCTTTATCAGGGCGACGAGGAGGTGGGGCCGAACCCTTGCCTTGGCCCAATCGAGCAGGGGCCGTTCTATGCGGTGAAGATCGTGCCGGGCGAGATCGGCACCTTTGCGGGCCTTGCAACCGACGAACATGCGCGCGTTCTGGACAAGGCGGGCGCGCCGGTGCCCGGCCTTTATGCTGCGGGCAACGATCAGGCGAGCGTCTTTGGCGGGGTCTATCCGGGGCCGGGTTCTACCCTCGGGCCGGCGCTGACCTTCGGCTATGTGGCGGCGCGGCACATAGCGTCGGGGGGCTGATCAGCCCCTTATCTGGTCAGACCCCTATCTGTTCAGCCTTCGTAGCCGTGGACGCCGACAAGGAAGGGGGTGTGCGCTGATCTTTGCCGGATCTTCGCCGCCGCCTGGTATTTGTCGCTGTAATAATAGTCCTTGAGGTCTTTTTCGGACCCGAATTTGACCATCACGATCCGCTTGGCGGGGCTGGTGCCTTCCAGCACGAAGGGAGCATCGTCCATCGCCAGCAATTCGGCATCGGGCCAGTTGGCGACGGCCTCGGTCCCGGCGTCGAGGTAAAGCTGGTAGGTTTCGCTATCCTCGATATCGATCGCGGCAAGCAGGTAGCAGCTCATTCCTTCTCTCCCTCATGATTATGCAGCGGGCTGAAATGCCGTCTTATTTGCCCGCCATGTAACGGTCGCGGATTGCGGTGAAGCGGCCCAGATGGTCGAGCTGTTCTTCCAGCCCGGTATTGGGGAAGCGGGCATGGACATGAGTCGTGCCGATGCTTTCAAGATAGGCGATCTCCTCCAGCACGCGGTCTTCGCTCTTGCCTTCGGGATAGATGCTGATTTCCAGCTGGAAGGCGGACATGTCGCGCCCTGCTTCCTTGCCGATCCGCTCGATCTCGGCGAGCGAGGCGAGCGCGTCGTCTTCCAGCCGCAGCGTTTCCTCGTTGATGCGGAACAGCGGCATGAAGCCGTCAGCATATTTGCCGATACGCTCGACCACTTTTGGCGGCGGCACCGGCTGCTGGAGCCGGCCTGCGCCCATCCAGATCGGGATGGGGCGCTGGACGGGCAGCGGGTTGACATTGACATGGCGCAGCGTGTGCCATTTGCCGGTGAAGTTCACCACGTCCTGCGTCCACAGGGCACGCATCACATCGACCTGTTCCTCGACGCGGGCGCCGCGGGTCTTGAACTCCTCGCCCAGCGCCTCGAACTCGATGTGGTTGTAGCCGATGCCGATGCCCAGCGTCAGCCGGCCCTTCGACATGGTATCGACCTGTGCCGCCTGTTTGGCGACCAGCGCGGTCTGGCGCTGCGGCAGGCCGAGGACGCCGGTGAGAAACCCGATCCGCGTGGTGATGGCGGACAGGTAGGACATGAAGGTGAAGACCTCCTGGAACTCGCTCTTGTGGGTATAGGGCGTTGGCGGCAGGTCGGGATGTTCGGCTGCGACGATACCCACGACATGATCGACCAGCCGGATATTGTCATAGCCCTGTTTTTCCGCCTCCAGCACGAAGGAGACAAGCGACTCGAACCCTCCGTCATGGACGAAGTGGTTGCCGTTGACGTTGAATTTCAGCTTGCTGCTCATGCCATGTCGCCTCTTCCCGAAGGGCCGCCATTATGCGACCTTCATGCCCGTCTCGTAACCGGAAATTGCGGTTGATGTCTATACATGTTTGCGTGTATCGCTCAGCCCATCCGAAAGAATGAACCCTGGAGAGGCCCACCACAATGGCCGATGGCGTGCTGACATTTCCGCATTTCGAACCGCATTTCCCGCGTGAGCAGTGGTCGCTGCCTCATGTGCTGGAGCATCAGGCTCGGGTAAGGCCGGACAAGCCCTGCCTGCAATGGACCGATGAGGGCGAGAAACATTCCTTCGCGCAGGTGAATGCCATGGCCAACCGGCTGGCGCGCGGTTTCCAGAAAATGGGCGTGAAGAAGGGCGATTTCGTCTGCATCTTCATGCCCAACTGCCTTGAATATGTGCTTGCCTGGTATGCGCTGGCCAAGCTCGGCGCCATCGAGGTGACCGTCGGCGAAAGCTACAAGGGCGAAATTCTGCGCCATCAGGTCGGGCTTTCCAGCCCCCGCATCGTCATCACCACCCCTGCTTTGTCGGAACGCCTTGCCTTCATCGAGGAGCAGATCGGCCATGCCGAGCATGTGATCCTCGTGGGCGAAGGCGATGCCGCGCCGTTCAAGCGGATCGCCACCAGCAAGTTTGAAGAACTCTACGAGGAGGATGACAGCAATCTCGGCATCGCAGTCGGCCCGCGCGATACGGCGGCCGTGCTGTTCACTTCGGGCACCACCGGCCTTTCCAAGGGCGTGCTGATGTCGCACTCCCAGTTCTATTTCTTTGCCGAAGAAGACGCGCAGCTGACCCGGCTGACCGATGCGGATACCTATACCACCGCCTTCCCGCTGTTTCATGGCAATGCCCAGTTCCTGACGGTTTACCCCAGCCTCATCGTTGGTGCGCATTGCGTGCTCTATGAACGCTTCAGCGCGTCAGATTTCATCGGGCGGCAATATCGTTCGGGTGCTACGGTGTGCAACCTTCTGGGCGCGACGATGGCCTTCATCCTTGCCCAGCCGCCCTCGGACCTCGACAGGAAGCACAAGGTCACGCGCATTTACGCCGCGCCGCTGGCGCCAGACCTCGGAGCCAAGTTTGTAGAGCGGTTCGGCGACATCACCTTTGTCGACGGCTTCGGCCAGACCGAGATTTCGAACGTCTTTCAGACCCCGTGGCAGGCCCCGCGCCCGGCTGGCGCATCGGGCGTGCTGGTCGACCAGTTCTTCGAGGTGCGCCTCGTTGACCCCGAAACGGACGAAGACGTGCCCGAAGGCGAGATCGGCGAACTGGTCGTGCGCAACAAGCTGCCCTACATCATGTGCAACGGCTATCTCGGCATGCCCGACAAGACCGCCGAGACATGGAAGAACCTGTGGTTCCATACAGGGGACGCGCTGCGCCGGGATGCGCAAGGGTGGTATTATTTCGTCGACCGGGTGAAGGACGCGCTGCGCCGGCGGGGCGAGAACATCTCCAGCTTCGAGGTGGAATCGGTCGTCCGCTCGCACCCTGCCGTGGCGGAATGCGCCGTGGTCGCCGCCAAGGCGGACGAGGTGGGCGGCGAGGATGAGGTCAAGGCCTTCATCGTTCCGGTTGAAGGGGCAAGCGTGGTGTTCGAGGAGATTATCGCCTGGTGCGATCCGCGCATGCCCGGCTTCATGGTGCCGCGTTACCTCGAAGTGATCGAGGTGCTGCCGCAGACCCCTTCGCAAAAGGTCCAGAAGAAGGAGCTGCGCGAGCTGGGTAATTCCGACAAGACCTGGGACCGCGTCAAGGCTGGCTGCAAGCTTGCCGACGAACGCAAGAAGGGCTGAGGCGATGCGGACCACACGGCTCGGCGCCTCCGGCCTAGTCAGCTCCGTTCAGGGGCTGGGTTGCATGGGCATGTCCGAATTCTATGGCGCAGGCGACGAGGCGGAATCGCAAGCCGTTCTGTCGCGGACGGTGGAATTGGGCATCAATCACCTCGATACCTCCGACCTTTATGGCAAGGGTGCGAACGAGGAATTGCTGGGCCGTTTCTTGAAGACCGTGCGGCGCGGACAGGTGCTGCTTGCCAGCAAGTTTGGTGTGTTGCGCGATCCCGACGCCCCATTGGGCAGCACGCATGACCGCGATCTGGACAACAGCCCGGCCTATGCAAAGCAGGCTTGCGAGGCGTCGCTGAAGCGGCTCGGCACCGATCACCTCGACCTCTATTACGTCCACCGCCACGACCCCGCGATGCCGATCGAGGAAGTGGTGGGTGGCCTTGCCCGGCTGGTGGAGGAAGGCAAGATCAGGGGCATCGGCCTGTCCGAAGTTTCCGCCGAGACCCTGCGCCGTGCTCATGCCACCCATCCCATCAGCGTGCTCCAGTCGGAATATTCCCTGTTCGCCCGTGATGTGGAGAAGGACATCATCCCGACCTGCCGCGAGCTTGGCATCGCCTTCCTGCCTTACAGCCCGCTGGGCCGGGGCATCCTTGCCGGGCGTATCCGTTCGGTGGATGATCTGGCACCAGACGATCTGCGCCGCACTGCGCCGATCTATTCGCCCGAAAACCTGCCCGCCAATGTCGCGCTGGTCGACAAGGTTGGCGAGATTGCGGCGCATTACGGCGCGAAGCCGGGGCAGATTGCGCTCGCCTGGTTGCATCACAAGGGCGATGATATCGTGCCGATCCCCGGCACCAAGAATGTCCGCTATCTGGAAGAAAACGCAGGCGCCGTGGACATCCGCCTGTCGCCTGAAGACATGGACCTGCTCGATGGCGCGCTGACGCCGGACAAGGTCGCGGGCGGCGGCAAGTGGAGCACCGCGCCGGTGGAGCATGACCAGTGAGCGAGAGTTTCACCATCAAGGACAAGGCGGCCATCGTCGGCCTGGGCGCAACGCCCTATTACAAGCGCGGCACCTCTTTGCCGCAAACGCTGGAGGAGATGGTCGCCAAGTCGATCATCATGGCGGCGGATGACGCCGGCATCGACGTGCCGGACATCGATGGCTTTGCCTATTTCGCGGGCGGTTTCGACAGCGGGGCGCTTCAGGAAACGCTGGGCCTCAAGGATGTGAGCTTCAGCGCGACGCTGACCGGCAGCGGCGGCGGGTCGGCGGGTGCATTGGGCCTTGCAGCCGCCGCCATCGTTTCGGGGCAGGCCAAGACCGTGGTCTGCGTTGGCGGGGTGCAGCAGGCGACTTTGCGCTATGGCGCGATGCCGTCCACTTACGATGCGACGGCAGAAAGCGTATTCTACCAGTCGGCAGGGCTTGCGGGACCGGGCCAGATGTTCGCGCTCCTCGCGCGGCGTCACATGGATTTATACGGCACCACGCGCGATCATTTCGCCGAGGTCGCCATGGCGATCCGCGCCAATGCGGTGGGGCACCCGGATGCCCGGATGCAAAAGCCGCTGAGCCGCGAGGATTACTTCGCAGCACCCATGATTTCCGAGCCGCATTGCCTGTTCGACTTCTGCCTCGAAACGGACGGGGCGGTGGCGGTGATCGTGACAGCTGCGGACCGGGCAAGGGACCTGAGGCAGAAGCCCGTCCTTATCCATTCCTGCGAACATGGCGCTTCTCTCGACTGGGGCCGCTCGATTTACTGGATGGGCATGCCGGACGAGAGCTTCGCTTCATCGGGCCATGCCAGCATCGCGCGGCGCCTCTTCGCCAAGAGCGACATCCAGCCCGCCGATATCGACGTGGCGCAAATCTACGACCATTTCACTTCGCAGGTCATCATGCAGCTGGAAGATTACCGCTTCTGCGCCAAGGGGGAGGGTGGGCCGTTCGTTGCATCGGGCGCGATCCGCGCAGATGGCAGCTTGCCGATCAACACCGATGGCGGCCAGCTTTCGGGCGGCTATATCTGGGGCATGACGCATGTGCGCGAGGCGGTGGACCAGCTGCGCGGCAGTGCGCACAACCAAGTGAAGGACGCGCGGTCCTGCCTTGTCACCGGCGGGCCGTCCAACCTGCCTGTCAGCGGGCTGATCTTGAGGAGCGAGGCATGAGAACGGCACAACGCCCGCCCGACAGCCTGTTCAGCCTGGTCACGGACCAGTGGACCAAGCCCTGGTGGGATGCCGCCGCGGAAGGCCGCCTCGTTGCCGCGCGTTGCGGGACATGCGGGCATTTCCGCATGCCGCCGACGCCGTTTTGCCCGCATTGCCGTTCGCAGGAGATTGACTGGGTCGAACTGCCCGGCACCGGAACCATCTACAGCTACACCGTGGTGGAACGCGCGATCCTGCCGGAACTGGCGGACTGCATTCCCTATGTGCCCGCCGTGGTCGAACCGGATGGCGCGCCAGGGATCCGCCTCATCACCAATATCGTCGAAAGCGCAGTGGAGGACATCGCCAGCGGTGCGCGCGTCAGCGTGGTGTTTGACGCAATCGAAGGGGGGGCCATCCCCCGTTTCCGTATCCTGAAGGACCAGCCCGAATGAGCACTTCACTCCTCTGGGACACCCCTTTCTTCGAGGATCGCCACCGCGACCTCGCAAAGCGGCTGCTCGAATGGGACATTCCCGAAGTCGACCATGACACGCTCGATTTCGATGCGCCGATGCGCGCGTTGCTCGCCTCGATGGCGGGTCAGGGCCTGCTGGACTATGTCGTGCCGCATCCGGGGCAGGCCTATGATCTGCGCGCCATCTGCCTGATCCGCGAAGTGCTGGCCTATCGCTCCGGCGGCATGGCGGACAGCGCCTTCATCATGCAGGGCATCGGCACCGGTGCGATGCAGCTGGCTGGCATGCATGGCGATCCGGTGCTGGAAAGCGCGCGCGCGGGCCGCACCATTGCCGCCTTCGCGCTGACAGAGCCGGAGACGGGTTCCGATGTTGCCTCCATCACCACCAGCGCGGTGCGCGATGGCAGGGATTACGTCATTAACGGGGCCAAGACCTTCATCACCAATGCAGGCGTTGCCGATCATTACATCGTCATGGCTCGCACCGGCGAAGCGCCAGGTGCGCGCGGGCTTTCGGGCTTTCTGGTCGATGCAAAGACGCCAGGGCTGACCGCGACCCAGCAGACCTATGTTGCACAGCATGCGGGCGGCTCGCTCGATCTCGTCGATGTAAGGGTTTCGGCAGACCGGATGATCGGCCCGCCCGGCGGCGGCTTCAAGCTTGCGATGATGACGCTGGACAGCTTCCGCGCTTCCGTGGGGGCTGCGGCCATCGGGTTTGCCCGCCGCGCGCTGGACGAGGCGATTGCCCGCACCGCTTCGCGCCAGATGTTCGGCAAGCCGATGAATGCGATGGAGGGCGTGCAGTCCAAGCTTGCCGATATGGCGACCGCCATCGAAGGCGCGGCGCTGCTGGTGCAGCGCGCAGCATGGGCCAAGGATAGCGGGCGCGGGCGCTGCACGCGCGAGGTTTCCATGGCCAAGATGGTTGCGACCGAAGCCGCGCAAAAGGTGATTGATGATGCGGTCCAGCTGTTTGGCGGGCTGGGGGTCACGCATGGATCGGTCGTGGAACGGCTCTATCGGGAAATCCGCCCGATGCGCATTTATGAAGGTGCCACCGAAGTGCAGAAGCTGATCATCGGGCGCGATATTGCCGCATCGGCAGGGGGTGAGGGATGAGCGTGGATATCTTCGATTATGTGATCGTCGGGGCAGGCTCGGCCGGGTCCACTCTTGCGGCGCGCCTGTCGGAAATTCCGGGCGTGCGCATCTGCCTGCTGGAAGCAGGGCCGCCCGACAGGAACCCGTTCCTCCATATCCCGGCGGGCTTCATCAAGGTCATCTTCGACCCCAAGCTGACCTGGGGCTTCATGAGCGAGCCGGGCGAGGCGATCAACGGGCGCGCCGTGCCTGCGATCCAGGGCCGCGTCGTCGGCGGCTCGGGCGCGATCAACGGCATGATCTATGTGCGCGGGCAGGCCGACGACTTCAACCGCTGGGCGCAACTGGGCAACAAGGGCTGGGGCTATGATGATGTCCTGCCCTATTTCCGCAGGAGCGAGAAGCGGCGCGAGGGCGGCGACGCGTTTCGTGGCGACAAGGGTCAGATGCCGATCTTTGCCCTCGACTTCAAGAACGAGCTGGTCGACGCATTCCTCAACGCGGCAGGCGAAGTGGGCATCCCGCGCAACCCCGACTATAATGGCGCGAGCCAGGCAGGGGCGGGCGTTTATCAATACAATATCGGTGGTGGCCGCCGCCGCGCGCCGGGGCAGGCCTTCCTCAAGGCCTCGCTCAGGAGTGGCGCGATTGACCTCAGGACACATGCACGGGCAACCGAAGTGATCTTCGAGGGCACTCGCGCCAAGGGCGTTCGCTATGTGAAGGGCGATCGCGCGGGCGGCGAGGCTCAGACGGTGATGGCCAGCCGCGAGGTGATCCTGTGCGGCGGGGCGATCAACACGCCCCGCCTGTTGCAGGTTTCGGGCGTCGGCAACCCGGAGCTGCTCTCCAGCATCGGCGCGCCGGTGGTCCATGCGCTCAACGGCGTGGGCGAGAACCTCAACGACCACTTCACGCCGCGCACGGTGGTGAAGGTCAGGGGCGCGACCACCATCAATGACATGGTGCGCGGGCCTCGCCTGATCGGGCAGGGCATCCGCTGGATGCTGCAACGGCCCAGCATCATCGGCATGGGCGTGGTGCTCGGCAATATCTTCTGGAAATCGCATCCCGACCTTGACCGGCCGGACATGCTGGTGACCTTCACCCCCGGTTCCTTCCGCGAAGGGTTCCTCGGCAAGCTCGACATCATCCCCGGCATGACGCTGGGCGCGTGGCAGTTGCGCCCGGAAAGCAAGGGCTTTGTCCGCGCCCGATCGCGCGATCTGTTTGAAGCGCCGATGATCCAGCCCAATTACCTGACCTCGGAAACCGACCGGCGCGTGCTCCTGTCTGGCCAGAAGCTGATCCGTCAGCTGCTCTCCACGCAGGCCCTGGGGCAATATGTTGTCGAGGAACTGATGCCGGGGCCACAGGTGCAGAGCGATGACGAGCTGATGGACTATGCGCGCCGTCAGGGCCTCTCCGGCTATCACTTCTGCGGCACCGCAAAGATGGGACAGGCGAGCGATCCGATGGCAGTGGTGGATGATCGCCTCAGGGTGCACGGGCTTCAGGGCCTGAGGGTGGTTGATGCGTCGGTGATGCCCGCCATCACATCGGGCAACACCCATGCCCCCACCATCATGATCGCGGAAAAAGCCGCGGACATGATCCGGCAGGACCGGGGGTAGCCCTCGTCAATCAAACGCATCCAGCGCCGCGTGATCGTCGATGAAAGCCAGCATGCGTTCGAGAAATGTGATCGTGGTGCTCTCCGGCTGCATATCATTCATTTCCGGAGCCGGGCGCAGCGTTATGGTCCAGAAGGCAAGCGCGGTCAGCGATTGCTGACGACAGTTGAGCAGCGCGTCCTCTCGCGATACGCGCGGCACCCCGCGTTCAGCCATGCGGTCGAGATAGAGATCAAGCAGGTCGGTTTCCCATGCACGGCGCTGTTCCACTGACAAGGCGCAACTTGTGGCGTAGATGTAATCGCGGCTCCAGTGGCCATAGCCAACCGCTTGCCAGTCATGAAGTCCGAAGCGGCCATCGCTAGTGATGAACCAGTTCTTGAGATGAACGTCGTTGTGCGTGAGCGAGCGCGGCAAATGGCGGTGCGCTTCTGCGGACGCCATCGTTCTTGGCCAAACTTCCGCACGGCGGGCAAACAGGGCGGGCGACATCAGATGTTCGCAGTCGCCGAAAGCGATATCGCAATAAGTGCCGAAATGGGGAGATTCGGTCACCATCCGCTTCCACCAGACCGACCAGTGATCGAACGGCAGGGAGGCTGTGCCCAGCGCCGGATCCTCGTAGAAACGGGAGTGCAGGCGCGCGAGAGTATCGACCATGTTTTCCGCATCGGTCCGGGTCATCACATGGGTTTCGATGGGAAAACGCACATCGCCTTCCATATCCCTCATCATGATGAAATAAGCATAGCTCTCTGGATCAAAGCCGGCATACAGCGGTTCGGGTGTGGGGAAATCCAGATGCTGTCGGGCCTTGTTGAAAAAATTTGCCTCGCCCCTCGCTGAACCGCTCGATCCCAGCACGAAGCGCGAAGTGAGAGTGGCAGCGGCCTTGCAGAACACACTATCGGGCAGGCCAGCAGCCACACCGGCATCGTTATAAGTGAGGAAGATACGGCGGCGGTTTGAGGTGCCGTCATCCCTATCGCCGAAGGTAAAACCGGACACCTGCGCACCCGGGGTATCCTTGCAAATGACATCACTCAGCCATTCAGCACTGATCGCCTCGAAGGTGCCTGGCACCTCCTGTGCGGTAAGAACCTTGCGACCAGCGGCCTGCTCGGCCTCGAAGATCGCTGTCACCCGTTCGACAAAGTCATTCATGTTTGGTTCCTCATGCCCGGCTGGAGTTATTTCTTTGTCGTGCGCAAGTCATATCCAAACATGAACAGCCAGCCCAACAGGATAATCGGCCTATTGCAATCAGGGCCTGCAATACCGCGGGAAAGCTGCAACTTCGGAACATGAAAGACAGGAATTACTCAGTCCGAAGCCGAAGTATGGCCAAGGGAATGTCCTTGCTCACCCTATCGCCACGTTCTTGACCCGGATAAACTCCGCCAACCCGTCATAGCCGCCCTCGCGGCCATAGCCGCTCATGCCCTGGCCGCCGAAGGGGGCGTTCTCGCGGGCAGTGGGGGCACCATTGATCTGGATCGTGCCGGCGTCGAGCTGGTGAACCAGCCGCAGCGTGCGCGGCAGGTTGGTTGAATGGACGAAAGCACCGAGGCCAAATGGCGTGCAATTGGCGATCTGCACGGCTTCCTCCACCGTCTTGAAAGTCAGCACGGACACTACCGGCCCGAAACATTCGGCCTGCCCCAGCCCTGATTGCGGGCCGACACCGGTAAAGACGGTGGGTTCGACATAGGAGCCGCCGCCGAAGCCATCGGGGATGCCACCACCCAGCGCGAGCTGGCCATCGCCGCGCGATTTTGCATCCGCAATGATACCCAGCAGGCGCTTTTGCGCGGCGGTGTTGACCACAGGACCCAGCTCTGTCTCGCTTTGCAGCGGATCGCCAATGCGGATTGACTGGATTTCCGCGAGCAGCCGCTCGGTAAATTCCTTGGCGCAGCTTTCTTCGACAAGGATGCGGGTGGGAAGGACGCAGCCTTGCCCGGCGAGAAACAGCGGGGTGCGCGCGGAGTGGCGCACGGCCAGATCCATGTCGGCATCGGCAAAGATGAGATTGGCCGATTTGCCGCCCAGCTCGTAAATTGCGGGCTTCATATGCGGGGCAATCGCCTGCGCGATGCGTTGGGCTGTATGGGTGCCGCCGGTAAAGGCGATCTTGGCGACATCGGGATGCGTCACCAGTGTCGCGCCCGCTTCCGGCCCGCCGGTGACGAGATTGATGACGCCCGGCGGAATGCCCGCCTGCTCGGCCAGCTGGATCAGGCGGAAGGCGGTAAAGGGGGTGAATTCCGGCGGCTTGATGACCACCGTATTGCCGGTGGCCAGCGACGGTCCGATCTTCATGGCCAGACCCATCAGCGGGCCGTTCCAGGTGATGATCATGGCGATGACGCCCCAGGGCTCCGACACGGTATAGTCGAACACTGTGTCATCCTGATAGGTCGAGACCACCCGGCCTTCGAGCTTGTCGGCCCAGCCGGCGGCATATTTGGTCCATGCGGCGAATTTGCCAGGGATCACGCGCACCCCGCTGATCGGCGAGCCGACCTCGCGGGTACCGATCCAGGCAAATTCCTCGCCATGCTGCTCGACCAGATCGGCCAGTTTGAACAGCCGGTCGCGCCGTTCGGAAGGCTTCATCGCCTTCCACGCAGGATAGGCTTTCTTCGCGGCGGCAACGGCGGCTTCGACTTCACTGACGCCTGCCAGCGGAACTTCGGCCTGTTCCTCGCCCGTTGCCGGGAAAACATGGACATGGGTGCCGCCGCTGCCGGTGGTAAGAACCTTGTCGCCGATAACGAGGCCTGCCTTGAGAAGGCTCATGCCCGAATGGTCCTGCACGCTCATGCCA
Source organism: uncultured Sphingomonadaceae bacterium (assembly GCA_964632055.1). Lineage (GTDB taxonomy): Bacteria > Pseudomonadota > Alphaproteobacteria > Sphingomonadales > Sphingomonadaceae > CANJYE01. The sequence continues at coordinate 21,368 of CAZWEY010000003.1, forward strand.
GTCTCCTGTTGCCCGCAGGGAGCGGGCCTATTCGAGTTGTTCTCCCGGCGATCTTTCGAGCACCATCTCCAGCCGGAAACGGCCCGCCGGGAAATGGCCAAAGCCGACTTCGGCCGTGGCTCCTGCGCCAGTGATGAATTTTGTGCGCACCACCATCATCGGCGAACCCTTGTCCACCTTGAGGGTGTCGGCCAGTTGCCGGTCGACGGCTGCCGCCTGCACTTCCTGGTCGAGCTTGTGAATGATGCCGCCATATTGATCCTGCAGCAGCGAATAGACGGTGCGGTCGTCCGACAGCTTCGGCTCGATGTCGCCATAGGTTTCGGCCAGATAGACCTCGGAATAGCCGATCGGCAGGCTGCCGCGCAGCGGGTTGCGCAGATATTCCGCCCTTATCCAGTTGGTGCCGAGCGGTTCGCCCAGCTTCGCTGCCAGTGCTGCATTGGCCGTGACGCGGGTGACGCTGAGCAGTTTGCTGCGCGTGCGGCGCGAATATTGCAGCATTTCCTCGATCGAACGGACCGAATTGACGAAATCCTCGCTCGGATCGGTTGAAATCAGCACGGAGCGGGTTCCGCGCTTGCGCTTGATATAGCCCAGAATCTCGATTTCTTTCAGCGCCTGTCGTACCGTTGTGCGAGTCGTGCCGAACTGGTTGACCAGGTCGGCTTCGCTCACGATCGGTTCGCCGACCTGCCAGCGCCCGCCATGAATCTCGCCCAGCAAATGGTCGAGAATATCGCGATAGCCGAACCGCCTCTTGCTTGTTGCAGATGGCTTGGTCGCAGTGTCGCTCATTGATGTTCATTCCCCGTGCTTCTTCGTCAGCCGGGGGTAGCTAGCACAATTTTGGCGTCAAGGGCGATAACCCCTCCTTCGTCTGGCTGAACCAGCAGGGGATTGACGTCGATGGAGGAAAGGCGAGGTTCGGCAAGGGCCAGATCGCCGAGGCTCACCGCAGCCCTTGCAAGCGCAGCAAGATCATAGCTGCGCCCGCGATAGCCGGTCAGCAATGTGCCGAATTTCGTGGCTTTGAGGGCCTCTGTCACTTGCTCGACAGAGAAGGGCGGAACAAGGATTACCGCATCGCCCAGCAGCTCGACAAGAATGCCTCCGGCACCGACCACGACAACCGGACCGACCGTCTCGTCGCGCTGTAGGCCAAGGATTGCCTCCAATCCGGTATCGATCATTTCCTCGACCAGAATGCTGTCGGCATCCGGATCGGCGATGGCCAGCGCGTTGCGGATGCGCTCCCATGCTTCGTCGATGGCGCGGCCATCACGCAAGCCCAGCGCGACAAGGCCGTGCTCGGTCTTGTGCGCGATCTTGTCGGAGAGGCCCTTCATCACCACAGGTTTCTGCAGAGCGGAATGATCGGCGGGGCTTGGCCCCACCGGCATGACGGCAGAGGCCGGTATGCGGAAACCGGCCGAGACGAGCAGCGCCTTGCTCGCCGCTTCGTCCATCAGTCCGTTTTCCGGGGGAAGCGAGAGGGAGGGCGGCTTGGCGGCCTGCGTCTTTGTGCGCAGTCTTTCTTGCGCATTGTGGCGATCAATGGCTTTCAGCGCTTTCAGCAGCGGAACCACCTGGTCGGACACGAGGATCCCTGCTTCGTTGAAGCGTTTGCGCTCCGCAGGTTCGACCTGAGGGGTGAAAGCGATCAGGCGGTCCATCCCGGCCTGCTTGGCCTCGACGAGTATCTGCGCGACCTGTTCGTTGATTTCCTGTTTCAACAGGACAAGGCCGAACAGGAGGACATTGAAGCCGTCATTACGGAAGATGTCGATGATCTGCGGGATGAGCGCGTTCTGCGCGGCGATGTCATAGGGATTGACCGGATGGCTTTGCGTCGGGAGCGCGGTGAGGCCGGCCTTGCCGGTGTCCGAGGGGTCTTCCAGCGGCATGCCGAGACGGGCCATGACGTCCGCCGTCTGCGCAGCAAAACCACCGGAGATGGAGGCGATGAAGGGCTTCAGCGGTTGGTTTGCCGGCCAGTCATAGCGGGTGAGGCATTCGGCGATGGCAGCCATCGTCTCCAGATCGTCGGCAACATAAACGCCTTCGCTTTCAAGGAAGGCGATAGTGTTGCGATAGGAACCTGCAATCGCGCCGGTGTGCGACAGGGCAGCCTTCTGCCCGCTTTCCGATTCGCCGACCTTGATGGCGAGGACCGGCTTGCCAGCAGCACGGGCGCGGCGCAGCGCGGCCTTGAAAGGGGCCATCTTGCGAATGGTTTCAAGATAGATCGCGATGACCTCGGTTTCCGGGTCATCGACGAGGTAATCGAGATAATCGGCGGCTCCAACCACCAGCTCGTTGCCGCAAGTGACATATTTGCTGATGCCGAGGCCGGAACGGCCAAACTGGCTCAGCAGCGAGCTGACCATCGCGCCACTTTGCGAAACGACGCCGATACCGCCCGGCTTGACCCGGCCTTCATACTGGAAGATGGGCGCGATGGCCGGGGCAAGGCCAAGCCGCACATTGGCAAGGCCGTTGGTGTTGGGGCCGGTAACCGCAATGCCATGGTCGCGCACCAGAGCGAGCAGGCGCTTGTCGCGTTCCAGCCCTTCGCCGCCCGCTTCGCCGAAGCCCTGCGCCACGATCACCAGGCTCTTGATGCCCCTGGCGACGCATTGTTCGGCAATCTCGATGGCGGTGGCGGCGGGAACGATGATCATCGCCGCTTCCACGCCATCCGGCAGATCGGCCACGCTGGGGTAGCATTTGTGGCCCAGCATCTCCGTGTTGCGCGGATGGACGATGCTGATCGTGCCCTGGTAGCCAAGCAGGCCCATAGCGTTCAGCGGCGAGCTGCCGAGCTTGGTCTGGTCGGCAGAAGCGCCGATAAGGGCGAGATGCCTTGCCTCGAACAGGGTGCGGATGGCTTCGGCCGAGGCGCGGGGGGTGGTGTCCGTCATCAGCGCTGCTCCGCATCGGCAAGAATGGCCTTGGCGGTTGAGACATGAGCGATGTCGATATGCTCGCCCGCATACATTACCGAGGCCCGGCCTTCGGCTTCCGCCTTTTCAAACGCCTTGATCATGCCCTCGTAATAGGCGCGGTCCCTGGCGCTCAGCGAATAGACCTCGTTCACCACCGCTACATTGGATGGGTGCAGAACGATTTCGCCGCGGAAACCCAGCTTGCGATTGAATTCGGCAAAGCTGCGCAAGCCTTCAAGGTCATGCACATCCTGCCACAGCCCGCCCACAGGGTATGGCTTGCCCGCAGCCCGGCAGGCGGTGACGGCGCGCGAACGCAGGAACAGCGTTTCATGGCCTTCCGGCGTCCAGTCGAAGCCCAGAGCGCGGGCGACGTCGGCATTGCGCGCGGCACAGGCGGTCATGGTTTCGACACGGGGGTGCTGCATGATCTCGTAGCAGGTCTGCACCGCCTTGGCCGTTTCCAGCGCCACGACAAGATGGACGCTTCCGGGCGCCATCCCGGCGCGCTCCTCGGCTTCCGCCGCCATGCGCGAGGCGATCTCGACATCGGTGATGTCTTCCGCCTTGGGGATGAACAAGGCGGAAAGGCCGGGGCGCACCACGGCGAGGATGTCCTCGAAATCATAGAGGTGATTGCTGCGGTTGACCCGCACCATCAGCCTTGTGCGGGTGGAGCCCGCGGTCGCGTCGATTGCTTCTGCCACCATCTTTCGCGCCGCGGCCTTGTCGGCCACCGGCACGCTGTCCTCAAGGTCGAGAACGATGGCATCCGGCCCTGCGAGGAGCGCCTTGTCGAGCCATCCCGGGCGGTTGCCCGGAACGAACAGCATGGTGCGGATCGGTCGCAGAGCGGACACGTCCATCGGCATCTCTCCCTTGCTGTCCGGCTGGGCGCGTGGCCCGCCGGACAGTCATTTTCACACAATCAGAACGAACGCGGCAATCCAAGGATCTTTTCCGCGATATAGGACAGAACGAGGTTCTGCGAGATGGGGGCAATGCGCCACACGCGGCTTTCGCGGAAATAGCGCTCCACGTGATATTCGGCGGCATAGCCATAGCCGCCATGCGTCTGCACCGCCCGGTCGCAAGCCTCGAAGCCCCATTCCGTGCCGAGATATTTCGCCATGTTGGCCAGCTCGCCGCATGGCAGGTCATTGTCATAGAGCCAGGCCGATTCGTCGCACATCAGCTGTGCCGCTTCGAGCTTGGCATAGCTGTCGGCAAGCGGGAACTGGATGCCCTGGTTCTGCCCGATGAAGCGTCCGAAAACCTTGCGTTCGTTCGCATACTGCACCGCACGTTTCAGCGCGACGCGACCCAGAGCAACAGCCTCCCATGCAACGAGGATGCGTTCGGCGTTGAGTCCGTCCATCAGATAATGGAAGCCCTTGCCCTCCTCGCCCACGCGGTCGCTTTCGTGCACGCGCAGATCGTCATAGAAGACCTCGCAGGAACCCACCGCTTCGCGACCCATCTTGGGGATCGGGCGGATCGAGACGTTGGGGTTCTGGATGTCGACCAGGAACAGCGTCATGCCGTCGGTCTTCTTCTTGCATTCCGCCAGCGGAGTGGTGCGGGTCAGCAGCAGGCATTTCTGCGATTGCTCGGCCTTCGACGTCCATACCTTGCGGCCATTGATGACGTAATGATCGCCATCGCGGCGAGCCATGGTGGTGATGCTGGTGGTGTCGGTGCCGGCGTCCGGCTCGGTCACGCCGAAGCAGACATGCAGCTTGCCCGAGACGACATCGGGCAGATATTTCTGCTTCATCTCCTCGCTGCCGAATTTCAGCACCGGGGTAAGGCCGAAAATGCTGACATGTACGGCGGTGCAGGCGGAAAGCCCGCCGCCGCTTTCCACCACTTCGGACAGCACGATAGCGCCTTCCGTCAGGCCAAGGCCAACCCCGCCATATTCCGGCGGCATGACAAGGCCGAGATAGCCTGCCTCGGCAAAGGCGTTGTAGAATTCCCAGGGGAATTCATGCGCCCGGTCCTTCTTCATCCAGTAATCATCGTCGAAGCGGGTCATCATCGCGCGGACCGCTTCCTTGATGGCGCGCTGGTCTTCGGTCAGTTCCCTGCCCATCTGTCGCTCTCCGATCTCAGGCTTTGTCTTTAGGGCGCTTCATCATCAGCCCGGCGCGCTTGGCGATGCAGACGACGTCACCCTTCTGATTATACCCGCGATGCTCGAACATCACGATGCCGGCATCGGGATATTTGCTGCTCTCGCGCTTGGAGAGAATCGTCGTCTCGCTGCGCAGCGTGTCGCCGAGTCGCACGGGGTTGGGGAAGCGGATTTCCTCATAGCCCAGATTGCCCAGCGTGGTCCCGAGCGTCAGGTCGGTGACCGAGACACCATTGACATAGGACAGCGTCCACAGGCTGTGGACGATCCGTCCGCCCCACATGGTCGTCTTGCCGAATTCCTCGTCAAGATGAAGCGGTTGCGTGTTATGAGTCAGTGTGGTGAAGAGGAGGTTGTCGACATCCGTCACGGTGCGGTGCGGATGATGTTCGAAAGTGTCACCGGGGTTAAGATCCTCGTAGTATTTGGACATCGCGACTTTCTCTCCTGAAATGCGTCAAGTTTGATCCAGGTCATAACGCCGGGCTGCAAACATGTCTAGACAAGAAGTCCGGGCATGGTTATTTGGAGGCTAAAGCGCCTGCTGCCCGGCAAGCAAGGAGGATGAGGATGACCCTGACAGTCGAGAATTTCAATCTGCGCGATACCGATGACGATTATCGGCGCAACCCCTATCCGATGCTTAAGCAGATCAGGGATCAGCGTCCCCTGTTCCAGAATCCGGACGGAAGCTACGTCGTCACGCGCTATGAAGATGTCGACAAGGTCTTGATGTCATCAGACGTTTCGGTTGAAAAATCGAAGGAATATCGTGCGATCATGGGCGATGGTCCGATCCTCGAATTCCAGCTTTCGGCGATGACCACCTGGGACCCGCCCGCCCATGGCAAGCTGCGCGGCTCGCTCGCCGCCGCCTTTACCCCGCGTGCGATGAAGAACTGGGAAGGGATGATTGCCGAGACGGTCGACGAATTGCTGGTGGAACCGCGCAAGACCGGGAGGATGGACCTCATCTCCGATTTTTCGGCGGCCCTCCCGCTGACCGTGATCTGCAAGATGCTGAATGTGCCGACCGACATGTGGACCAAGTTCCGCGCCTGGGCCGGATCCATCACCACCAGCCTCGATCCGGCAGCCGGACCGGAGATCATCAAGCTCGCCGACCAGCACGCCAATGAATGGAAGGACTTCCTCGGCGAGCAGCTGAATGACCGCCGCAAGAACCCGGGTGACGACCTCATCTCGCTGATGCTGGCGAACCAGCCCAAGGACGAACCGTTCTCGGACGAGGTGATCATCCACAATATCGCGCTGCTGCTCTCGGCCGGACACGAGACGACCACCGCGCTCATCTCCAACGGGATGGATAATTTCTTCGACTTCCCCGAACAGGCTGAAATCCTGCGCAAGGACCCGACCCTGTTCGCCAACGCCGTCGAGGAAATCCTGCGCTTTGATGGCCCGGTGCAGATGGGCACGCGCAAGACCTTGAAGCCGATCGAGGTTTCTGGCGGCACCATCCCTGCCGGCGTCATCGTCTGGACGGTTCAAGGCTCGGCCGACAGGGACGAGCGCATGTTCCCCGATCCCGACACGTTCGACGTGACCCGCAAGAACGCCAACAAGAACATCTCCTTTGCCACCGGCATCCATGTCTGCCTCGGAGCACCTCTGGCACGTCTGGAAGGACGTATTGCGCTGGAACGGCTCGTGCTCGATTTTCCTGACATGTGCCGTGATGGAGAGCCGTCACGCTATCTGCGAACCCGGTTCCGCTGCTTCAACAAATATCCTGTGTTGCTTTACGGCAAGTAGGACCGGCGAAAGGAAGAGACAATGAAGAAAGGTGGAGTTGAAGCCGGCAAGGATCTCGAGGATCTGAGCCGTCTCAAACTGACAGCCGACGAACAGGCCGAACTGCTCGAAAAGCAGACCGAATGTTCCGTCATATTCCTCGGCAAGGATGGCTGGCCGCGTGGCGTCATCATGAGCTACCTGTTCTCCGATGGCTGTTTCTGGCTGACCGCTGTCGATGGCCGCATTCAGACCAGGGCGATCGAGGAGGATGGCCGCGTTTCCATCATGGTCTCCGGCAAGGGCACCGACCTTGTCGGTCGCCAGATGTTCTCGGTGCGCGGCAAGGCCAGCGTGCATCGTGACGCGGACACCAAGGCCTATTTCTTCCCCCGTTTCTCGAGGCGGCTGGCGCCCGATGATCCCGAATCCTTTGCCCGTCTGCTCGACAGCGAGAACCGGGTCATCTTCAAGGTCGAGGTCGTTTCCGTCACGGCCAGCCATGACAGCCGCAAGATGCCCGGCGACGGGCGTGGTGGGCCTGCCCGCAAGTAAGCCCGCTCAGCCCGAAAAACGAAAGGCCCGGAAGCGAACTTCCGGGCCTTTTGCTTTGGTATGCTCAAGTGGCTCAGCCGCCGTGCCGCGCCATATAGGCCTTGAAAGGCTCGGTATTCTCGGGGAAGTCCGCCTCGATCGGCTTGCCATAGGTCAGGTTGCGTTCCAGCTTGCCCAGAATGGTGGGGAATTCGGTGACCGGGCAATAATAGCAATATTGCATGTGGCGGTGAGCGATTCGCCAGGCGCCGTCTTCCTTCTCGTATTGGTCGAGATAACGCAGTGCGACCACCTGCTGCACCCCGTTGCGGAAGACTTCCGCTCCGCCGGAAATGCGGCCATGCGCGGTGGTGGCACTGTCGATCGCGATTTCCATGCCATAGGTATAGTGGTGCGTCGCGCCTAGCAGCTTGAAGCGGCCTTCGTAGAAGTCGACGAGGAAATCGCGCCCACGCGCATCCATCACCCCGTCGCCGCTGGTAACGCGGGCGTCCTTGGTGAAGAGTGCTGGAATGGACGCAACATCGCGGTCGTCCATGACCATTGCGTAGCGGGCGATCAGGTTACGGATTTCAATGTCGGCTTCCACGGCTTCCAGCCGTTTGGCCATTGCTTCCAGGTCCAGACTCATATTGCTCTCCACTTCTACTTGTCTCGACAAGTTGTATCGTGGGGAAGGGGCTGATGCAAACCTAGGCCGTAAACTCATAAACAGCGCCATCGAGGCGTCCAAATGGCGAACATATCGTGCCGAAATGCGCGCCGCGAAGGCTGGGTGCCTTTGCCAGCGCATTTCGGTTCGAGATGGAAGCCATTTGGACGTCCCTTCGTGATTTGACCAAAATGGCCCATTGCAGCGTTGGATCGGCTTGAAATAGCTCCACTATTCCTTCGCCTCTCCTCCTTGCACTGGGCCATTTTGCTTCAAACCTCGATGGCGCTGTTTATGAGTTTACGGCCTAGTCCGGGATTATTCTTCGGTGCGGATCAGCACCGCCTCTCCGACCAGAAGGAACAGCAGGAAAGGCGCCCAGGCAGCCAGAAGAGGCGGGTATCCGCCGAAGCTGCCCATGGCGAGAGCGGCATTGTCGACGACGAAATAGGCAAAGCCGAGTGCCATGCCAATGATGGCGCGCACGAAGAGCTGGCCCGAACGGGCAAGGCCGAATGCCGCGACCGCTCCAAGCAGAGGCATCAGCATGGCGGAGAGCGGGCCGGAGAATTTATGCCACCATTTGCCGCGCAGTTCGGCCGTGTGGCGTCCGGCGGCTGCAAGCCGCTCGATCGAGCGGCGAAGCTCGAACACGCTTTGTCCGTCAGCATCAACCTTGGCTATCTGCATATTGGCCGGGCTGAGTTCCTTGGCGACGACCATTGGCGCGATGGTTTGCTGCCGGGCCTGTTGCACATCGAAGCGCACCGGCATATCGATCCGCCAGCCGGGAGCGGCATAGCGGGCTACAGGCCCGCGCACCTGTTCGATCACCATGCCCCGGGCATCGCGCTTGTACCAGGTGACTGAGTGCAGCACGATTGCGCTGTCGCGCCCGGTCTGGCGGGCTGCGGTAAGGATATTCGCCCCGTCGCGATAATAGACATTGGCCTTCTCGCCAGCAATTTTCGGCACCGGTCCATAATCGCTGGCGGCCCAGGCGGAGAGGGTGGCTGTGGCGCGGGTGACGACCCTTTCGTTGAAGGCAAAGCTGACGACCGAGACGGCCAATGCCGTCAGGATCAGGGGGGCGAGCACCTGATGAGCCGACATGCCAGCGGCTTTCATGGCCACGACTTCGCTGTTCTGGTTGAGCGTGGCAAGCGTGATGATCGTCGCCAGCAACACTGAATAGGGCAGGAAGCGGGCGATCAGTTGTGGCGTGCGCAAGGTCACATATTTCCACAGCTCTGCCTCGCCATTGCCGGCAAATTCAAGGATCTTGCCGCTCTGGCTCAGCAGGTCGAGCGCCTGCAGAACCAGCACCAGAAGAACCAGCACCGCAAGGATGCGGGCGATGAACATCCGGCCGAGATAAAGCGTCAGGGCGCGCGAGGGAAAGAATTCAAGTCGCATGGGCTGTCTTGACCCTGCTCATCTTGCGCTGGCGGCGCAGAAGGGCGCGAAGGCGTCGCCCGGTTCTGGCGAATACGGCCTCCAACGGGCCGATCGCCTGTCCGCCGGGCACATAGGCCACCCGGTAGAACATCCAGAGTATCAGGCATGCAAAGATGGCAAAAGGCCCCCACAGGACCAGGAAGGGATCGACCCGGCCAAGGGATGCGACATCTTCGCCATATTGGTTGATCTTGTGATAGGCGACCACCAGCACGACCGAAAGAAAGACCCCCAGAGCCGATGTAGAGCGTTTGGGCGGGATGGCCAGAGCCACCGCAAGCAGCGGAAGCAATGCCATCATCGCCACTTCGACCAGCCGGTAATTGAGGCTGGCCTGGCTTTGAGAGCGGACAAGGTCGGGCTGGCTACTGTCCCAGCCAATGCGCAAAAGTTCGGGAAGCACGAATTCGCGCTCCTTGCCTCCACGTTGCCGGAAGGCCTCGATCTTGGGGAGATCGATGGGCAGCTCATGCTCGGTGAAGCTCAGAACGCGGGGGTTGTGGCCGGGCTTGTCATGAATGATCGAGCCATCGGCCAGACGCAGGATGATGGTGTCGCGGCTGTCGCTGGTGGCAAGGAAGCGCCCCTCACGCGCCGAAATGGACAGCACCTCGCCTTTTTCATTGGCGATGCGGGCGAAGATGCCGACCAGACGGCGGCCATCATCGTGGCTCTCCTCGATCCTCAGCGCCATGCGGTCCTTGAGCGTGGTAAATTCGCCGACCTTTATGGAGGCGCCAAGTGCGCCCGAGCGAAGTTCGAATTCCAGCTGTTCGTAGTAATAGCGCGATAGTGGCGCGAGAAACCCGACGATCGCAAGGTTCAGCGCCGCCAGAAAGGCGGTCAGCGCATAAGGCATGCGCAACAAGCGCAGATAGCCCATGCCGACTGCACGCAACACATCCAGCTCGCTCGAAGTGGCCAGCTTGCGAAAGGCAAGCAGAATACCGAGCATCAGGCCAAGCGGAATGGCCAGGCTGGCATATTCCGGTATCAGGTTCAAAAGCATGCGGAAAACAACGCTGACCGGCCCGCCTTCGGCTGCCACGAAGTCGAACAGTCGCAGCATTTTTTCGAGCAGCAACAAGGATGCCGCCAGAGCAAAGACGCCCAGCATCGGCACCAGAGTGAGGCGCAGAATATAGCGATCAATCGAGGGCAGGGACTTGAGCAAGTGAGGTGTCGCGCGTTCCGAAAGGGGGCATTTCAGCCTGATGTGACTTGATGGCAAGCTCTATAGCGCGGGTTTCGGATCAGGTCACCTTGGCCCTGTCGATATTTGCAGCTTCAGGGGTGCGCTCTGGGAATAGCTGGCCGATCCTGCCTGGCTCAGGCCTTTTCCAGCGTGCATTGCAACGGATGCTGGTTGACCCGGGCAAAATCCATCACCTGATTGACCTTGGTTTCGGCGATTTCATAGGGGAAAATGCCGCAAACCCCCACCCCGCGCTGATGCACATGCAGCATCACCTGCGTGGCCTGTTCCATGTCCATATTGAAAAAGCGTTTGAGGACCATCACCACGAATTCCATGGGCGTATAGTCGTCATTCAGCATCAAAACCTTGAACTGGCTAGGCTTTTTTGGCTTGGTGCGGGTGCGGGTGGCCAGGCCGGTCTGGCCGTGGCCGCCAGATCCGTCTCCCTCATCCTTGTCGGACGAACGAATCGCGAGCCGCTCTAAGCGGGCAAGGTTCAGCGTATCTGCCATGATGCCAGAATATCGTATTGCATTGCGCGGGTGCAAGATGGTGTGCGCAAAAACACGTTTTATGCGCAAAGGGGCCGCTCAGCCTAGCTGAACGACCCCTGTGCATGGCGACCGGGAGAAACCCCGGAGGCAAAATGGATTGGTGCGCCTCAGGCGGCCTTGGAAACCTTGTCCACCGCGAGGCTGATGCGGTTGGAGATCGGCGCGAAGGCTTCATTGGCAAGCTTGACCAGCTGTTCGCTGGTCTTCGAGCCGAAAGCCATGGCAGTGTCGAAATTGCGGCGGGCCAGCTTGCCCTGCAGCTGGAACAGCTCGGTGGGCGATTTGATTGCAGCCAGTTCCTTGAGGTCGGCAGTAAGGGTGTCGACAGCGCCTTTGGATTCGGCAACGTAGTCCTTGCCCAGTTCCTGCACGCCGGCGCCAAGAATCTTGGCCGAGGCCAGAACGGCTTCGACATTACCCTTGGAAAAGGCGCTTGCTTCGCCAGCCGCGGCAACGCCCTTGGCATAGACGTCCTTGGCTTTCGCCTGGGCGGTTTCGACGAACTTGGCATATTGCGGCTTGGCATTCTTGGCATTGGCCATGATTTTTTCCTTCAATTGCTCAATAGTCTGGTTGGCAGTGGCCGGATCGGCTTTGGCGCTGGTCCGGGTAGATCTTCTGGTGGTGGCGGGCTTGCGTGTCGCCGGCTTGGGTTTTGCCGTTTTGCGGGTGGCCTTGGCAGGCTTCACCGAAGCCGGAACTGCGGCGGGGGCCGCCTTTACCGTCGCCGCTGACACCTCGCTTGCGGCTGCATAGGCTTCTTGCGCGGCCTGGTCGGCTTGCTGTTCGCTGTCCTGAGCCATCGTCTGCTCCTTGCCGGGACGGCATGCGCCATCCATGTTGCACTGCACAAAATATATATTGCAGGCGCTAAGTCAAGGATTTTTTGTGCAGCGCACAATAAATGGGATGCGAGCAGTCAGATGTCCTGCCTTCAGGGCATCATGACATAGCGGCCCGGAGCATCCTCGATGACCTTGTCATTGCGGCCGCCGGGCTTTCGCCTGCCTTTTGCGGCAACACTATTGCCGCCGGGCTGGCGCCTGATCCATTCGATCCAGTCGGGCCACCAGCTGCCGGGATGTTCGGCGGCGCCTGCGATGAATTGATCGAGGCTCGCGGCAGGCCCCTCATTGGTCCAATATTGATATTTGCCGGCAGAGGGCGGGTTGACGACGCCTGCTATATGGCCCGAACCTGCCAGCACGAAACGCATTGGCCCCTTGAAATGGTCCGTCATGCGGAACACGCTTGCGGGTGGGGCGATATGGTCCTCGCGCCCGGCCTGGATATAGGAGGGGGTCTCGACGCGGGTCAGATCGATCGGGGTGCCGTCCGCGCTCAAGGCATCGGGGCGGATCAGCTTGTTGTCGCGATAGAGGTCGCGCGTATAGTCATGGTGCCATCTGGCTGGAAGGTTGGTGGTCTGCCCGTTCCAGTAAAGCAGGTCGAAGGCCGGATAATCCTCGCCCAACAGATAATGTTTGACGACATAGTTCCAGATCAGATCCTGCCCGCGCAAGGCGTTGAAGGCGGCGGCCATGTAGCGCCCTTCGAGATAGCCCTTTGCAGCGAGTTGGTCGGCCAGTTGCAGCGATGCATCGTCGCATAGCAGCCTGAGTTCTCCGGCCTGTTCGAAATCGACCTGCGCGGTGAAGAAGGTGGCGCTTTTGACCTTCCCCGCTTCGCCGCGGCGCGCGAGTATCGCCAGCGTTGCGGCAAGCGTGGTGCCCGCAGCACAATAGCCGATGGTGTGGACGCTTTGCACATCAAGCCGTGTGCGGACAAAATCGATGCATTCGATCTGCGCCCGGATGTAATCGTCCCATGCGATGTCTGCCATGCTTTCATCGGCCGATTTCCATGAGACGATGAAGGTCGAAAGCCCTTGCTCCACGCACCAGCGCACGAAGCTCTTTTTCGGGGTCAGATCGAGGATGAAGAAACGATTGATCCAGGGCGGGAAGATCAGCAGCGGCGTTTCCAGAACGTCCTTCGTCGAGGGGCTATACTGGATCAGCTGATAGAGCGGGGTTTCATGGACAATTTTGCCGGGTGTTAGCGCCAGATCAACGCCCAGCTGGAAGGCATCGGGGGCGGTGTGCGATATCTGGCCGCGCTTCAGATCGGCCAGCAGATATTCCATCCCGGCAACAAGGCTGCGCCCACGGGTCTCGATGGCCCGCTCGATCACCACCGGATTGGTCATCGCGAAGTTGGCCGGGCTCATCGCCTCGATCAGCGAGCGCACGGCAAAACGCAGCTGGTCCTGCTTGCCCGGGGCAACATCGTCCAGCTGCGGCAGAGCGGCCTCGATCTGCTCGGCCATCATCAGATAAAGCTGATGGATGATCGCAAAGGCCGGTTGCGTGCGCCACAAGGGATCGGAAAATCTCCGGTCCTCGCGCGGCAATGCAAGCCTTGCTTCGGCCTGCGCGCCCTCCGCCGCCGCAGCAAAACCCGCCAGCGTGCTTTGCCACAGGGCCATGCCGTCCTGCCACAGCTTGTTCTGCGCATCAGGGTCGAGCAGGGGCAGCTTGCGGCACAGCCCGTCAAACAGCGCAGACCAGTGCGCAATATGGGTCAGCGGCTGGCCCTGGCTGCCTTGTGCAAGAATGGCTTGCTGAAATTCCAGCCACAGGCGTTGCATTTCCTGGGTGGTTTCGGCCCATTGCGAAAGATCGGACGGACTGGCCTCCGGCAATTTCAGGCCGGGCGCAAAGGCGGCGGCCCATTGCAGCATTGCGTCGCTCTGGGCCGAGAGCAACTCTCCCAGAAAGGCGGCCGGATCTATGGGGCGCTCAGTCATCGTTCAGGCATAGCTAGCAAAAATGCTAGTTCGATGAAATGCCAAGATAGCACAAGCCCCATTTGCGTCTGCGATATTATCGCCTAGAGACGCGAAGTTGAAAATCGGCACCGGAACACCGGGAACGTGGCTGCTGCCGCGAATTTCGGAACTCCTGCGCCCTATTGGACAAGAGGTCATGGAAGAAGAGTTCTACCGCATGAAGCGCCTGCCGCCCTATGTCATCGCAGAAGTGAATGCGATGCGGGCCGAAGCGCGCGCTGCGGGCAGGGACATTATCGACCTCGGCATGGGCAACCCTGACCTTCCGCCGCCCCAGCATGTCATCGACAAGCTGTGCGAAGTGGCGCAGAAACCCGATGCCCACGGCTATTCCGCCTCTTCGGGCATTCCGGGAATCCGCAAGGCCCAGGCAAATTACTACGGCCGCCGTTTCGGAGTAGAACTCGATCCGAACACCGAAGTCGTGATGACCATGGGCTCGAAAGAGGGGCTGGCCAGCCTTGCCACTGCGATCACCGCGCCTGGCGACGTCGTTTTGGCGCCCAATCCGAGCTACCCGATCCATACATTCGGTTTCATCATCGCCGGTGCTACGATCCGCTCCGTGCCGACCACGCCGGACGAGAATTACTGGCGCTCGCTCGAACGGGCCATGGCCTTCACTGTGCCGCGCCCCTCGGTGCTGATCGTCAACTATCCCGGCAATCCGACCGCCGAGACGGTGGATCTCGCCTTTTACGAGCGACTGGTGGCCTGGGCCAAGGAGAACAAGGTCTGGGTGCTTTCCGATCTGGCCTATTCCGAACTCTATTATGACGGCGTGCCGACCCCCTCGATCCTCCAGGTTCCCGGCGCCAAGGATATTGCGGTGGAGTTCACCTCGATGTCCAAGACCTTCTCGATGGCCGGATGGCGCGTCGGCTTTGCAGTGGGCAACAGGCGGCTGATCGCGGCGCTCAAGCGGGTCAAGAGTTACCTCGATTATGGAGCCTTCACGCCAATCCAGGCGGCAGCCTGCGCCGCTCTCAACGGGCCGCAGGATATCGTCGAGGCCAACCGCGCGCTCTACCAGAAGCGTCGCGACGTGATGGTCGAGGCATTCGGCCGGGCGGGCTGGGAAATCCCCTCGCCCAAGGCCTCGATGTTTGCCTGGGCACCCATGCCGCCTGCTTTGAAGGAAATGGGCAGCCTCGAATTTTCCAAGCAGCTGCTCACTCATGCCGAAGTCGCCGTGGCGCCTGGCGTGGGCTATGGCGAAGATGGCGAAGGCTATGTGCGCATCGCCATGGTCGAGAACGAGCAGCGCCTTCGCCAGGCCGCCCGCAACATCAAGCGCTACCTCGCCTCGATGGGGGTCAACAGCACCGCAGCCTGATATGGCTCCATGGCGGAGCCATTAAGTATATCCCGTTAGGTAACAGTTCTGTTGCATTGCTGTTGCTGGTTGTGAAGCCTTGCCCCTTTGGAGGCGGGGTTGATGCACCGATTCGGCTGGATTTCGGATGATGGATTGCCTGCAAGGCAATGGGATCTGCGGCTCTTGGGCTGGCAGTTGCGTGAATGCACTGGCGAATCGGGCGATGAATGGCCCCTGCTGTGCGATTTTCGCAATACCTCGCCTGCCCGGCTTGCCGCGTTGAAAGGCATGCGTCGCCAGACCGTGTTGCTGGGCGTTGATGGCAGTCTGGAGCGCGCCGGTCTGTTGGCAGCCGAATTTGCCGATGTGCTGCCGTGTGATGTCGATCTGCGGGAGCTGGCTCAACGTGTTAGGCGCATTGCGGCGCATGGGCAATCGATGCCGCGCTATCTCGCCGCAGGGCCCGTCCAGCTTGATCTGTTCCATCGCGATGCCTCTGTCGCGGGGCGCTGGCTCGGTCTGCACCCGCGCGAATTTGCCCTGCTGTGGCAATTGGCGGAACGTCCGGGCAAGCGCCTGACACGGCGCCAGCTGCTGGCCGATGTCTGGCGCCTTCAGCACGAACCGGAAACCAATCGGGTGGAGGTTCATGTTTCGCGCTTGCGCGGCAAGCTGGCGACGGCTGGCTTGCAAGCCATGGTGGCCACCGATCCGCGCGGCGGCTATCATCTGGCGCTCGACAACAGCTGAGCCGGGCGCAACAGACCGGACAAGGAGGCTCGCCATGCCCTTGGAATTCAAATCCGGCGATCGTGTCACGATTGAGCTTGAGGAAGACGGGGTTGCCCAGGTCCGTCTGGTCCGTTCCGACAAGCTCAATGCGCTGGACCCGGCCATGTTCGATGCGTTGCTGGATGCAGGCCGTGCCTTGCATGAATCGCGGCGGGTCCGGGCGGTGGTGATCGCGGGGGAGGGGCGTGCCTTTTGCTCAGGCATAGATCTTGGCAATTTCAGCAAGTGGCAGGGCGGTGAAGCGCCCGATTTCACCGCCCGCACCCATGGCAATGCCAATCGTTTCCAGCACGCTGCCCTGCTGTGGCGCAAGCTACCGGTGCCGGTGATTGCGGCGGTTCACGGGGTTTGCTTTGGCGGTGGCCTGCAATTGGCCAGCGGGGCGGATATTCGCGTCATGGCGCCCGATGCGCGGCTGTCGATCATGGAGATGAAATGGGGCCTGGTGCCCGATATGGGGGGCAATGTCTTGTGGCGCGGTCTGATCCGCGAGGATGTGCTGCGCGAGCTGACTTACACCAACCGCGAATTTTCCGGCGAGGAAGCAGCAACACTTGGTTTGGCGAGCTTTGTCGATGCCGATCCACTGGCACGGGCGACCCAGATCGCCCGCACCATCGCCCGGCGCAGCCCGCATGCGATCCGCGCTGCCAAGGCAATCTTCAACCGATTGGGCGATGCCACAGCATCGGAAATCCTGATGGAGGAAAGCCGCGCGCAGCATGCCTTGAAAGGCAGCGCAAACCAGCGCGAGGCAGTGGCCAGCCAGATGGAAAAACGCGATCCCCGTTTCATCGACCCTTGAGCGATGCACCGCCAAAAGGGTTTGCCAAGGCTGAGCCTCTTCGCTACGGGCCGCTCTCCCACGCAGTCAGAGGCCCGATGGCGGAGTGGTGACGCAGCGGACTGCAAATCCGTATACGCCGGTTCGATTCCGGCTCGGGCCTCCAAAATCCCTGGTATTACTCAGGCCGGGCCTGTTTCCATCCCGTCGCCGAGCAAGGGCATGGCATCGCGAATGGGTTCGCTGCCGTCCCAGATGGCGGCTTGCGCAGCGACTTGTTCGAAAAAGCCGCGCACCGGGCTGTCAATCATCAGTTGCACCAGCGGCCCGTCCGGCTGCCCTGTCGGCTCGACATAGATTTCATAAGGGGTGCCGTCGGGATAGATGAATTCCTGGACGAGTGTGAAATCGAACCCTTGCGCCTTTGCGTGGCTCAAGGCGTCCTCCAGACTGTCCGCCCAATAGGCAATATGATGCATCCCGCCTTCGGGATGCCGGGCGAGAAATTCGCGATAGGCGCTGGGGGTATCGTCATGCGGCTGGAGCAGTTCGATCTGCAGGTCGCCTGAATTGAAAAAAGCCGCCGAGATGCATGGATTGTTTCGCTGCCCGCGAAAACGCGCATCAGGAGCGATGCGGTCCATCAGAAAGATCGGTCCGAAACCGCGGTCCAGAAACTGCTGCATCGCCTTGCCTATGTCGGGAACAACATAGGCGGTGTGGACAGCCTTTCCGAACAACCTGCTCATTCTGTCACCTTCCTTGTGTGGTTATGTGCCCGTTCACAGGCCCCTCACATCCCCATCGCTCTCGATTTCGCGCTGCAGCGCAGCCTCTGTATCGGCCCAGTCCTGGGGGCGGGCTGCGAAGCGCAGCACGCAATAGCCGACCGCACCTGACAGCAGCGAGCCGACCATGACTCCGAGCTTTGCCTCGGCGAGCATGGTTTCGTGGCCTGCAAAGGCAAGCATGGCGATGAACAGGCTCATGGTGAAGCCGATACCGCATAGCAGCGCCACGCCGTAGACCTGCAGCCAGCTTGCCCCGCGCGGTCGCTCGGCAATGCCGGTTTTGACCGCGAGCCAGATGGTCGAGAAGATCCCCAGCTGCTTGCCCAGGAACAGGCCCGCAGCAATGCCCAGCGGCACGGGCGAGAACAGATCGCCCAGAGTCAGGCCGCCCAGAGGAATGCCGGCATTGGCAAAACCGAACAGCGGAACGATGAGATAGGCTGCCCAGGGATGCAGCGCATGTTCAAGCCGGTGCAGCGGGGAGTCGGGCGAATCCGGAGCGCCCGGCGAGGGGACAAAGGGCACTGCAAAGGCAGCGATGACGCCTGCGACGGTGGCATGCACGCCAGAAATCAACACTGCAAACCACAAGAGGACAAAGCCCAGAAGATAGACGCCAAGATGCCGGATACCCGCACGGTTGCACAGCATCATCGCGCCGAAAATGATCGCCGCGGCCAGCAAGGCTGCGCCCTGGATGCTGGCGGTATAGGCGAGCGCGATGATGATCACCGCGCCCATGTCATCGACAATGGCGACGGTGGTCAGGAACAGTTTGAGAGCGGTGGGCACGCGAGAGCCGAGCAAGGCCATGACGCCGATGGCAAAGGCGATGTCGGTTGCGGCGGGAATGGCCCAGCCCCGGCTCAAAATGGCATTTTGCGCGCCGCCCGGCATGAAGGCCAGATAGACCACCGCCGGGACCGCCATACCGCCCAGCGCCGCTATGAAGGGCAGGCGGCGTTGCTGCCAGGTCATCAGCCGCCCGTCGACGAATTCGCGTTTGATTTCAAGGCCGACCAGCAGGAAGAAAACCGCCATCAACCCGTCATTGATCCACAGATGCACGGTCATCGGTCCGAGTTTTTCGGAGAGGGTGGGGCCGGTCTGCATATGCAGGAAATGGAGATAATCGGCAGCCAGCGGGCCATTGGCGATGACCATTGCCACTATGGCGGCGAACATCAGGATAACCCCGCCGAATGCCTCGCTTTCGAGGAAATCGCGCATCGCGGAGGTGGTGGGATTGCTGGAAGTGCGGGTCTGGCCATTCGGTGCGTTCATGGTCCGGCCTTACAGCAAGGTTTGCCATTAGGAAACCTTGCCCAGGCCTGCCTCAGCCTGTCGCAGCGGACCCGGTGGGCAAAAGGTGAACCGCTGCCTGATACGGCCATAAGGGGTTTTACGAGGGGGTCTTGTCGCCGATTTATGCGGGTTTTGGTGGTTAACAGGTCGGTATGCATTCGGAATTGTAATTTTCCGGACCATCAGGAGGAAGACCTTGACCAGCAAACACGCCTTCGGGCTGATCGCATCTGTTTCGGCACTGAGCGGGTTGTCGCCCGCTCATGCGGAATCGAAGTTTGTCACGGGCACATCCACCCCGCTTACTGCGCAGGCGAATCTCGATTTCACGATCACCATCCCCAAATTCGTCTATGTCCGCATCGGCACGGGCACTTCCCTTGCCAATAACACGACTGTCGACAACCTGACCTTTACCGTGCCCGCCGCCAATATTGGCGATGGCAGCGCGATTTCGGGCACAGGCGGCGATCTGACCGGCGGCCAGGTGACGGCGCGCGTGATGGGCAATAATGGCACGATCGCCTTCAGCTCGACCACGCTGGGCGCGCTGAATAACGGGGGCAGCGATACCATCTCCTGGGGCCAGATGGGTGTGGCCGTGGCTTCCAACACCACGGCGACCGCGCTCAGCCATCCCACCCTTGCCGACGGAACCACCACCAGCATCAACCTGAGCCCGACCAGCGGCACCAAGGTGACCAATCTCGATGCGAAATGGACCTTCACCTACAAGAACGAGAACGTCGTACCTGCCGGCACCTATGGCGGGGTCAACACTCAGAACGGCCGGGTGACCTATGCGGTGTCCATGCCCTGACATGGCGCGCATGCGCATGCGCATGCGCTTCGGGCTTGCCGCAACCGGCGCTGTGCTGGCCTGTCTTGGCATGGCAGAAGCCGCGCAAGCCTATGTCATATCCATACAGCCGGGCACCCGGGCCCTCTATCTGCAGATCGGCGCAGGGGGCTATACAGGCACCTATCTGAATGGCGGAACGCCGGGAAACAACGCCACCATCAATGTCGTTTCGGTCTCGGTCGCGGCGGCCAGTGTCGGCTCCGGCGTTGCCCAGCAGATGACGTCCAACAGCAATGTGGCGCTCAGTCCGATCGATGGCTTTGCTTTCTGCAACCCGCCTTCGCAGGTCTATATAGGAGCATGGTCGCGTCCGGGAAGCACGGGTGGGGTTGCCACGCTGACCGTCAGTTCGCCCGCAAGCCTCAGCAGCGGCAGCGATACGATCCCGTTCAGCCAGATCAGCTGGGTGATGTCGGGCGAAGGCGACGCGGTCTATGAATTTCCCGACGGCAGTTTCACCGGCGGCACACAGACGCTGGCAACCCTTCCGGCCAACACCTGGAAGGAACAATGCATGAGCTTCAGCTATGCCAATGCGGTGGTGCCGGCTGCGGGCACCTATTCGGGGCGCGCCACTTACACGCTGTCCCTGCCATGAAGATTACATGCAAATTCTTGCTTTTGCGCGGGGCTGTGGCCTGCATGCTGGCAACGGGTCTGAGCGCCCCGGCTCATGGTCAGGAAGCAGAGGGCCGCGCCTTCCGCATTGACGACAGCGGGACCGTGGTGATCGACCCGGTCCTGGAAATGCAGTGGGAAGCGCCGGGCAAGACGGGCACGACAAGCCTGGTTTCGGCATCGACCCGTGTGGCGGTGCAGCTCAACATGGCGCCATGGGCAGGCCGGGCAGGGCGTATCTACATGAGCCTGCCGCGCTCCTCCGGCCCGACTGTCAGGGCCACATGGAAGACCGGCGGCGTTCTCCTGCCTGGCTCGCTGATCTCCGGAGAGCGGGCGCTGGTCTTTGCCGGAAATGTCACCGCAAGCGTGCTGCGCGACCTTATTGATATCGAGCTGGAGACGGACGGAGCAAGGCTGATGAGGCCTGAGGCGCTGGCGTTCGGCTTCGAGATAGAGACCGATCAATGATGCATGAAACCTCCCTTCGATGGCCCAGGCTGCCTGCGGCCATCGCAGCTTATGCCCTTGGCCTTGCCGGTGCTTTTGCCTCCGCTCATGCGCGAGCCGGCGATTTTGCGCTGTCAGTGTCGCCCCCGCGTTTCGAACTGAGCGCGCAGCCCGGAGAAACGGTGCGGGCCGTGGCTGAACTGAGCAATCAGGCGACAGCGGCATCGGAGCTGAATTTCGCCACGGCGGAATGGGATCTGACGCCTGAAGGCGGCGTCGTGCTCAGCGATGCGCTCAAACCGGATTCCTGCCGCCCCTGGGTCGCTATCGAGCGGCGCAAGGCCGTGCTGCAGTCCAAGGCCCAGCTGCGCTACCGGTTCGAGGTGACCCCTCCGGCCGATACAGCGCCTGTCGAATGCCGCTTTGCGATCGTGGTCTCGGGCGCGGAAGAAAAGGTTTCGCCAAACGCGGATATGAGCTTTCCCGTGCGCGGCCAGATCGCGATCATCGTCTATGTGGCGGTGGGCGATGTGAAACCGGCCCTGCAGATCATCAAGGCCGATCTGGCCGAACTCAACGGGGTTCTAACCCCCGTCCTGATGGTCGAGAACTCCGGCACTGCCCATGGCCGCCTGTCGGCCTTTCTGAGCGGCACCGATGCAGCGGGGAAGAAGCGCGAATTTGCACCCTCGACCTTGCCCGTGCTGCCCGGCGAAACCCGCATGATCGCTCTCAATATCGATCATGGCGGCGATGCGGTCGAAGCAAAGGGAATCCCGGTTGCCGCGGCTGATCTTCCAGCCGCCATCGCCTTCCCGCTCAAAATCAGCGGCACGATCAACGATACCGCCAATTCCTTCAGGTTCGAAGGCGTTTTCGAGCCCTGAGCGTGCCCCACGCCCTCTCCCTCCATTTCCGGCCATGGCCTGCGGGGTGCCGACTTCTACCAGCCTTGCTGGGCAGTTGCCTGGCGGTCGCGGCGCATGCGCAGGATGGCTCCGGCCATGATCTTTCTGCCGAGGCAGGAGCAGCGGCAGGAGGCGAGCAAGACTATGTCGACCGCTTGATCGATGGCGGTGCGCTGGTGCCGTCAATCGTGCTGAGCGATGAGGATACCCGAGACAACAGCGGCAATCCGCGTTCTTTGATGGTGGAGCTGGGTGGTTCTCGCATCAGGCCGCGTTCGCGCGTGACGGGGGTCGACACAAGCGGGCTGGACAGGGTCCAGCAGGAGGCCGGACTGTCGGTTTCCGGCCGCTACCAGACGGACAATTTCGGCACTTTGGGGCTGGATGCGCAGCTGCGTCGGGGTTCGCGCTCCGGGCCTCTGGGCAATGATCTATCCGACCGTTGGAACGGCTCTTTGGCGTTGACCAGCTGCGATCTGCCGCTGGGCGATGGCTGGCTGGCAGACAGCAGCCTTGGCACGGTGAGCGTCCCGATGATCGTTCTGGTGCGCCGCCAGACCCGGTTCTATCTCCCCACATCTCCGGTCATGGGCGGCTCGGTGTCCCTGAACGGCTATCGCAGCCTTTCAAAAGGAGGGGGCGCAAGCGATCTTGAGCCGGATACCAGCCTTAATTTCGGCGTGGGCGAGCCGGGCTTGCTCGGAGGGTTGCGCCTGTCCAATTTTTCCGGGCTTTCCGGCCTGCTGCTGACCGGCGGCGGCCAGGTCCGGCTGTCGCCTCGCTGGTCGGCAGGCGTTCAGGCCATTTCAGTGGACAAGGCGCGCGATCCCTATGCCGTGATCCTCCGAAACGGGACCGGGGAGGCGCAGCGCGCGCGCTTCTCGTCCCAGGCTGCTTTCGGGACGCTGGCCTATAGCGATGGCGGCTTGCGGCTTCAGGCGAATGCGATCTGGTCGAACCGGTCGAGCAACTTTGCCTCGCCCGACAGCATCTACCGCGAAGGCAAGGCAGCGGGCGGGTTGCTCGATGCAAGTCTGCGCAAGGGGCGCACGGTTCACAGCGGCGGCATTTATTATTTCGCGCCCGGGCTTGGCTGGGGCACTTCGGCCATCCTCAACAATGCCTATGGTGGCTATTACCGGATTTCCTCCTCTTCGCAGCGCTGGCGCTGGACGCTCAATCTGGATGCAGTGGATTCGGTTGATGGAACCGGATCGAGCGGCTTCATCGCCAATGCCGATCTGCGACGAAAGCTTAATTTCTCGACCTCGGTCGGCCTGAACAGCAGCCTGCGCGTCGCCAATGGCCAGACTTCGACCCAGCTGCTCGGATATGTCGATTTTTCCTCCGGTCTCGGCACCTCGCGCGCGCAGGCCGGATGGAGCCATGACCGGCAATCGGACCTCTATCGGTTGGGCTTCGACCAGAACTGGTCGCTGCCGGCCTCGATGCCTGCCGGAAGCCGGCTGAGCACCCAGATCTCCTATGAACACCGCAACCAGTCCGGTCGTTCGCCCTTTTGGGGCGAAGCGCGGCTGGCCGAGCGGGCCGACAGTTTCGGCGCCGCGCTCAGCGCAGGCGTCATGCCCTTTGCCGGGGTCACGATCGATGCTTCGGTCGCCTATAATTCCAATTCCAGCTCCTCATCGAGCGGTGTCTATGGTCCGCTCGATTCGGCGGGCGGTGCGCTGGGCATTCTCTCCTCGCAGAAAGGCGAGGCCTTTTCGGCCAGCATTGTCGCCACCGCCCGTCTTTCGTCCAGATGGAGCCTGACCGCCTCCTATACCGATTCCACCTCAAGCCTCGCTTCGCGCTATGGGCTGAACATCCCCGGCTCCACCCCGCTCGACGGACAAGACAGCCTGCGACGCAGCTCGTTCCGCCTTCAGGCCGGCTATCTCACGCTGCGCTACGCAGTCTCGGCTGGCCGCCAGAAGGGGGGGCTGGGCATGCGACATTATCCCGTTGGTGGCACCGGCACTATCGAAGGGCGCGTGTTTCTCGATGCCAATGACAACCGCCTGCGCGAAGCGTCCGAGCAGGGGGTCGCGGGCATTGTCGTGCTGCTCGACGGTATGCAGGCCGTGCGCACTGACGAGGCCGGTTTCTATCGCTTCGAAGGGGTGGTCGATGGCGCTCACCGCATCACGCTGAATGCCGATGCGCTGCCTTTGCCCTGGCTGATCGAAATGGATGACAAGCGGGGCTCGGGAGAGCCCTATTCCGCGCTGGTCGAGGTGAAGGTGAGGGGAACGACGCTGCTCGATATTGCAGCGGGCAGGGAATAGGGGCGCAGCCCCATAACGAGCCTAGCTGCCCCGCCCGAAGGCGTAATTCATTCCGTCAGGGATTGAATGGTGCGGTCGAGAAGACTCGAACTTCCACGGGCTTTCGCCCACAACGACCTCAACGTTGCGCGTCTACCAGTTCCGCCACGACCGCAAAATCGACAGGTGCCATCTAGCGGCCCCCGCGGGGTAGGAGCGGGCCCTTAGCAAAGCGGTTTGCATGCTGCAAGCGATGGCTTGCGCAATTTCGAACTATTCCGGTTTCCAGCCGATTTCCGCGAATTTGGCGGCGCGCGGCACATCGGTCACCGCCTCGTTGATGGCGACGGTTTCGCCTGGCGCCAGGCTCGTCTTGGGCGGCGGAACCTCCCAGCTATAGACGATCCTGTCCTTGCCATCGCGCAGCACGATCAGGATCGGCGGCAGGCGGCGGACCTGAGTCCCGACATTGGTCACCGTGCCGCCTGCACCGAAAAAGGCGGTGCCATTGGGCAGGGTGCGCCGGTCTTGGCGATTGGGCGGGAATTCCAGCACCAGATCGGGCTGGCTTCCCGCAAAGGTCGGGCGGTTGACCGGGAACCAGTCGGGCAGGCCCAGATAGCTGACCGCGCCAATCGTGCCCAGTGCAAGCACGGCAAAGATGGCGCCGGCAATGGTCCACAGCTTCAGCCAGTTGCGGCGCGGACGAAAAGGAGGCTCGTGTTCGAAGCGGGAAACCTCCTCGTCGAACACCGGAGGGGGTGGCACATCATCGCTTTCGCGCTGGGCAAAATCCGGCGGAACGACAGCAGCGTGATCTTCGCCAGCTTGCTCCTGCGGCGCGGCTTCGGGCTCAGGCGTTGCGGGGGCAGGGGAGGGTTGGGCCTGAGATATGGGCTGAGCAGGCGCGGCTTCTCTTGGTGGCAATGCCGCTGGTTCCTGGAACCAGCTGTGGCGGCACTTGGCGCAGCGCACGGTGCGCCCTTCAACGCCCACCGCGCTGTCGGGAACGACATAGCGTGTCGCGCAGGCAGGGCAGCTGATGATCATGAACAGGGTCTAAAGCATGGGCTTGCGCAGGCAACAAGGGCCGCTGCGATGCATCGAGCGATCCTTCCGCTTTTTTCCACATCGATTGCGGTCTATAGCTTTGGCCGCATGTCCTTATCACCGAACAAGATTGCCAGCCACGCAAGGGCCTTCCCGCTATGAGCGAGGGCGAGAGCGACATCGTCCATTTCGACAATGTGGGCCTGCGCTACGGTGCCGAGCGGGAGGTGCTGAGCGACATTTCCTTCACGCTCTATCCCGGCAGCTTCTATTTCCTCACCGGAGCAAGCGGTGCGGGCAAAACCTCGCTGCTCAAGCTGCTTTATCTCGCCCAGCGCCCGTCGCGCGGGATCATCCGCATGTTCGGCACCGATGTGATCACCCTGCCGCGCGCGTGTTTGCCGGGGTTCCGGCGCAGGCTGGGCGTGGTGTTCCAGGATTTCCGGCTGGTGCCGCATCTGAGCGCCTTCGACAATGTCGCGCTCCCCTTGCGCGTGGCAGGGGTGGCTGAGGCCGAGATCCTGAAGCCGGTGGCTGACATGCTGGACTGGGTTGGCCTCGCCGACCGTTCCGATGCCCGCCCGGCCACGCTTTCTGGCGGCGAGCAGCAACGCGTGGCGATCGCCCGCGCGGTGATCGGGCGGCCCGACATGCTGGTGGCCGACGAGCCGACCGGCAACGTCGACCCTGAGATGGCAGTGAAGCTGTTGCGTCTGTTCGAGGCGCTGAACCGGCTGGGAACGACGGTGGTGGTCGCCACGCACGATCTGCACTTGCTGCAAAAGGTGCCCGATTCGATGATCATGCGGCTCGACAAGGGGCGCATGTCGGACCCGACCGGCGCCCTGCGCTATCCGCCGCGCAGGCCTGTGGGGGTGGCATGAGCGGGCTTGAATCCTTCAAGGGTGCTGTCGTGCGCGCCATGGCCGGGCTGGATGCAAGGCGCGGTGCGCAATTGCTGCCGCAGGCGCGGCTGGCCGGGCCGATCCCCTGGGTTATCGGCATCATGATCGCGCTGATGACGGTGGCCGCGATCGGTGGGCTGGCTTTGAGCAACATGGCTAGCGGCACCCGCGCCGAATTGTCTGGCGGGCTGACGGTGCAGATCGTCGATGCAGCACCTGCAGAGCGCGAACGGCAGGCCAATGCTGTGGCACAGGCCCTGCGCGCCATGGCGGGGGTGAGCGAGGTGCGCCGCGTTGCCGACGAGGAACTGGCCAGGCTGATGGAACCATGGCTGGGCACAGCGGAGGCTGGCAGCGATGCGATCCCGATGCCCGCCCTGCTCGATGTCCGTCTGGAAGGGGCAGTGAACCCCGATCGCCTTGCCGGCTTGCGCCGTTCTCTTGCCGATATCTCGCCATCGGCAAGGATAGAGGCGCAGGCGAGCTGGCTTGCCCCGGTGTTTTCCGCGATTGTCTCGTTGCAATGGCTGGCGCTGGCATTGATAGTGTTGCTGGCGCTGGCGACGGCTTGCGCGGTATGGCTGGCGGCCCGCACGGCGCTCGGTTCCAATCGCGAAACGATCGAGGTGGTGCATCACCTGGGTGGGACCGATGCCCAGATCGCCCGGATATTCCAGAATTCGGTGGCCTCTGACGCAGCACTTGGCGGGGCCGCGGGGCTGGCATTGGGCATTGTTGCCGCCAAGCTGATCGGCGGCCGGTTCACCGCCCTTGAATCGGGTATCGTGACTGACGCGGCACTGGGCTGGGCCGACTGGCTGCTGGTGGCGCTGGTGCCTGTTGCCGGCGTTTTGGTTGCCATGCTGACGGCGCGGCTGACCGTGCTTTCCAGTCTGAGGCGGATGCTGTGATCCGGCGCGTTCTCTCCGCCGTGCTGATTGCCTGGCTGCTCGGCCTGGTGCTGTTTGCGGTGAGCCTGCCCGGCGCCCGCAAGGACGGGCGGACAGATGCGGTGGTGGTGGCGACAGGGGCGGAAGGCCGGATCGCCCGGGGGCTTGAGGTGATGCGGCAGGGCCGCGCCCCTTTGATGCTGGTGACCGGTGTCGATCGCGACGTCAAAGCGCATGAATTTGCGGTTGAATACGGCGTCGATGCGGCAAGGATGGAATGCTGCGTGGTGCTCGATTACTCCGCGCTTGATACTCTGGGCAATGCCAGGGCGTCTGCCGAATGGATCCGCCAACGCAAGCTGCGTTCGGTCCGTCTGGTGACGAGCGACTGGCACATGCGCCGCGCCGCCGCCGAATTCCGCAGGCTGTTGCCGCCCGATATCAGGGTGATCGAGGATGCGGTGGAAACCGAACCTTCGCTCAAGATCCTGATTATTGAATATCACAAGCTGCTTGCCCGCAGCCTTCTCTCCTTGTGGAAACACTGATGCTCATCTTGCGCAACTGCGCTTTCTATATCGCCTTTCTGCTCGGTTCGGTGGTGTCTGTGCTGGCAGGCGCTCTCACATTGCTTGCGGGCGGACGGGGCCTTCATGCGGTGGGCGCGTTCTGGTCGGGGCTGCATCGTGCGGCAGCGCGGCTGTTTCTGGGGATCAGGGTGGAAGAACGCGGCAGTCGCCCCGATTATCCGGTGCTTTATGCGCTGCGCCATGAAAGCATGTTCGAGGCGATAGACCTGCCCTATTTCCTCGACCGTCCGGTGGTCTTTGCCAAGGAGGAGCTGCTGCGCATTCCCGGCTGGGGGCCG
>CAZWEY010000004.1:0-41316 GCA_964632055.1 uncultured Sphingomonadaceae bacterium
AAGCGATGGCTGACCAGACCGAAGGGCACCAGCATACGGTTGTGGCCGTAAGGGTAATAGTCATACTGGCAGTAATGCTCGTCCACATTGCCGCGCCCGCCGGGGTGCAGCATGTGCACGTGGTAAATCTCCTGGAAGCTGTCTGCCACCGCCTTCCAGTTCAAGTCGACATCCAGCTGGACCTGCTTGACGACGTGCCAGTCCTCCATGCGGTAATTGGCGCAGGCGTCGCGCATTTCCTTGCAGATGAACTGATCAAACGGGATCGGCTTGTCAGCCATGGAGACGAAAACGAAACCGGCCCACTGCGCCACATGAACCTTGCTCAGGTTCAAATCGCCGCACAGCGCCTCGGGCCTGAAGGTTTCGCGGTCCGTGGCGCGCTTGAGGTTGCCGTCGATATCCCAGAGCCAGCTGTGAAACACGCAGCCGATCGCGGTGGAATTGCCGAACTCGCCCATCAGCAAGCGGTTTCCGCGATGCTTGCAGACATTGTAGAACGCCTTGATCTGGTTGTCGGTGCCGCGAATGATGATGATCGATTCCGGCCCGATATCGTAGCGGAACCAGTCGCCCACATTCCTGCAGTCGCTCGCCCGGCCGGCAAGGAGCCAGGTCTTTGTAAACATCTGGTCCCATTCGCGCTGCGCATATTCACGGTCGCTGTACACTGACGGATCGATGGTGCGGAAATCGGCGATGTCGGGGTAAATCTGCCCCAGCCTGTAAGGCGACTTGGCATCGGGCGCGTCCGGGCCGTTCTCCGGATTGAGCCAGAACTCCTCCGGTTCCACCAGCGGGTTTTCGAGCGGCAGATTGATGATCAGCTCATGTTCGCGCGCCATAGGTCAGTTTCCCTTTTCAGCACTTGATGCATCTGTGCCCGATGCAAAACAGTCTCGTAGAAAATCGGTTGCTATTGCAATGGCCTGAAGTGTCCGGGGGTGGTCCGGTGCAAGGCTGGCAAAGCCATGGATCATGCCAGCCATCTCTGCCAGCCTTCCCTCAGGCAGAGCCGATGCATAGGCCCGCGCCTCGGCCGCGAGAGGATCAAGCTCTGCGGTGATCACCAGTGTTTGCGGAAGGATGTCGAAATCGCTTGCCAGCAGGGGCGAGACAGCCGGATCGCGGCGGTTGGCACCGGCCCCGAGATAACGCTCCCAATACCATGCCATGGCTTCGCGGGTCAGATAATACGGCCCTCCCGCTGGCCCCTGGTCTTGCGCAGTGGCATCGGTCACCGGATAGAACAGCAATTGCGCCATCGGCCATGGTGCCCCCTTGCGCCGCATGGCCCAGCTCAATGCAGCGGCCAGGTTTCCGCCAGAGCTCGCTCCGCTGACCGCAATGCGCCCCGGATCACCGCCAATTTCATGCGCATGTTCACAGGCCCAGCGGGAAGCCGCAATGCAATCCTCCAGCCCGGCAGGGTAGGGATGTTCGGGCGCAAGGCGGTAATCGACCGATATGACGATGCAGCCAACGCCCTGGGCAAGTCGCTGGCAACGCAGATCATCGCCCTCGATCGAGCCTGTGACCCAGCCGCCGCCATGGAAATTCATCAATATGGGATGCGGCCCTTCCCCATCAGGCCAGTAAAGCCGGGCACGCACACCGTTAAGTTCCCGCTCTTCCCAGCGCACCAGATCGGCCGGTGCGGGCTTGGGCGCATTGCGCAGCAGAGCCACCCCTTCGTCCACCGGGCGCGTGCCAAGCATGGCCATCTGGTCCGTTCCGACCATATCCAGCACCGCGCGCATGTCCGGATCGAGCGGCATCGCGCGGCTATTCGAGTATCTGCAGATTGGAGACGGCACCTTGCCCGCTGGCCCAGACCATATCGGCCTGCACCATCTCGACCGGCATATCCGCCAGCGCATTCACCACATGATGCATGGTCGGCAAATCCTCCCATCGTGCATGGTTGAAGCGGAAACTGCCGGTGCCAAGGTTCATACGGGCGACATTCCTCGCCTCGAATTGCGGCCAGTAGATCAGCTGATCGAGGTCGGCGACGCCCCGCGCGCCGCTGCGGGGGATGTATTTATGGCAGATCGTGCCGCTGCATTCCGCCTCGCCCGCAACGGCAGGCAGGCCCGCCACATCCTCCCCTTCCGTGAATTCGGCCTCGAACAGCCGGAAACCCTGCCAGTTCGCCTCGAAACTGTGGCGACCATCCACGAAGCGCGGGTCGGGCAACTCGCACCACAGCTTGGGGAAGCCCAGATCCTCGCGACCCGATACCACCGGATCGGGCAGCCCTTCCCAGAGCACCGCCTTGAACTGCGCCGTCACATCATCCCTTCGCCCCTTGAACCGGCAGGGGAAGGAATAGGACAGGACATTATAGCTGCGCCCGGCGAGCCACTGGATATTCTTCATGGTGGCAAAATAGAGCGTGGCGACAGGCTCCCCCGCCAGTTCCAGCCCCGGCGCCAATTGCGCCTCGAGGATCGCCGGCTCGGTCCTGAATCGGAAGTTGCATCGCGCAACATCGGGGAAACGGTCATGGTCGATGGCGACATGGCCGGGAACGTTGCGCGCGCCGGGCACCTGGCCGAAACTGAGCGGCATGCGGTAGGAGCCACCCGGTTTCAGCGCATAGGCCATGGCTCAGGCCGCGACCTTGCGGCGCGCGCGGTGAATTTCCTCGTCCAGCGCCGGTTTGATATGGGTCTGGATGGCATCCATGCTGGCCAGCACCCATTCAAGCGGCGCCTGCGCATAATGGAAGATGGTGACAAGATAGTCGGCAGGCAGGATCTTCCACTGATCGAGCAGCTGCTTCCTCACCGTATCGACGCTGCCATAGGCGACGAGACCGGAGGCGAGGGTGGAGCCGACCGGATCGTCGCTGCCTGCCCGGCGGCCCATGGCGCCATAAAGGTTCTTCCAGATATCGGTTTCATATTCGCGGACGAATTTTTCCGCCGCTTCGTCGGTCTTGTCGATATAGACCCAGCGCACCACCGCCTGCTTTTCACCCAGAGCATAGTCGCGCCCGCAGGCACGCGCCGTGTCACGGTAGCGGTTGGAGAGCGGCCCGGCGGTCTGCGCGTTGCAGAAATAGACCGGGTTGAAATCGTTGCGCGCGGCAAACTCGATCGTTTCCGGGCTGCCACTGCCAGACAAAAAGACTGGCGGATGCGGTTTCTGGTAAGGCGAAGGGGTGACGCAGGCTTCGACGAGGTTCAGATTTTCGTCGATCTCGCGCGGGGCGCCCATGCTGCCGGTAACGCCCGCCTTGGCGAGCGGCCAGTCGTCCACCCCGCCTTCATAGGGGAAGGGGATCTGCCAGTTCTTGCCCTTGTGGCGGAAGCTTTCTTCCTTCCAGCATTTGAGCATGATTTCGACATGCTCCTCGAAGATTTCGCGGTTGATGACGTCGTCCGAGAGGTCCTTGGAATTGACGTTGGACTGGGCAAACCCGGCGTCGGCGGCAGCATCGTTGGAAAGCCCGGCATTGGGGGATTTGGTCGCCCGCGTGCCGAAATGCTGGCCAAGGGTTCCGGTCCAGCGCGACTGGTATCCGCGCGCCAGACCCACGAAAAGCCGGCCTTGCGCCAGATGATCGAGCACAGCCACCTCTTCAGCCACGCGGATCGGGTTGTGCGTGCCCAGCACATAGCCCAGCTGGCCGACATGCAGGTTCGTGGTCATCGCCGCCCAATAGGCATTCATGATGCCGGGGCTCGGCCCCACCTCATAGCCTTCCGAATGCCAGTGATGCTCGATGGCGCCTGCACCCCACCATCCGGTCCGGTCGGCATGGCGGATGATCTCGTGCCAGCCCTGCAACACCTGCTGGTAAAGCTCGGAATTGCGGCCCAGCGGCCGGGCCGCAGCGCGCGCTGCCTCGTCCTTGGCGGGCAGGACAGGATAAGTTTCGACGATCGTCTTGAGCATCACGCTCTCCCTTTGAACCCGGCCCAATGGGCCTGGCGGTTATCTCCGCCACGACCCGATCCTCTCAGAGACAGCCCCGCATGCTAAGGACAGAATCCGGTCAAAAAAGGCATCATCCGAAAAAGTCTCCCGGGCTCTCGAAGCCGAGAATGGCGTTCAGCTCGTGCGGGATGACGCTGAATTCGGTCTCGCATTCCGGATCGTTGACATAGGATGCCAGCAAGTCCTCGGTTTCCAGAACCTGCATCTGCGTCATGCCTGCTGCACGCAAACGCTCCAGCACGGCGGCAACCGGCGCCCGCTCGCGCGCACCGAAAGCGGCGTTGAAGAAGCATTGATCCGAGGCGCGATGATCGGCGCGGCGCGGCTTGCCCACAGGGTCTGCATACTGGAGAATTTCGAGCACGACATCGCCGCTTTTGACCAGGAAGCCCTCGCGCTTCGCGCCGGCCAGACCCCACAGCGCCTCGTCTTGCGGGCTGTGAAGCTCGGCAATGTCGCCCAGTGGCAAACCGACGGTCTCGCCATAAAACCGCCGGGCAGCGTCCAGATCGGAAACGGAAGCCGCGCCGTATATCACGCTTGGCCCAGACGCGCCCTTCGCCTCGCGCAGCTCGATGAAGGCACCGATGAAAATGTCGTAAAAGGCGCAGCGGCGCGAGCCGTCCGGCCCTACGCCCTCGCCCGTCAGGCGCATACCCCAATCATCGATGTGTCCAAGGGCGCGATCATAATCCGGCACGGCGATGCCGATGCGGGTCCAGCCATGATCGCAGGCGCGCCATCCTTCCGGGCGCAGCCGTTGCTCAGGCTTGCTGTGCTGGAAAATCTCGAACTGGAAGAAGGGCTGCTCTCCGATCATCCACCACATGGTGGCGCGGCTGTCGGGCGAGAGGCCCTGAATCTTGATCGTCTCGCCCCAGATCCCCTGCCCGCCCGCATTGCGAAAACCGAAAGCCTCGGAATAGAAGCGCAGCGTGGCGGCCATATCGGTGCTGTTCAGGCCGAACTGGATGCAGTTTAGCAAATCGACTCTCCCGGATGACGGCAGATATGCCTGCCGTTTCTGGGGCAGGTTAGGTCACGGGCCGGGCTTTGGAGTCAAGGCGAAAGCATTTGACCGTCAATGATGGCGGTTGGGCATGGCACTTGCAGGCAAGCCGTTGCATAATCCTCAGCGATGCACACCCGCCCCCATCATTTTGCCTTCCTGCTCTATCCGGAAGTCAGCCTTTCCAGCCTGACCGGGATGATGGAGGTGCTGGAACAGGCCGCACTGGAGCAGGAACTCAGCGGCGCACGCGGGCTGGCCTGCAGTGTCTCGCTCGTCTCGCCGCAAGGAGGAGCGGTCGCCTCCTATTTCGGGGTTACGCTGCACACGCGCTCCTTTCAGGATATGGCGGACGAGAAAATCGACACGGTTTTTGTGTCCGGCGGCCTCGGCTTTCGCGATGCGATGGCCGACAGGGCGCTGCTGGACTGGTTGTGCGAAAAGGCAGCAAGCGTGCCCCGCATCTGCACATCGGGGACCGGCAGCTTCATTCTGGGTGCCGCCGGACTTCTGTCGGGCAGGCGCGTGGTGACGCACTGGCTGATGCATGACGAGTTTGCCGCACGCTTTCCCGATATCCGTCTGGTGCGCGATCAGCTCTACACAAGCGACGGGCCCTATCGCAGTTCGGCTGGCATGGGCTCGGCAGTGGAATTCGCGCTCGCCCTGCTGGAAGAGGATAGGGGGCGCGATTTCGCTTTCCGCATTGCCAAGCGCACGCTGATCATGCTCCGCCGGTCGGGCGAGCAACCTCAGATCAGCTCGGTCCTCGCCGCCCAGGCGCAAGAGGGCGACCGCTTCGACCGGCTGCACGAATGGATACATGCCAATCTCAAATCCGATCTCTCGGTCGAGGCGCTGGCCGCCCATGTCGGCATGAGCGCGCGCAATTTCAGCCGGGTCTATCATCAGAAGATGGGCATGACACCCGCTGCAAAGGTCATGCAGATCAGGCTGGAAGCAGCGCGGGAGGCTCTGGCTCAATCGGATGCGCGCATATCCAGCATCGCTCATGAATGCGGATTCAGCGACGAACAGCATATGCGCCGTGCCTTCATGCGCCAGTTCGGCAAATCTCCCAGCGAAGTGCGGCAGGGCAGGAAATAGATTTCCCGGCGTTTTGTGGCAAGGGCGCGCTTTTGCGCCAGCCGCCTCCAGCCTATCGCTGTGTTGCCGAAAAGTCACAGCCATAATGTAAATTGCAAGGAACTGGTGAACCAACATTTCGCAACTTAGGGAAACCATCTAGGGGCCTCCTGTGGTCTGAAAGTGAGATGTGCACTCTCCGGCACTAACGCCTCGATTTAGGGAGTAATAAGATGCGTTTTACGAAAATCCTCAGCTGTGCCGCCATGGCATCCGTTTCGGGTGCAGCGCTGGCTGTTTCCGCCCCTGCCTTTGCACAAGGCGCCAATGATGCCGCTGTTGGCGAAATCGTCGTCACCGCCCGCAAGCGCGAAGAAACCGCGCTGCAGGTTCCGGTTACCGTGACCGCTCTCAGCGCCGCCACGCTGGAAAACTATGCGATCACCAACGTCGACTCGATGGCGCGTTCGGTCCCCTCGCTGATCATCGGTGAAGGCGGCGGCACCGTTCAGGGCGGTATCGTCTCGATCCGCGGCCTTGCCGGCGCCGACAACAACCCGCTCAACGACCAGGCTGTGTCGTTCAATCTCGACGGCGTTGCCGTTGGCCGGGCCACGATCCGCCGCATGGGCGATTTCGACACCGCTCAGGTCGAAGTCCTCAAGGGCCCGCAGGCTCTGTTCTTCGGCAAGAACAGCCCCGGCGGCATCATCGTGATGAAGAGCGCCGACCCGACGCAGGATTTCGAAGCCAAGGTTTCGAGCGGCTATGAATTCAAGGCCAAGGAATGGCGTTCGGATGCCTATGTTTCCGGCCCGCTCAGCGACAGCCTCGGCTTCCGCGTTGCCGGCTTCTATTCCGACATGAAGGGTTGGGCCAAGAACGTGGCCGGCTCGCAGGTCAATGCCGCGCAGCCCTATATCATCGATCCGGGCCACAGCCGCGCCCCCAACAAGAAGGACTGGGCGATCCGCGGAACGCTCAAGTTCGACGATGGCGGTCCGTTCAATGCCAAGCTCAAGCTGAGCTATGGCAAGGTCAAGGGCCAGTCTTCCTCGGCCAACACCCAGTTCGTGAACTGCCCGCTTGGCCGGCCGCAGGTCCAGATCGGCCAGACCACCGGCTATATCGACAATTGCCGTGCTGATGGTGTCAACCAGGTCGGCGGTTTCAACGCAGCCAATCTTGCCCGCCTGTTCCCTTCCAAGAAGGACTGGCACAAGGGCCTGTTCCAGGAACAGTATCAGTTCCTTGGCGGTCTGGAAATGAACCTCGACCTTTCCGACCAGCTGACCCTGACGTCGCAGACCGGCTATTATCGCCAGAACCTCGACAATATCGGCAACTTCACCCAGGCCTACAACAATGACGGCACTCTCTACACCGTAGACAATCAGGGCAATGTGAATGTCGGTGGCGGCCTCGTCCGTCGCTGGGACCTGCCGAGCTACAACGAGCTGAGCCTCAAGGAGTTCTCGCAAGAACTGCGCCTGACCAGCAATCTGGACGGTGCGTTCAACTTCATGATTGGCGGCCTGATCACCGACACCAATGGCGGCAATGGCTCGACCACTGCGGCGGCATCGCCGGGCAACTTCGGCACCTTCACCAATGGCGTTCCGATCAACAAGTATTGGTATCAGGTGAAGGGCAAGTCTCAGTCGCTCTTCGGCCAGCTGATCGTCAATCCGGTTGAAGTGATCGAAATCTCGGCTGGTGCCCGCGCTTCGTGGGAACAGAAGAAGCTGACCCGTCTCGAAACCATGGATTTCACCTCGCTCAGCCAGATGACTGATGCCGGTGTTGTCTATGGCCTGTCCAACATCGACCGCAAGGTGAGCTTCAACGACGTCTCGCCGGAATTCACCATCTCCTACAAGCCCAACCAGGACATCAACGTCTATGGCGGCTACAAGGAAGGCTTCCTGTCGGGCGGCTTTGCCGCGGTGGTGCCGAATGCGGCTACCTTCGCCACCAACACTCACATCTACAAGCCACAGGTCACCAAGGGCTTCGAGGGTGGTATCAAGGCGGCCCTGCTTGATCGTGCACTGCGCGTGAACCTGGCCTATTACAACTACAAGACCTCCGGTCTCCAGGTCGGCCTGACTGTGGGTGGCGTGAACCCCGTTCTGCTGAACGCGGCCAATGCTCGCACCCAGGGCGTCGAATTCGACTTCAGCTACAAGACCCCGGTCGAGGGGCTCTCGCTGAACGGTGCCATCAACTACAACAAGGCGAAGTATCTCGACTTCCAGGCTCCCTGCTATGGCGGCCAGGCTTCGGAACAGTGCTTCCTGCAGTTGAACACCGTCTCGGGCGTCAATGGCTTCTTCCAGAGCCTGAAGGGTGCACAGATGGCCCGTGCGCCGGAAATCACCGGCAATCTCGGCTTCAACTACGAAGGCTCTGTCGGTACCGGGCTCAAGCTCGGCCTGTCGGGCAACATGTCCTATAGCGACAGCTACTTCACCGACACGGCCAACGCGCCGGGCGGCAAGCAGCCGAGCTACACCCTGTTCGACGCGTCGCTTCGTGTCGGTGCGGAGGACGATACCTGGCAGATCGCGTTCATCGGGCGCAACCTGTCGAACAAGTATTACTTCGTCCGTTCGAGCGACTCGCCCTTCTCGGGTTCTGGCAACACCGGCTCTCAGCCCGCCAACAGCGCGTTCCGCGTGCTGGCTGACACAGCCGCCTATGTCAGCCGCGGTCGCGAGCTGTGGGTTCGCCTGAGCTACAAGTTCGGCGCGAAGTAAGCCTCACGCAGACCTCAGGGTCGAAAGAAAGGCCACCGTGCTTCAGGCATGGTGGCCTTTTCCTTTGGGCAAACCTAGAAGGCAGATAAGCCTACCGGGGAACCCAGCATGAACAAGCTTGTCCGAGATGAAACGCTGGCCGCCATCGGCCAGCACCGCCCGCTGCGCCATGGGCTGGTCACCGCCAACGACATTCGCCGCTATTGCATGGCGATCGACAACCTCAACCCGCTTTATCTCGATCGCGAGGCAGCACAGGCGGCAGGCCATGC
Source organism: uncultured Sphingomonadaceae bacterium (assembly GCA_964632055.1). Classification (GTDB taxonomy): domain Bacteria; phylum Pseudomonadota; class Alphaproteobacteria; order Sphingomonadales; family Sphingomonadaceae; genus CANJYE01. Next base: position 9,075 of record CAZWEY010000004.1, read on the forward strand.
CGATGTGCTGTCTCCTCCGCTGTTCCCGCATGCCCCCTTGCGCCCCTCTCCCCCGCAATCCGAGCTGCTGGCTGACGGACAGCTTCCCGATCTCGCACCTCCCGGCCTTGGCCATCTGCAATCGCTGCTGGCGGGGCAGGAATGGGAGTTCCTGCGGCCTGTAACAGCCGGCGAGGCATTGGTCGAGGACAGCTGGTATGGGCCGATCGAGGAACGCGAAGGCCGCAACGGAGCGATGGTTTTCGTTACGGAAGAATCGCAGATCTGCGATGCTGCGGGAATGCCGGTCATGCGCTCGCGCAACCGCCTGATCTTCCGGCCGGCGCCCCCCGCCATAACCACACAAGCGGCAACACAGGAAAACGAACGCCCCGCCCAACTCCCTGCAACCGAGATGGCGGGATCAAGTCTTGTCAAACGGCCCAGCATGGTCGCCCTGTTCATGTTCGATGCGGTGATCTGGGCCACGCACAGGCTGCATTGGGATGCAGGACAGGCACGCAGGGAAGGCCTGCCCGGTCCGGTTCTGCCCGGGTGGATGGCGGCCAGCTACATAAGCGAATTGTGCGAGAGGGTGGCGCCTGTTGGCAAGCGGCTGAGCCGGCTCAGCCTCAGATACAAGAGCTTCGCCTTTCCTGGAGACGAGCTGACTTGCAGAGCAACAGGCGATCCGGACCACCCGGAGATGAGCCTCGTCAACCAGCACGGCGTAGAGCTGCAGGCCGGCTCTGCAGAATTCTCCTAGGGTCAGGACCTATTAGACGCCCCTCAAGCGATTGAGCCTGAAAGCAAATGTCCTTTAAAGATTGATGAGTATATATGCTGTGGTATATATACTCATCTTCTGCGAAGGATTGGTCATGCTCAAGAAACTGACTGCTGCGCTCACGCTGCTGTCCATGATGGCTGGCTCGTCTGTTGCCTACGGCGTTCCGGCGGCGCCTTCCGCTCAGGCTACCGGCACCGAGGAAGATCGCGAAGATCGCTGTATCGACCGGGACGAAGCGAAGTTCAAAGGTGATGATAAAGATGATGACGGTTGCGCGGCAGCGATACCGGAATCAGGCAAGGCGGGCCTGCTTAACCAGCAAGGCGGCATTGGAGGCAGCCTGGCCGGTGGCGCTGCTGGCGGGGCAGGCGGCGGGATGGGTCTCGGAGCGCTTGGCCTGGCTGCAGGCGGCGGCCTCATTGCAGCGGCTGCAGGCGGCGGTGGCGGCAGCGGTGGCAATGAAGGCCCCAGCGTCAGCCCCTAGGTGCGGTCTCAATCTGATTTGCTGAACTCTATGGCAATGCAGCTGTTTTCGTGAGGAGTCTTCGAGGCCTCGCATCGTTTAATCCGGAGGCCCCTGCTTGACCGACCAGCCGAAACGCACTGCTCTCATCACTGGCGTCACCGGGCAGGACGGAGCCTATCTCGCGCATTTCCTGCTCGAAAAGGGCTATGAGGTCCACGGGATCAAGCGCCGCTCCTCCTCGTTCAACACTGGCCGGATCGAGGATATCTATCAGGATCCGCATGTCGACGATGCCCGTTTTCACCTGCATTATGGCGACATGACCGACAGCACCAATCTGGTGCGCATCGTGCAGGAAACCCGGCCCGACGAAATCTATAATCTTGCTGCCCAGAGCCATGTGCAGGTGAGCTTCGAAACACCCGAATATACCGCCAATTCCGATGCACTGGGCACGTTGCGCCTGCTGGAGGCGATCCGTATCCTGAAGATGGAGCAAAGCTGCCGCTTCTATCAGGCCTCGACCTCCGAGCTTTACGGCCTTGTCCAGCAAACCCCGCAAAGCGAAACCACGCCCTTCTATCCCCGCTCGCCCTATGCCGCGGCCAAGCTCTATGCCTACTGGATCGTGGTGAACTACCGCGAAGCCTATGGCATGCATGCCTCGAACGGCATCCTGTTCAATCATGAAAGCCCGCTGCGCGGCGAAACCTTCGTCACCCGCAAGATCACCCGCGCCGCCGCCGCGATCAGCCTGGGCCAGCAGGACAAGCTCTATCTCGGCAATCTCGATGCCCGGCGCGACTGGGGCCATGCCGCCGACTATGTGCGCGGCATGTGGCTGATGCTGCAACAGGATGAGCCGGGCGATTATGTGCTCGCCACCGGCACCACCACATCGGTGCGCCAGTTTGCGCAATGGGCCTTTGCCGATGCCGGGATCACCATCGAATGGCGCGGCAGCGGCACCGACGAGCGCGGGCATTGCGCCCAAACCGGGCGCTGCCTGATCGAGGTCGACCCGCGCTATTTCCGGCCCACCGAAGTCGATCTTCTGGTGGGCGACCCATCCAAGGCGCATGAACGGCTGGGCTGGCGCCATGTCACCGAGGTGCGCGATCTGGCAAGCGAGATGGTGCGCGCGGATCTGGCCGAAATGCGCGCCCATCCGATAATCCAGGCTTGAGGATGGGCACTGCGAATGCCTATGCGCTGGAAGGCAAGCGGGTCTGGGTGGCGGGCCACCGCGGCATGGTGGGCAGCGCCATTGTCCGCCGTCTGGCAAGCGAGGGCTGCGAAATTCTGAACGTCGATCGTGCGGAGCTGGATCTGATGGACCAGGCCGCCGTTTTCGACTGGGTTCAAAATATGCGGCCTGATGCGGTCTTCGTCGCTGCGGCAAGGGTCGGCGGGATCATGGCCAATGCCACCAGGCCCGCAGATTTCCTCTATGACAATCTGGTGATCGAAACCAATGTGATCGAGGCGGCGCGGCGCGCTAACGTCGAAAAGCTGCTGTTTCTGGGTTCGTCCTGCATCTATCCCAAATTCGCCGAACAGCCGATCCGCGAGGAAGCCCTGCTCACCGGGCCGCTTGAACCCACCAACGAATGGTATGCGATCGCCAAGATCGCCGGGATCAAGCTGTGCCAGGCCTATCGCCTGCAACATGGCTGTGACTTCATATCGGCGATGCCCACCAACCTCTATGGCACAGGCGACAATTACGATCCCGAAACCAGCCATGTCCTGCCAGCCCTGATCCGCAAGGCGCATGAGGCAAAGATGGCGGGCGCCGACCATATCGAGATCTGGGGCAGCGGCGCCCCCTTGCGCGAATTCCTTCATGCCGATGATTGCGCCGACGCGCTGGTCTTCCTGATGCGGAATTATTCCGATGCGCTGCATGTCAATGTCGGCAGCGGCAATGATCTGGCGATCATCGATCTGGCGCGCATGGTTTGCGATGTGGTGGGCTTTGCAGGCGAGATCCGCACCGACCCTTCAAAGCCCGACGGCACCCCGCGCAAGCTGATGGCGGCAGACAGGCTGAGCTCTATGGGTTGGCGCCCCTCCATCGCGCTCGAGGCCGGAATAGCCATGGCCTACAAGGACATGCTGACCCGGCTGGCCTAAGCCCCGCGGTTGCAGCGCGGCATTAGCGAAATTTTCAAATGCTTGTCCTATGGGACCGGACTGGCCGATAGTGTTGCAACGCTTGCACATTTCACTTAACCGGCCGCAAGAACGGGCAGCCCTGGCCCCGCAGTCCGGACTATCCGGTTTTTGCGGAGCGACGAGAACAAAGGTATCTCATGAAGGTAGTGATGATCGGCACAGGCTATGTGGGGCTTGTCTCCGGGACCTGCTTTGCCCAGATCGGCCACGATGTCGTCTGCGTCGACAAGGACGTGTCCAAGATCGACCGGCTGCACAAGAACATCATGCCGATCTACGAGCCGGGTCTCGATGCGCTGGTCGCGGCCAATGTCGCAGCGGGAAGGCTCACCTTCACCACCGATCTGGCGCTGGCCATGCAGGAAGCAGACGCGGTTTTTGTGGCAGTGGGCACCCCCAGCCGCAAATCCGACGGCCATGCCGACCTGCAATATGTCTATGCGGCGGTCAGTGAAGTGGCCGACCATGTCGGCAAGCCGGTGGTGGTGGTCACCAAGTCCACCGTGCCGGTGGGCACCGGCGACGATGTGGAAGCGGTGCTGGCCGACAAGCTCCCGCGCGCCATGTTCTCGGTCGCATCCAACCCGGAATTCCTCAAGGAAGGCGCGGCGATCGACGATTTCATGCATCCCGACCGCATCGTCATCGGCACCGAGGATGATTGGGCGGCGGAACGCCTCGCCGCACTTTACAAACCATTGAATGGCGGCTCCGCTCCTATCCTGTTCACCCGGCGGCGCACGGCGGAGCTGATCAAATATGCCGCCAATGCCTTTCTCGCCACCAAGATCACCTTCATCAACGAAATGGCCGATCTGTGCGAGAAGGTCGGGGCCAATGTGATCGATGTGGCCAAAGGCATCGGCATGGACAGCCGCATCGGCGCAAAGTTCCTTCAGCCCGGACCCGGCTATGGCGGGAGCTGTTTTCCCAAGGATACGCTGGCGCTGGTGCGCACCGCACAGGACCATGAAACGCCAACCCTGATCGTGGAAACGGCGATCAAGGTGAACGATCTTCGCAAACGCGCCATGGCCCGCAAGGTCATTGCCGCGATGGGCGGCGATGTGCGGGGCCGCAAGATTGGCGTGCTGGGCCTCACCTTCAAGCCGGGCACGGACGACATGCGCGATTCCCCGGCGCTGACCATTGTCGAGGCGCTGTCCGACAGGGGTGCGATCATCACCGCCTTCGACCCTCAGGGCATGAGCGAGGCCGCGCATCTCTTGCACGGAGTGACCATGGCTGACGATGCGATGGGCGCGATCCGCAATGCCGATGCCACCGTGCTCATAACTGAATGGCCGGAATTTGCCGCTCTCGATCTTGCCGCCATGAAAAAGGCGATGGCGGGCGACGTGCTGGTGGATTTGCGCAACATCTATGACCCCGAACAGGTGCAGGCAGCAGGATTGCGCTATACCAGCATAGGCCGCTGATCGCAGGGACAGACAGCTGTGCAGCCCATCGACGAGAGAGATTGCGCAATGAATGCAACGCCAGCCAAGCGAATTCTGGTCACCGGCGGCGCAGGATTCCTCGGTTCTCACCTGATCGACCGGCTGATCGCTCAGGGCCACGAAGTCTTATGTGTCGACAATCTCTATACCGGCAACAAGGCCAATATCGCTCATCACTGGGGCAATCCGAAATTCGAATTCCTGCGCCATAATGTGTGCGAGCCTTTGTTTGTCGAGGTGGACGAGATCTACAATCTCGCTTGCCCGGCCTCGCCCATCCATTACCAGCGCAACCCCGTGCTCACCACCAAGACATCGGTGATGGGCGCGGTCAACATGCTGGGGCTGGCCAAGCGGCTGAAGATCCGCATCTTTCAGGCATCGACCAGCGAAGTCTATGGCGACCCGGAAGAACACCCCCAGCGCGAGGCCTATTGGGGCCGGGTCAATCCGCATGGCATCCGCGCTTGCTATGACGAGGGCAAACGCTGCGCCGAAACGCTGTTTTTCGATTATCACCGCCAGCACGGGCTGGATATCAAGGTGGCCCGCATCTTCAACACCTATGGCCCGCGCATGGATCCGGCCGACGGGCGGGTGGTGTCCAATTTCATCATGCAGGCCCTGAAGGGCGAAGCGATCACCCTTTATGGCGAAGGGCAGCAGACCCGATCTTTCTGCTTCTACACCGACCTGATTGACGGGTTTGCCCGGCTGATGGACACCGAGCCGGGCTTTACCGGCCCCGTCAATCTCGGCAATCCGCAGGAATATACCATCCGCGAGCTGGCCGAGATCATCATCGAGATGACCGGATCGGCATCGAAACTGGTCAGCGTTCCCCTGCCCGGCGACGATCCGTTGCAACGCCAGCCTGACATTGCGCTGGCGCGCGAGCAACTGGGCTGGGAACCGCGCACCAGCTTGCGCGAAGGGCTGGTGGAAACCATCGCCTATTTCGAAGGACTGCTCAGCAGCAGATAATCAGCGCGCGCTCTGATGCCATTGCCACGCGGTTGCGATGATCGTTTCCAGATCCGAACAGTGCGGCTCCCACCCCAACCGCTCGCGAGCAAGGCCCGCATCGGCCACCAGCATGGGCGGATCGCCGGGACGGCGGGGGTGGATGCCTGCCTGAAGCCTGCGGCCCGTCACCCGTTCCGCCATCGCCACCACTTCACGCACCGAATGCCCCTTGCCTGTGCCCAGGTTGAAGGCGCGAAAACCCTCGCCCGTCGCTTCCAGCGCCTTGACATGCGCGCTCGCCAGATCTTCGACATGAAGATAGTCGCGGATGCAGGTGCCATCGGGCGTGGGGTAATCGTCGCCGAAAATGGTGAAGGGCTTTTCCGGATCGTCCAGCGCCTGCAACACCAGCGGAATGAGATGGGTTTCGGGATCGTGCATTTCGCCCAGTTCCCCCTCCCGGTCCGCGCCCGCCGCGTTGAAATAACGCAATGCCGTGCAATCGAAGCGTTGCGCGGCGCAAAGGTCGCGCGCCATCTGTTCGCAGATCAGCTTGGTCCGGCCATAGGGGTTGATCGGCGCTTGCGCGGCATCCTCGCGGATCGGCATGGTTGCTGGCTCGCCATAGGTGGCGCAGGAGCTGGAAAAGACCAGCTTGCGAACATCGGCGGCCACCATCGCATCGAGCAGGTTGAGCGTGCCTGCGACATTGTTGCGATAATAGGCGCGCGGTTCCCGCACCGACACGCCGACATAGGCCGAGGCGGCGAAATGGATCACCGCATCGGGCCTGTGCGCCATCATCGCGCCCATGATCGAAGCCGGATCGCCCAGATCGCCATGAACGAAGCTGCCATGGCGGGCGAGCGAGCGGAACCCGGTCGAGAGATTGTCGAAGATCACCGGCTCATGCCCGGCCCGTTCCAGCGCCTTGCAGCTGTGCGAACCGATATAGCCCGCGCCGCCTGTCACCATCACCTTCATCTCGCACCCTCCCTCGCGGCCATTACCCCGCTTTCGCCATGGGCCGACATGGCATCAAGCGAACGCTGCAGCTCCGCTGGCGCAGGCGGATCGCCCATCGCCTGCATATGCGCAAACAAGGCGCGGCGGGCGGCGCGGGCTCTCGCATCAGCCAGATGGCTCACATCGGCGAAATAGGCCCCACGCCAGACGGGTCTGCGCGCCAGCCTTTGCGCCAGAATATCGCGCGCCGCCTCATCCTGTTCCAGCTGGCGCAATGCGGCCAGCAAGGGCTCGCGCAGCAGATTGCGGCGCAGCAAACCGTCGGCGCGGCGGATCGCTTCCTGCGTGTCGCCGCGCCGCACCGCTTCGAAAATAAGGTTGCGCTGGGCCGAAGAATTGCGCCAGCCAAGCTGCGCCAGAACGCCCGCAAGCTCTGCCCTCCGATCAGGGCCTGCCCCTTGGCGCACTTCGCTGGCATAAAGCAGGTTGAAGGCCTCCGCATCGTAAGGCTCTGCGCCAAGCCGCCGGATCAGCCTGGCGCGCAAGCCATCGGGAACGGCGATATCGGGAATGGAGAGCAGCTCCAGCTCGCGCGGATGGGTTTGCAGCTTGTGCCATGCCTCGGCACGAAAGCCTGCGATGCAGAAGGCAGCCAGAGCGACAAACGCCGCCAGCGCCCCGATCCGGCGGGCTCGGCTGTGCGCCGCCTCTTCCTGACTGCAGGCAGGCTGGCTTAAGAAAAGCCCGGCCATCATGCCGAACAGAACGGCCAGCGCTTGCGTGCGCAAGGGATAATCGACCATGGAATGCAGAGCGACGAGCGCAATGCCCAGACCGGCAGGCGCCCTGAACCCGGCATCCGTCCAATTCGGGCCTGCGCCTTCCTGCTTCCCGCCGAACAGGACGATGGCAAACGCAAGTCCGAAGGCGAGCAGCGCGGCAATGCCGGGAAGGCCTGCTTCGACCAGAACCTCCAGATACTCATTATGCGCATGGTTGAGCCAGGCCGGGCCGACCTGATCGAGCTGTTCTGTCGTGTTGTAATGCCGGGCAAAGCCCCCCAGCCCCCCGCCCCACGGGAAATAACGCAGCACCAGCGGCCAGCTTTCGGTCCAGAATTGCCAGCGGCTGTCATCGCCAAGCCCCGAAAAGCGGGAAAGAGCGCGGCGCGCCACCGGGTTGAACGCGATCAGGGCAATGGCGGCCATCGCTGCGCCGCCCGCCAGCATCGCCCAATAGCGGGGCCGCAGATTGGCTCCAAAGCAAGCCAGCAAGGCCACCGCCATGCCGCCCAGCGCCAGCACCATCCCGGCACGCGATGCAGTGCCCAGCACGCAGACCAGCAGAACCAGCACAAGCACCAGCGCAATAGTCAGCGCACTGCGCCTTGGCCTGATCTGTTGGAGAATGAGAGAGACGGCAAAGACCCCCGCAATCGCCAGCATCAGCGCCTGATGGTTGCGATTGGCGAAGAAGCCGGTCAGTTGCGCCTTGTGGGGGCTGCCATAAAAGTCGACCAACGTGCCCCGACTGGAAAGCTGCGCCAGTCCGGCCAGCACGGAAATCCCGGCAAGAGCCAGAAACAGGATCACCATCCGCTGCCGGCCGCGCCGATCCAGGCCGAGCGTGGCGAGAAAGGCCGCCAGCCCCGGAAACACCATGCCGGCACCAAACAGGGTCTGCGAGGCAGTGAGGCTGAAGGGGTGCGCTCCGTGCACACCGGCAAGGGCATAGACCTGTGCCGCCATTTCCCGTCCCGGCAATCCGCGCCACAAGGCATCGTCAAGCGGGGCCAGCTGGGCCAGCCACAGGCAGGGAAAGGCCAGCACGCCAATCCGCACCAGACCCGGCAGGCGCGCAAAGGCTCCGGCCCCGCCATGGGCAAGCGTCCAGCCCGCCAGCACGCAAGACACCCCGCAAATCGCGGCCAGCCGCCAGACCGGCTCGTTCGGCCCGCCACCCAGAAGCACGGCGCAAACCAGCAGGAGCGCGAGCAATGCCTCGCCAAAGCTGGCTGCAAAAGGCCTGCTTGCGGCATCAGGGGCTTTCATCGTCCCAGAAGCTTTCATCGTCATCGCTGCTCGATCAGCTCCTTGCGAGAGGCCCGGATGCAAGGCGCATATCAACCTTAGCCGATGAAATGGAAGGAGAACCCGGCTACCCTACAGCGCGATCCTTGCCTGCCCAATAGGGATCGCGCAAGGCCCGTTTGAGCACCTTGCCCGAAGGATTGCGCGGCAATTCAGCCATGAAATCGATCGATTTGGGCAGTTTGAAACCGGCGATCCGGCTGCGGGCGAAGGCGATCAGCTCAGCTTCGCTGGCGTTCTCTCCGGGCCTCAGCACCACGCAGGCCTTTACCGCCTCGCCCCATTTCGCATCCGGAACCCCGATCACCGCCACATCGGCAACGGCTGGATGGCCGAACAGTGCGTTTTCCACTTCGGTCGGATAGATGTTTTCGGCACCCGACACGATCATGTCCTTGATCCGGTCGTGGATATAAAGATAGCCATCCTCATCGAGAAATCCTGCATCGCCGGTGCGCAACCAGCCATCGCCTGGAAGAACGCGCGCGGTCTCTTCGGGCTTGTTCCAATAGCCCGTCATCTGCTGGATGGTGCGGATTTCCACTTCGCCGGTTTCGCCCGCATTGCGTTCGCCCCGCGTTTCGGGATCGACGATGCGGATGGTGGTTCCCGGAAAAGGGATGCCCGCCCCACGCATCCGGCGGTTGCCTTGCGGGTCGTGATCGGCAGGGGGCAGATAGACGATGGTGCCCGCCGTTTCCGTCATCCCGTAATTCTGGCAGAAACCGCAACCAAACACCTCCACCGCCTCGCGCAGCACATCAAGCGCGATGGGCGAAGAGCCATAGAACATGGTTTTCAGCCGCGAATAATCGGCATCGCGCACGCCCGGCTCGCGCAGCAGGAGCTGGATTGCCGAGGGAACAAGGAAAAGCTTGGTGATGTTGTAGCGGTGCAGCGCATCCAGAACGGCCGAAGCCTCGAACTGGGCATGCACCAGGCTGGCAGCGCCGTTGAAAGCCGCGTTGATCGCCGCACCTGTCCCGCCGATATGGCCGATCGGCATGGAGACGAGGTTGACGTCGGTGTCGGACCACAGATTCCAGTCGAAGCTGGCCGCATACAGCGCCCTGCGCCCGCCCAGCAACGCACGGTGCGAATGCATCACCCCCTTGGGGACACCGGTGGTGCCCGAAGTGTACAGGATCAGGAACACATTGTCGGGATCGACATCATGCGACAGATCGTGGTCTGGCGCAGCATCGCGCCAGGCGACAAAGCCGGCCCTGTCGATGGTGATCGTTGTCCCCTCGCCTCCCAGAGCCTCATCGAGAAAGGCTGCCTGTGCGGCAAAATCGTCTGCGACGAAAAGCAACAAGGGGCGCGCATCGCAGAGGATCGTGGCCATTTCGGCAGGCGCCAGCCGCCATTGCACAGGAACCATGATTACACCCGCTTTGGCCGCGCCAAACAGCAATTCGAAATAGCTGTCACTGCCCTTGCCGATATAAGCGATCCGGTCGCCCCGGCTCAGCCCGGCACCCAGCAAGCCCTGCGCCACAAGGTCTGTGCTACGGTCGAACCCGGCCCAGTTCGCAGTGCGGTCCTCATGAATAAAGGCCAGCCCGTCTGGCCGCCTTTGCGCATGATAGCGCACCATGCCCGCCAGGGTCTGTATCGCGTCGTAATCCACAGGCAGCAATGCGCTCAACTTCATGGGCTCCGTCACTCGTTGCTCGCAGATCGCAATAAGGCCAGGGTGGCAAGGGGAGCAAGCTTCTGGCCGGTATGTTCGCCATTTTTACGACATGCTCTATCTGTTTTTATACGTGTTTAAAATAAGACAGCGATCTGCCGTTCATTAGAGACATGACAGTCTATGATCCGCGCCGGCATCAATCCCGACCGCTTCCAGCGTATCGAAGGGGTGGCGGATCGCGAATTGCTCCTGAAGGACGCCCCCGGCGATCCGCGTAACTGGCGCATCTCGATCACCGTCATTCACTGAGTGTCTGATCCGAAACTCTCTTTTTGGATCGTCCGGCACCCCGCGCTTAGCCGGTCTGCGCATCGCCCATGTAGAAGAAGCGCCCAGCGCCGATATAGCCTGAGGTGTCCTGCAATTCCTCGGGCATGGCGAACAACCCGCTTCGGCAGTCTTCTGCCGTGCAAAACGAGAAATCGGCAAGTGCGTCGACCGGCTCCATGCCCTCGCTCCAGCCCAGCACTTCCTCAACGATGTTCTGCTCGTAGCGGGTCATAGTCTGCTGGCACCTGAGCGCGATGGCGGCATGGCGGTTGTAGCGTTCGCTTGCCTCGGCCCTGCCAATGCCCTTCTTCCAGCCAATCGCGCAGATCGCGGTGATCTGTGGCCTCGCCCCGCGCGGTCCGGCTTCAGCAACTCGCCCGTCGAGCTGGATCCGGGGAGTGACATGATAGCTAATGCAACGTCCGCCCGCAGCTTCGACAATAGCATGAAGCGGCAGCACCTCGCGCCGGAAATCCTCGGCCGAGCTGAACCAAGTTTCTAGCAGAACGTCGCAGATGCTGGTTCCCTTATGCTCTGGCGCATCGAAGAAGGTGCCCGGCGAATCCACTGCAAGCCGATAGACATGGCCGCGAAGTGTCGGCGCATCCGACTTTAGACTGGGAAGGAACTCTTCGATGAAACGCTGCTGGAAAGCGGAACGCCCCGCGAGCGAACCGGCGACAAGGACAGTGACAAATTTCATTAACGGCATCCTCCTGTCGCCATGACTAGCCGCCGCGCCGCGGCTTGCAAATCGCTTATACAAAGGTTCACTGTCGTAAACCCATGTACCTCCCGCCCCGCCTGAAGGATATCGCTTGCCGAATTCTCGTCCGCCTCTTCGCAGAGCACTGCCAGCTCTCGCAATCTCTTGGTCCAGCCAGCTAACCAGGCGCACTCGTCATGAGGGGATATCGCAACTCCTTCCAGGACTTCGGGCATCAAAGGAATATCTGAGCCAATGAGTAAAACGTGCTCGCCTACAATCTCATAATACGCATTAAGGCAGCCAGCCGTAGGATTTGAAACCATTGCAACGATGCCGTGCATTAGGCATCAAGAGCGCTTGCCGCCCGAGCGGCATTCTCCAGCCCCAAGGATTTCAAAGCGATGACTTCCGCTGCCCCTCACTCCGGCCCCACGGGCAAACGGCTTTCCGGACGCCATGTCTTTATAACCGGGGCCTCATCCGGCTTCGGGGCTCATTTCGCCAGAGTGGCGTCCGGGGCTGGCGCCTGTGTAACTCTTGGGGCGCGCCGGATCGATCGCCTCCAGGCATTGTCAGACAGTATCATTGCAACTGGAGGCAAGGCTTGCGCGGTGGAAATGGACGTCACGGATGAAAATTCGCTCGCAGCGGCCTATGAAACGGCAGAGCAGGCACTTGGACCGGTCGACGGGGTCATCGCCAATGCCGGACTGACCATCACCGGCAGCGCGCTCGACATGGCCGTAGAGGATTTCGACCAAATCTTTGCCGTCAATGTGCGCGGCGTGTTCCTCACCGCGCGCGAGGGCGCCCGGCGCATGCGGGCAAACGGCATTTCAGAGCGCGGCCGCATCGTGCTCGTCTCCTCGATCACCGCCAGCCAGAACGCGCCCGGCATCATGCCCTATTGCGCTTCCAAGGCAGCGGTGACCCGCATGGGCGCCAACATGGCCAAGGAGTGGGTGCGCCACGGCCCCAACGTCAACATCCTCTCGCCCGGCTATGTCGATACGGAACTGGCCGGTGAGTGGTTCTCCACCCCCGGCGGCGAAAAGCAGATTGCTGGCTTCCCGCGGCGCAGGCTGATGTCTGCAAGTGCACTTGACGAAACGCTGCTTTACCTGCTCTCCGACGCCAGCCAGTCGGTGACAGGCTCCGACTTCACGATCGACGATGGCCAGTCGCTTTGACCGGCCCATATTGAGGCAGAACATGCACTACGAACTGATCCGCTATGACGTTGCCGACGGCATCGCCACCATCACGCTCAACCGCCCGGAAAAGATGAACGCGCTGACCAGCCAGATGCGCGTGGAACTGGTCGATGCGTTCGACCGGGTCGATGCCGATGATGCGGTCAAGGTCGTGGTGATGACGGGTGCAGGCCGCGCCTATTGCGCCGGCGCCGACATTTCTGGCGGCTCCAAGGGCTTTGTCGGCCAGCGCGAAGGCGGTGTGGCGAACGAGGATGGCAGCTTCAATTACGATGTCGATGCCGCGCGCGACGGCGGCGGACGGCTGACCTTGCGCATCTTCCAGTTGCTCAAGCCGATCATCTGCGCGGTCAATGGCGCGGCCGTCGGCATTGGCGTCACCATGACCTTGCCGATGGATATCCGGCTGGCCAGCGACAAGGCCAAGTTCGGCTTCGTCTTTTCGCGGCGCGGCATCATCCCCGAAGCCTGCTCTTCCTATTTCCTGCCGCGCGTGGTCGGCGTCAGCCAGGCGCTCGAATGGTGCTATTCGGGCCGTGTGTTCGACGCGCAGGAGGCGCTCGCCGGCGGCCTGGTGAAGGCAGTCTACCCGGAGGAGGAACTGCTGCCCGCGGCCTATGCCCTGGCGCGCGAAATTGCCGACAATGCCGCGCCCGTTTCCGTGGCGCTGACCCGGCAGATGATCTGGCGAGGCCTTGGCATGAGCCACCCGATGGACGCGCACAAGGTGGACAGCCGCGGCGTGCTTTCCCGCAGCGCCAGCGCCGATGCCAAGGAAGGCGTCACCTCCTTCATCGAAAAGCGCGCGGCCGCTTTCCCCAACACCGTCAGCAAGGACATGCCAGATTATTTCCCCTGGTGGAACGAGCCGGAATATGGCTGATGCCAGCTTCAAGCTGAGGCACCGGGTGCTGACCCGCTTCAGCGAAACAGACATGCAGGGCGTGATCTTCAACGGCCGCTATCTCGATTATGCCGACCTTGGCATTTCCATCTACTGGACACGCGCCGGGATGGTTTTGTTCGGCGATGGCAAGCTCGAATTTCTGGTGGCCAACGCCAATATCGACTTCAAGGCATCGATGCGGGCTTTCGAACATGTCGAGCTGTGCTGCCGGACGGAGCGGATCGGCGCGACCAGCCTCACCACGCTGATAGAGATTCATGGCGAGAACGGACCGGATGACCTGCGCGCCGCGATCCGCATCGTCCATGTCTGCATCGACCCCCGAAGCCACCGGCCCGTTCCCCTTCCCGATAGCGTGAGGGCGCTGCTTTCCGGTTTCGATGCGCGGCCCGAAGTGCTGCTGACCGGCGAAAGGGCCTGATCGGGCCGCAATCTGTCCTGCCCATCCCCGCCCGGCCTGTGCTAGACCGAACGGCGAGGAGAGCAATGATGCCGCAAACCGCCAAGCCGAGGATGCAATTGTTCCGTGCCGGGGGCACCCCGCTCGAACCGGACATGATGGCGCCCGAAGGGCTGGATGGCTCGGTTCTTGCCGGCTTTGCGCGGGCCGAGGAGGCCGGGATGCACGAGGGGCACCGCCTGCGCTGCCTTTACCGTTCGCCGCTGCCCGATGGACCGAGTCTGTGCCACATGTGGCTGAAATCGGGCTTCGTCACCCCGCGCCACAAGCATGACACCAACTGCATCTATTACGTTCTGGCGGGCAAGCTGAAACTGGGCAACGCATCTGCGGGGCCGGGCGAAGGCGTGTTCGTGCCGGAAGCGACGGTCTATTCGATCGAGGCCGGGCCGCAGGGCCTCGAAGTGCTGGAATTCCGAACCGACACGGCATTCAACGTGTTCTACACCGGCAATGACGAGGCCAACTGGGACCGGATCGTCGATGCCGTGAGCGGCAATGTCATGGACTGGGCAGACCAGTCGCCGCCATCGGAACTGGCCCAGACAAAATGAACCCCGCGCGCCGGATGGAACGCGGGGTTATCTGACAAATGCTGATCAGGCCTTGTATTCGGCCGGCACGTCGAACTTGAAGATGCGGGCAGCATTGAGGCCCAGCACCTTGCGGCGGGTTTCCTCGGTCATATTGGAAGCAAAAGTCCGCTCGATCGCCTGCGCGCTATGCGGCCAGCTGCCTTCGTGGTGGGGATAATCATTGGCCCAGACGAGATTATCCTGCAGGCCGAAATGCTCGACCATATAGGTCGCCGCCTCGTCCTCGCCGAAGGAAGCAAAGCAGTTGCGCTTGAAATAGTCGCTCGGCAGGCCGTCCATCTTGGGCGCGACCCACATGTGATGCTTGCGATAGGCTTCGTCCATCGAGGCCATCATCCACGGCACCCAACCGGCGTTCGCCTCGATCGTGCCCGCGCGCAGTTTGGGGAAGCGCTGGAACACACCTGCTGCGCACATGTTGACGATCGGCTCGATCGTGGGGGCAAGCGAGTGGCAGACATAGTTGATCACCGCGCCGCCGGTGCTGCGCGCGCCGCGCGGATCGGTGCCGGTGGAAACGTGATAGGTGATCGCAAGGTCCGCTTCCTGGATCGCGGCCCACAGCGGATCGTAAATCTTGAGATTGTAGTTCGGGTCCGAGACGTTGGGCGGGCCGAACACCGGTTTCGACGGCAGGGTCAGGCAGCGATAGCCCATCTTGGCGACCCGCTCGACTTCCTTCACGGCCATCTCGACATCGGCGGTGGAAAGGGCGGCAGCCGGGTTACAGAAATCCCAGTGCGGCTTGCAGGCCTCATAGGCCCAGTCGTTCCAAGCCTGGCACTGCGCGTTGACGAATTCGTGATTGGTCGATGCCCACATCACCAGCGCGGGGCCGTTGGGGAAGATCACCTCGCCATCGATACCATCCTTGCGCTGGTCGGCGACGCGCACGGAGATGTCCTCGCCGGTCTGCTTTTCGGGATCAGGCAGGGTGCCGCCCGTCGCCATGCGGTATTCATCCTCGCCCGAAAGCTCGAACTCCACTAGCGGATAGGCGCGGGTGCCTTCGGTGACGATGTAGCGCACGCCATCGCGCACTTCCATGCGGGGCAGCATGGCGTGCCATTTCTTGTCCATCCGCTTCACGAACATGTCGCGCGGCGGCATCAGGTGGGCGTCCACCGAAACCATGAAATATTTCTTGTCGCTGTCGGGATAGACGCTCTGGCTCCAGCCCTGCGGCTTCGGCGTTTCAAGGCGCCATTCGTTTTCGGGGTTCACCACATCGGCGAGTGCTGCAAAATTGCTGTCCATTGCATGTCTCCTTAATTCGGATGGCAGCATCATCCTGCCGGCTGCCGGTGATGGCAAGCGCCCTTAAGTGCGGGTCAAGCCATATTGCCGCAAGAGCATGGCGTGCGCACTTGCGGCGGCGGGCGAAGCATGTTTCCTATGGCTGGAGCGAGTCATATTTTCAGGAGAGAGGCCAATGGCCACCACCGCACCAGCCCGCAGCGTCCCGGACCATGTCCCGGCGGAGCTTGTCACCGATGTCGATATTTACGACATCCCCGGCGGCGACACCGATCCTCAGGCTGCATGGCGCGCCTTTCGGACCAAAGGGCCGCTGTCCTGGTCCACGAAGAACGGTGGCCACTGGGTTGCGACCGAGGGCGCGGCCGTGTTCCAGTTCTTCCGCGACGCGAAGAATTTCTCCAGCAAGGTGATCGCCATTCCCGATCCGGGCCCCGACGACCGGCAATTGCCGATCCAGTCGGATGCGCCCGACCATACCGAATATCGCAAGAACATCATGCCGCTGTTCACAGCCGAGGCGATCGACAGCCTGACCAGGGATGTGCGCGACCTCGCGGTGAGCCTCATCGAAGAGATGAAGCCCAAGGGGAAGTGCGACTTCGTGATGGATTTCGCGTTCCAGTTCCCGCTCACCATCTTCCTGCGGATGATGGGCCTGCCGCTCGAAGACCGGATGCCGCTGCGCCGGCTGGTTGAACGCTTCACCGACAGCCCCGACATCGAGCAGCGCATGCTCGCTCACAAGGAGCTGCATGAATATGTCGATGCGGCGGTGGCCGACCGCATCGCCAACCCCCGCAAGGACGCCATCACCCGCGTCACACAGATGAGCATCCACGGTCGCCCCTATACGCGCGAGGAAATGCGTTCGACCGTGGTGCTGATGCTCCATGCCGGCCTCGATACGGTGGCGGGCATGGTGTCTTTCATGGCGCTCGACCTTGCCAGAAACCCCGATCATGCGGCTCAGGTCCGCGCCCGGCTGGATGACGAGACGGCAATGCACCAGGTTGTGCAGGAATATCTGCGCCGCTTCCCCATCGCCAACATGACCCGCCAGCTGACTTGCGATTTCACCTATGAAGGCGTGACGATGAAGCAGGGCGACCTCATCATCCTGCCGCCCACCTTCTTCAACATGGACGAGGGCCGGATGGACAACCCGGACGTGATCGATCTCGACCGCGCTTCCACCCGCCACATCAGCTTCGGCTCCGGCCCGCATACTTGCGCAGGCGCCTTGCTGGCGCGCGAGGAACTGCGGATTTTCCTCGAAGAATGGCTGACCCGGATGCCTGAAGTCCGGCTCGACCCGGCCCACCCGCCACGGGTCCACGCAATGCCCTTGAACGCGGTCAACGAACTGCCGCTGGTCTGGGAAGTTGCCTGATTTCCCGGCACGAAGGACCGACCATGGAAACCCCTTCTCGCCTGCGCTGCGAGATTAATGCCGGCGTCGCCTGGCTGACGATCGACAACCCCGCGCGGATGAACGCGATGACGCTCGCCATGTGGCAGCAGCTCTGGGACGCCTGCACCGCGCTCGCAGCAGATGCCGCGGTGCGGATGCTCGTGCTGAGGGGCGCGGGCAACGCCCCCTTCTGCGCAGGCGGCGACATCATCGAGTTCCAGACCCTGCGCGATACGCCGGAAAAGGCGCGCAGCTATGACGCGGTGGGAGCGGGTGCGCTGGCAGCCTTGCGCGCATTCGCCAAGCCGACCATCGCCATGATCGACGGGATATGCCTTGGCGGAGGCCTTGCGCTTGCCATCAATTGCGACCTGCGCATCCTTGCCGACAGCGCACGGATCGGGATCACGGCGGCCAGGCTCGGCCTGTCCTACGATTTCGCCGAAGTCGACATGCTGGTGAAGCTGCTGGGGCCTGCCAATGCCAAGATGATGCTCTATACCGGCCGCCATTATGACGGGGCCGGAGCCTATGCGCTGGGGCTTGCCAGCGAGGTTCACCCCGCCGCCGAGCTTGAAGGCAAGGTCCGCGCGCTGGCGGCGGAAATCTCGGGCAATGCGCCGCTGTCACACCTTGCCTCCAAGTTCATCGTCGAAACATCGCTGGCCGACCCCGACCAGCGCGATCTTGCCGCCTGCAAGGCATGGGAAGAACGCTGCCTTGCCAGCGCCGACTATGCCGAGGCGATGGAAGCTTTCGCCGCAAAGCGCAAACCTTTGTTCAAAGGACAATAACTCCCATGGAAAACTGGACCGTTCCCGATCACGTCCCGGCCGATCTCGTTGTCGACATCGACCTGTTCGCCGTTCCCGGCGGCGACAAGGACCCGGCCGCCGCATGGCGCAGCTTCCAGCGCGCAGGCAGGCACATCGTCTGGTCGCCGCGCAACGGCGGGCACTGGGTGGCGATCAACGGCGAGGATCTTCCCGGCCTCTATCAGGACTTCAAGCATCTCAGCAGTTCCAAGGTGGTGATCCCCGATCCCGGCAACTGGATGCTGCCGATCCAGGCCGACCCGCCCGCGCACCGCGGCTATCGCAGCATCGTCGATCCCTTTTTCACCAAGAGCGCGGTCGATGCGCGCGAGGACGACATCCGCGCCCTGACGGTCGAGCTGATCGACGGATTCATCGATGATGGGCATTGCGAATTCATCAGCCAGTTCGCCCTGCGCCTGCCGCTGATGATCTTCCTCAAGATGGTCGGCCTGCCGTGGGACGATCTCAAATATCTGCGCGGCCTGGTCGAGGATTTCCAGACCAGCCCCGAAGTCGCAAAGAAGATCGCCGCGGTGACCGAGCTGGAGGCCTATCTGCGCGCCGCCATCGAAGACCGCATGGCAAACCCGCGCGAGGACGGCCTCAGCCTTGTCGCCCATGCCGAGGTGGAAGGCCGCCCGGTCAGGCTGGAGGAAGCGCTGGCGACGGCGGTGATGATGCTGCAGGGCGGGCTGGATACGGTGGCCAACCATCTGGGCTTCGTTGTCCATCATCTTGCCCGGCATCCCGAACAACGCGCATGGATCAGGAGCAACCCCGAACAATTGCCCGGCGTGGTCAACGAATTCCTGCGCCGCTTTCCGGTTGCCAATATGGGCCGCGAGGTGGCCGAGGACTGGGACTACAAGGGCGTTCAGCTGAAACAGGGAGACCGGGTGCTGCTGCCCGTCAGCCTCTATAACATGGACCCTTCGCGCATTCCCAATGCGGACGCGGTCGATTTCGAGCGCGACAACAAGCACATCACCTTCGGATCGGGCCGCCACACCTGCTCAGGCGCAATCCTCGCGCGCAAGGAGATGACGGTGTTTCTTCAGGAATGGCTCGCCCGCATTCCCGATTTCGAACTGGACGAAACGCGGCCCGCCCGCATGGCCGCCCAGCAAGGCAACTCGATCAGCCAGCTCTATATCCGCTGGCGATAGTCTCAAGCTCGCTGAGACTGGCGCATTGCTCCCGCCCCAGGCCAATTCCGCACCGCCAAACAAAAAGGCCGGGTTCTTGCGAACCCGGCCTCTTTATTGTGCGATTTGCCTCTGGGATCAGAGAACGAAATCAGCCGCGCTGAGCGTGTGAGCGCCCGAGAGACGGATTTCGAAATCAGCCGTGGCGTCGCCATCAACGTCGCCGCTGATGGTGGTGATGCCGCCAGCAACCGCATAGCGCAGTTCGCCCGCATCGCCAGAGAAGGCAGCCGTACCGATGAAGGTGAACGACTGGTCAGTTGCCTGACCGGTGTTGGCATCAATCGCGCTGAGGTCGATCACGTCAGCACCCACACCGAAGTCGAGGATGATGTCGGAATTGCCAACGGCGCTATCTGCGGTCGCGGTGTAAACGAAGGTGTCAGCACCATAGCCACCCAGCAGACGGTCCTTGCCAGCAAGGCCGGTCAGGACGTTGTCGCCGCCGCCGCCACGCAGGATGTTGTCATCCGCATTGCCGGTGCCGTCGATTGCCGAGGTGTCGGTCTTGCTGCCAAGGGCCAGGCGCTCGAAATTGTCGCCCAGCGTCCAGCTGACCCAGCTGTTCACCTTGTCGGTGCCCTCACCAGCAGCTTCGGTGACAATGTCGAACTCGTTGTCAACGCCATAGATGTCGTCGCCAGCACCGCCGGCCATATTGTCGACGCCAAGGCCGCCCATCAGGTTGTCATTGCCATTACCGCCGGTCAGCGTGTCATTGCCAGCGCGACCATAGAGCGTGTCGTTGCCGTCGCCGCCATCAAGGACGTTACGGCCAGAGTTGCCCTCGATCACATTGTTGCCAGTGTTGCCGGTTCCCGATGCGTTGGCCGTGCCGGTCAGCGTCAGGTTATCATGAACAGTGGCAGTAAGCACATAAGACGCGGAGCTGCTGACGGTGACCTTGTCTGCTGCCACCAGCTTGCTGCCAAGAGCATCAGCCTGTGCCGAGGTAAGCGACAGGCGATCATCCGTCGAGTCAAACACATCAACGTTGGTCAGCGCAGAAATCTGAGCCGCAGTAAGTGATTCCACATTAGCACTCGTGTCAGATACCGTCACAAGATCGGCGGCAGTCAGCGCAATCGTGCCCAGCGCCGCAACCTGATCGAGCGTGAGGGCGAGGGTGTTGTCGCTTGCATCGAAAACGTCAACATCCACACCTGCATCGGCCATTGCAGCGATTTCAGCAGCAGTGAGCGAAGCGATGTTTTCGCCAGTGTCAGCGATCGTGATGGCATCAGCAGCAGTAAGGGCCACCGACCCAAGAGCACGATACTGCTCAACGGTCAGAGAGAGAACGTTATCGGAAGCATCAATGATGTCGATACCGTTTCCTGCCAGAGCAGCCAGATCAGCAGCTGCCGTTCCACCAATGGTGGCACCCGTGTCACTCAGCGTAACAACGTCAGACTGAGTGAGAGCAACCCCACCGGCCAGAATTGCGTTGTATTCCGTGCCGTCAATAGTCAGAGCGTCATCACTTGCGTCGATGACATCACCACCAGCCGCGACAATGTTCGTGATAGCGCCTGCAGCTGTGAGGTTTGCCCCCAGATCCAGAGCCGTCAAGGTATCGGAAGCCGAGATAGCAGTAATGTTGGTATTGAGGTTGGAAATCTGAGCAACACTCAGGGAAAGCGCATCATCAGTGGCATTGATAGTATCGATCTTCGTTTCGCCAGCAAAGGTACCGAAAGCGGCGATATTTTCGCCAGTATCGACGAACCTCACAAGATCATTGGCGTCAACCGCCAGTCTTGCAGTCGTAATTGCATCAAGCTGTGCATGCGTCAGGTTCAAAAGGCCATTTGACGAGACAAAGGTGTCAACGCCAGCTGTAACCATCGCCGTCAGCTCATCAGCAGAGAGCGCAGCAATGTTTGCACCGCGATCCTGAAGCGTGATCGCGTCTGCAGCTGTCCAAACGCCGGCATTGTACTGATCAACCGTCAGCGACAATGCAGTAGAAGCGTCGAAAGCATCGACACCTGCCGCAATCAGGGCAGCGATAGCGTCAGCAGACAATGCAGCAATAGCAGCACCCGTATCTGCCACGGTAACAGTATCGCCTGCAGTCAGAGCCACATCGCCAAGGGCAGAAGCCTTCTCAACAGTCAGTGAGAGAACATTGTCGGATGCATCGATTGCATCGATACCAAGCCCGGCCAGAAGTGCGATGGCAGCGGCAGTTTGAGCAGCAATGTTTGCACCGGTATCAGCCAAAGTCACTGCATCAGCGCTGGTCAGCACCACACTATCAGACACGAGACCGGTAAGCTGCGCAACAGTGAGAGACAGTGCATCAGATGCATCGATTGCATCGACGCCTGTAACAAAGCCGGTTCCCGCAGCTCCCATTTCTGTCAGCAGATTGGCCGACGTATCAGCAACCGTTACCGTATCTGCCGCAGTCAGTGCAGGCGCGCCAACGCCAGCGAGAACAAGCGCCGCATGCTGCGAGAGGAACTGGCCGCACGCCCCGGCGGGGTGGGAGTCAAGCTGAGCCTGCGCGATGGCACCAGTCTGCCGCGTCGGGCCCGGATCGAATTCGTCAGCACCACGATCGGCTCCGATACAGGCACGGTGGATGTGAAGGCGGTCTATGACAATCGCGATGGAAGCCTGGCCGCCGGGCAGTTTCTCAAGGCCGAGCTGGAAGGGCTTTCATCGACGCAGGGCACCTATATTCCCCAGCGCGCCGTGCTGCATGGCGGAACAGGGCCGAAGGTGTGGGTGCTCGACAAGGCGAACAAAGCCAGCATCCGGCCCATCGCGCTGGGCAGCAGCAATGGCAACATGATCCGGGTGACCAAGGGTCTGAAACGGGGCGACCGTGTAGTGGTCGATGCCATCTTGAAATTGCAGCCAGGGGCAGAGGTCAAACCGCTGCCCTGGAAGCCGGCAGCAGCCGATGCACCCTTGCCATGACGCAGGATAGCGGCGGCAACCGCTTCATCGACAGGCCGATCTTCGCCTGCGTGTTGTCTGCCTTCATCCTGATCGGCGGGCTGATCGGGATGAAAGGGCTGCCGGTTGCGCTTTACCCCAACATCCTGCCCCCGCTGATCGCCGTTTCCACCTCCTATCCCGGCGCCACGCCCGAAGTGATCGCCGACACAGTGGCCGCGCCGCTCGAACAGCAGGTCAACGGCGCATCGGGCATGATCTACATGCGCTCGGCCGCAACGCCCAATGGCACGGTCCAGCTCGACGTGACCTTCGGCATCGGAACGGACCCGGACGAGGCGGTGGTCGATGTGCAGAACCGCGTGCAGGCCGCCTTGCCCCTCCTGCCCGAGGAAGTGCGGCGCCAGGGCGTGGTCGTCAGGAAGCTCAACTGGACCGCGGTTGCCTATATTGCGGTCGATGCGCCCGATGGCCGCTATGACGAGGCCTTCATCTCCAACTATGTGCTTACCAATGTGGTCGACGAGCTGCGCCGGATTCCGGGCGTCGCCTCTGCCGATGCCTATGGCACCAAGGAACATTCGATCCGCATCTGGCTAAAGCCCGACCCACTGGCGCAGCTGGGGCTGACACCGATGGATGTCAGCCGCGCCATTCGCGAACAGAACAGCCAGTATGCCACCGGGCGCATTGGCGACGATCCGGCAAGCGGTCCGGTCGACCTGTCGATGAGCATCACCACGCAAGGAAGGCTGGTGACGCCCGAAGAGTTTGGCCGGATCATCATCAAGGCCGAGCCAGGCGGCAGGATCACGCGGCTGGCCGATGTGGCCCGGATCGAGCTGGGCGCGCGCGACTATTCGGTTTCCTCCACAAGGCACGGCAAGCCCGCAGCCATGATCGGCATCTTCCCCGAAAACGGCGCGAATGTGATCGACATCTCGAACACCGCGCGCGCCACGATGGAGCGGCTGGAACGAAAATTCCCCAAGGGTCTCGAATGGCACATGTCCTTCGACACCACCGATTTCGTCCGCGTGGCAATCAAGGAAGTGGTCAAGACCCTGCTTGAAGCGGTGGTGCTGGTGGTGCTGGTGGTCTTCCTGTTCCTGCAAAGCTGGCGGGCCACCCTGATCCCCAGCCTTGCCGTGCCCGTCTCGCTGATCGGGGCGCTGGGCGGGATGTATCTGCTGGGCGCCTCGATCAACCTCGCCACGCTGTTTGCCATGGTGCTGGCCATCGGCATCGTGGTCGACGATGCGATCGTGGTGGTCGAGAATGTCGAGCGCCATATGCGCGAAAGCGGCCTTGATGCGCCCGACGCCACGCGACAGACCATGCGCGAGGTCACCAAGCCGCTCATCGCCATCGTTCTGGTGCTGACCGCGGTGTTCCTGCCGGTGGCATTCCTGGGCGGGCTGGTGGGCGAGGTTTACCGCCAGTTCGCCATTACCATTTCCGTCTCGGTGCTGATTTCGGGCTTTGTCGCGCTGACCCTGACGCCTGCGCTTTGTGCCGTTCTGCTCAAACCGCATACGCCCGCATCACACAGCACCCCCACCCGCTTTGGCGAAAAGATGGAACGGTTTCGCCAATGGTTCGAACGAGCGACGCTGCGCTATTGCGACGGCGTGGCCTTCATCATCCGGCGCGCCGTGCTGGCCAGCGTGTTGATCGGTGCGATGCTTATGGCAACTGTGGGCATGGACCGGTGGATACCGACATCACTCGTTCCCGGCGAGGATCAGGGCTATGTCATGGCAATCCAGTTCATGCCGCCAGCCGCCTCGATGCAGCGCACCCGCGCGGCGATGAATGCGATAGAAGTGCCGATGGCCAAGCATCCGGCCATGGCCGAAACGGCCGCCTTTGCCGGGCTTGACCCTTATACGGTGCTGCCGCGCCCAGGCGCCGGCGTGGCCTTCCTCACCTTCAAGCCATGGAATGAACGCAAGGATGACAGTCTCAGGGCCCCGGCGGTCGCGGCAGAAGTGACCGCGCTCAATGCTGCTGTGCCCGACGCGCTGATCTTCGGCGCACAGCCCCCACCGATAGAGGGGCTTTCGGCGGCTGGCGGGTTTGAAGGCTTCATCCAGTCGCGCCAGGGCACGGACTACAAGGCGCTGGAGGCGGCCACGCAAAAGCTGATCGCAGCCACAGCCAATAGGCCGGAGCTGCAAAGCGTGTTTACCACCTTTTCCGCTCAGGTGCCGCAGGTGCGGCTCGATATCGATCGCGACCAGGCCAAGTTGCTGGGGGTGGATATCGATGAAGTCTTCGCCACGCTGCAAAGCACATTCAGCTCTTATTATGTCAATGATTTCAATATGAACGGGCGTATTTACCGGGTCCAGATGCAGGCTGATGCTCCCTATCGCACATATATCGAGGATCTGCGCAACGTGCTGATCCGCACACGCGATGGCGGGGCCATCCCGATCACGGCGCTTGGCGAACCGCGCCTCGTCACCGGGCCCGATGTGGTCGAACGGTTCAACGTCTATCCCGCCGCCCGTATTATTGGCGAGCCTGCCGCCGGATACAGCTCGGGCCAGTCGCTGCGGGTGATGGAGGAACTGGCACGCGAGGTGCTGCCCGAAGGCTTCACCCTCGCATGGAGCAGCCAGGCCTTTCTGGAAAAGCAGACCACATCGAGCACGGCGGGGCTTTATCTGCTGGGCATATTGATGGTGTTCCTGATCCTTGCCGCGCAATATGAGAGGCTGGCTTTGCCGCTGGCGGTGATCCTTTCGATCCCCTTTGCCGTGTTCGGGGCCTTCCTCGCCACTTTCCTGCGCGGCCTGTATAATGATCTCTATTTCCAGATCGGTCTCGTCACGCTGGTCGGGCTGGCCGCCAAGAACGCCATCCTCATCGTCGAATTCGCCTCGGCAGGCGTGCGCGCGGGCAAGCCGCTGATCGAGGCCGCAACGGATGCGGCACGGCTGCGCCTGCGGCCCATCCTGATGACATCGATGGCCTTCATCCTGGGCGTCTTGCCGCTGGCCTTGAGCAGCGGGGCCGGCGCCAATGCGCGCCATTCCATCGCCACAGGCGTCATTGGCGGAATGATCGCGGCCACCTTCCTCGCCACCTTGTTCACGCCCTTGTTCTTCGTGTGGTGCGAAAGCCTGGCACAATGGGCCAAGGCCCGCATGAAACCTCGCAGGACGAAGTCTGAAAATTCGCAATAGGCCAGCCACCCGGCATATTTGGCTCGTCATGCATGGAGGCTTGCCATCCGCGCGTCAGGCTTGCCTGTCAGGGTCACAATGCTATCCCGGCCATGAGAGGACAAGCTATGGACGCCGTGACCACCCACAACACGCAATCCGAGGCCGCCACGCGCGAGGCGATCTCGTTCTGCCGCATCTGTTCCGCCGGTTGCGGCGTGATCCTGACAGTGGACGAAAACGACCGTATCCTTTCCGTGCGCGGCGACAAGGACAGCCCGCTCAGCCAGGGCTATGCCTGTTTCAAGGGCCGCCAGCCGGAAATCTCGCATCACGGCCCCGACCGCATCCTGCGCCCGTTGAAGCGGATGGAGGATGGCTCCTATGCCGAGATTTCCTCCGAGCAGGCGCTGGAGGAAATCGCACAGAAACTTGCACCGATCCTTGAAAGCCATGGCCCGGAATCGCTCGCGGTGTTCCTCGGCAATGGCGGCATGTTCAACCTGTCGGGCTTCTACATGCTGCCAAGCTTCCTCGCCGCTTTCGGTTCGGACCAGTATTTCTCGACGCTGACCATCGACCAGTCGGGCAAGATGGTGGTGATGGGCCGGCTTGGCGCATGGGCGGCCGGATACCCTGCGTTCGAGGACATGGAGGTTTCCATGTTCATCGGCGCCAATCCGCTGGTCAGCCACGGCTCTCTGGGCTTTCTGCAAAACGATCCTGTGCGCAGCCTCAAGCTCGCGCGCGAGAAGGGCATGAAGCTCATCACCATCGATCCGCGCAAGACCGAGACGGGCAATTTCGCCGACATCGCGCTGCAACCCTATCCGGGGCAGGATGCGGCGATTGCGGGCGGTCTTATCCGCCTGATCCTTGCCGAAGGCTGGGAGGACAAGGATTTCTGTGCCCGCTTCGTGGGCGATGCCAACATGGCGGCGCTGCGCGAAGCGGTGGAGCCGCTAACCGAGGATTATGTCGAGCGCCGCGCCGGGCTGGAGCCGGGCAGCATCCGCCGCGTGGCGGAAATGTTCGCGCGCGACAGCAAGACCGGCAGCGTCACCACCGCCACCGGAACTTCGCTGGCGCCTTTTTCCAACCTCGCGTTTCAGCTCGCCGAAACATTGAACGTGATTTGCGGGCGATATTTGCGCGAAGGCGAGAAGGTTCACCAGATCAACGGCATGGGCCCCGGCGGCCCGCTGAAGGCGCAGGTCCATCCGCCCAGCCGCTTCTGGGAGAAGATGGGCGGCCCCAGCCGCATCCGCGGTGCGCGCAAGCTGTTCATGGAACGCTGTACCGCCACCCTGCCGGATGAAATCCTCACCCCCGGCAAAGGCCAGATCCGCGCCCTGTTCATCGATGGCGGCGATCCTCTGACCAGCTGGCCCGACCAGCAGAAGACGGCAAAGGCAATGGCCGATCTCGACCTCCTCGTTGCAATCGACCCCTGGCCGACGCCGACGACGAAATTTGCCCATTACATCCTGCCGCCGCTGATGATGTATGAGCGGGCGGACCTGCCGATGTATCTGCCCGGCTTTGCCAACTGGCCGGGCGCATGGTCGCAATATACCGCGCCTGTCATCAAGCCGCCTGAAGGCTCCGATCTTGTCGAAGACTGGTATGTGTTCTGGTCGGTGGCGAAGAAGCTCGGCAAGACCATCACTTATAATGGCGTGCGCCCTCTCGACATGGAGAGCCCGCCGACGACGGACGAGCTGCTCAGCCTCGTCATCCATGGTTCGCCCCATACGCTGGAGGGGCTGAAGGCTCATCCCCATGGCTATCATGCCGAGATCAGGCAGGACTATGTGCTGCCCGCCGACGAAGGCGCGGAGGGCAAGTTCGAGCCGATGCCATCGGATGTGGCGGACGAGATGCGCCGCTATCTGGCCGAGGACAGCACGCCGGGCAAATGGAAGCGCGACGGCAAGAGCTTCACCCATCTGCTCGCCAGCCGCCGGATGCGCGACCTGTTCAATTCGAACGGCCGTTTCGTGCGCAGCGTTCGCGAACGCACGCCCTACAACCCGGCGTTCCTGAACCCGGCCGACCTCGACCGGCTGGGCCTCAAGGCGGGCGACAAGGTGGAAATCGAAAGCGCGCATGGCCGCGTGGTGGCGGTGGTGGAAGATGACGCCGACATGCGCGAGGGCGTCGTCAGCCTTGCCCATGGCTGGGGCGATCCGCCGGGCAGCAATGCCAGCGTCGAGGAAACGGGAACGCCGGTGAACCGGCTGATCGACAATGACCGCAATTACGAGGCGGTCAATTCGATGCCGCATATGTCGGCCATTCCCGTCAACATCCGTCCCCTGCACTGAGCATGGCGAGTTCTGCAGAGGAACTGATTGCGCGCGCGGGCGAGAGCCTGCCGCTGCCTGCATCCGTCAGCTGGCGCGCGGGGCTGGAGGTCTTCCTTGGCGATCTGGCAAAGTCGCAGAGCCTGCTGCCGGGCGCGCGCGAGGGGATCGAGAACTATGTCGTCGCGACGCTGAAGGCGCGGTTCGGGGTGGAGGACTGGCTGGCCCGCCACCCGCAAGCCGCAGCCGTGCCGGTCAAGCGTCCGTTGTTCATCGTCGGCATGCCGCGCGCGGGCACCACGCTGCTCCTCAACATGCTGCGCTTCGATCCGCAGCGCCGCGTTTTGTGGCACTGGGAAGGCAACCGCGAACTGCCGCCGGCGCAGAGCGCGCATCTGCTCGACGATCCGCGCATCGCGACGAAGGTCAGGGAAGTGAACGCCATGCTGGATAGCGGCGCCCTGCCGCGCAACCACCATGTCGAACTGGGCGACGAGCCGACCGAATGCATCTGGCCGCTGGGGCAGGACTTCAAGGGCTATCCCTG
Organism: uncultured Sphingomonadaceae bacterium; assembly: GCA_964632055.1. Taxonomy (GTDB): domain Bacteria; phylum Pseudomonadota; class Alphaproteobacteria; order Sphingomonadales; family Sphingomonadaceae; genus CANJYE01. The sequence goes on from CAZWEY010000004.1 coordinate 37,455, forward strand.
GATGGTCCAGACGCAGGCGCCCGATTATTTCGAATGGCTGATGCATGACGCAGACATGGTCTCCGCCTATGCCTATCAGCGCCGTTACATGCAGGTGCTGCAATCGGGCGCGCCGGGATCATGGACGCTGAAGCTCCCCTCGCATGCCCGCGCGGTGGAGGAGATCATCGCCAATTTCCCCGATGCGCGCATCGTCTTTACCCATCGCGATCCGATCAAGCCTGTCGGCTCCAGTTGCAGCCTGTGCGACCAGATCCTCTCGCTCCAGAACGCGCATGTCGACCGCAAGATGCTGGGCTACCAGACGCTGATGCTGAATGCGCTGGGGGCAGAGCGGATGAGTGCTGCGCGCGATGCGCACCCGCAAGTCCCCTTCATGGACATTCACTACAAGCCTTTTACCGCAGATCCGATGGCAACCATCCGTCAGCTCTATGCCTTCGAGGAAATGGAGCTTCTGCCGGAAGTGGAAGCAAAGATGCAGGCGGCGCTGGACCGGCACAATGCCGACCGCGATGCTGCGGGCGCACACCGCTACACCCTTGAGGATTACGGCCTGAGCGAAGCAGGCCTCGACAAGGCCTTTGGCGACTATGTCAGCCGCTACGGCATCGAACTGGAACGGAAGTAAGCATCATGCAGCGTTGGTATCCCGAATATCAGACCCGCGACATCGACATTGTCGACTATCAGGAATTCACCGTGCCCGGCTGCGACGTGAAGTTTCGCGGCCCCGGCTTCGATCCCTTCGCCGCGCCGGAAGGCTCGTTCTTCACCTGCCTCGGCGCGGCGCAGACCTATGGCTGCTATTTCGAGCGGCCCTTCCCCAATATCCTTGCCGAGCGCACCGGATTGAAGGCGCTGAACCTTGCCGTGGGCGGCACCGGGCCGGGCTTTTACCTGCAATATCCTGCGCTGATCGACGCGATGAACCGGGGCAAGTTCGTCATCCTTCAGGCGATGGCCGCGAGGCATGAAACCAACAGCCGGTTCGAGGCGGACGGCTATGTCGAGTTCGTGCGCGACCGGGTAAAGGGCGACAGCGTCAATTCGGGCGATGCATGGCGCCGCATCATCGACGAGGAGTTCGAGCATGCTCCGCGCTATGTCGAGGAATCGCGCGCAAGCTGGCTGGAAACGACCCGGAAACTCGTCGATGCCATCAAAGTGCCGGTGATCTTCTTCTGGTATTCGCGGCGCCAGCCCGATTACGACATCGACTGGGACGCGATCGCCGAGCAGACCGAAAAGCGCCGCAAAGGCCAATATACCGGCCATTTCATCGACGGGCTTTCTGGCGATTTCCCGCATTATGTCGATGGCCCCACCGCGCGGGCCGCCGCGGCGATGTGCGACGCCGAGGCCCAATGCCTCAGCAATCGCAACATGGGCGGGCAGCTTCATTATCTCGATGGCAGGCCGATCATGCCGGGCGACTATGAGGGCAAAGGCCCGGAATATCAGGCGCTTTATACCGGCAAGAACGACTATTATCCCTCCGCCGAAATGCACGAGGATGCAGCCGACGCGCTGGAGCCGGTCGTGCGCAAGATAATGGGTTGAGGAGCGGGACAAGATGGCATCGGGACCATTAAAGGGGATCAAGATCGTCGAGATGGCAGGGATCGGGCCGGGGCCGCTGGCCGCGACGATGCTGTCGGACATGGGCGCGGACGTTGTGCGGGTCGACCGCAAGACCGGCCCGCGCATCAACCCCATGTCGGGCACCAAATACGAATTCGACGGACGCGGGCGGCGCTCCGTCACCATCGATCTCAAGAACCCCAAAGGCACCGAGGCCTGTCTCAAGCTGATCGACAAGGCCGATATCGTCATCGAAGGCTTCCGGCCCGGCGTGATGGAGCGGCTTGGCCTTGGCCCCGATGTGGTGCTGAAGCGCAATCCGAAGATCGTCTATGGCCGCATGACCGGATGGGGGCAGGATGGCCCCTATGCGCAGATGGCCGGCCACGATTTCAACTATGTCGCGATCAGCGGCGCGGCGCATGGCATCGGCACGAAAGACCAGATCGTCCCGCCGCTCAATTATGTCGGCGATTATGCGGGCACGCTGCTGCTCGTCTCAGGCGTGCTCGCGGCGCTGAACCACGCCACCCGCACCGGCGAGGGGCAGGTGGTGGACACCGCGATGTGCGAGGCGGCGAGCTTCATCTCGACCGGCTTCCACGCGATGAGCGCGATCGGATACTACAAGGAAGAACGCGCCGCGAACGAACTGGACGGCGGCGCGCCCTATTACGGCGCCTATCAGTGCAAGGATGGCGAGTGGATCACCATCGGCTCGATCGAACCGCAATTCTACGCAGAATTGCTGGAGAAGCTGGCCCTTCCCGCCGATCTGCTCAAGACGCAGCGTGACCGCTCGACCTGGCCCGGATTGAAGGCGCAGTTTACCGCGATCTTCGCCAGCAAGACCCGCGCGCAGTGGTGCGAGGTTTTCGAAGGCAGCGACGTCTGTTTTGCCCCTGTCATGAAATTCAGCGAAGCGCCGGAGCATCCGCAGATGAAGGCGCGTGGCCATTTCGTGACGGTCGAAGGCGTCATCCAGCCCGGCCCCGTGCCGCGCTTTTCCGCGACGCCCGGCAAGGTGCAAGGCCCGCCACCCACCATCGGACAGCACAGCGAGAGCGCCTTGCTGGATTGGGGCTTCGATGCAGGCGAGGTGCGCGAGCTTGGTGACAGCGGGGTACTCTAACCCGGCAGAAACAGCCCGCGCTCTGCCGTCGCCAGTTCACGCAGCCAGTCGCGCATCGCGCGCACTTGGGGGAAGGCGGCGGTTTCGGCATGAGCGACCAGCCAGAAGCTGCGCTGGATAGTGATTTCGGGCAGAACCGGGACCAGCGAGGGATCGAGCCTGCCGATGAAATGGGGCAGCACGCCCAGCCCAGCACCAGCCGCGATCATGCGGGCCTGCGCGTTGATGCTGGAGGATCGCAAGGCGACCGGCCCGACATCGGGCAGTTCATCGAGAAAGCGCAGTTCGGGCGCATAGACGATATCCGGCACATAGCCGACCAGCCGGTGATCGGCCAGCCGGTCGCGTGTTTCGATCGATCCATGGCGGGCCAGGTAATCCTTCGAGGCATAAAGCCCCAGCGTGTAATCAGTGAGCCTGGAGGTAACGAGCGGGCCGCGCCTCGGCCTTGCCAGCAAGACGGCAAGATCGGTTTCGCGCCGCGTCGGATTGAGGAACCCGCTATTGGCGACAAGATCCACGGTCAGGCCCGGATGCCGGTCGGCAAAGCTGCCGATACGCGGGGCGAGAAAGGCGCTGCCGAAACCTTCTGCAACGCTGAGCCGCACGGTTCCGGTGATCGGGGCGGCGGCTCCGCCCCTGCTGGCAAGCGATGCTTCGGCCGCCAGCCGTTCCATCGCGCGGGCCTTTTCGCGCAGGGCCGTGCCTTCCGGCGTCAGCACATGGCCGGCCGGCGTATGCTCGAACAATCGCACGCCCAGCGCGCGTTCCAGTTTCTGGATGCGGCGGCCCGCGGTTGTCGGATCGGTGCGCAGCCGGGCAGCGGCGCGCGCCAGCGTGCCATGTTCGGCCACTGCAAGGAAAAAAGGCAGGTCTCCCCAGTCCATGACCTGCATATATGCAGGTTAGTGTGGCGAATCTAGTGCTTGCCCGCAAGGGTGAGGCAGAGCAAGGACAAGCCAGTTTGAGGAGACTTCCATGCGTCAGATCGACCATTTCATCGTCGGCGGGACTTCCGGCCTTGCTTCCACCCGCAAGGGCGACGTGTTCAACCCCAATACCGGCGAAGTGCAGGCGCAGGTCGTGCTTGGCGGGCAGGATGCGCTGGACCGCGCAGTTGCCGCCGCCCAGGCCGCCCAGCCCGCA
>CAZWEY010000005.1:0-37549 GCA_964632055.1 uncultured Sphingomonadaceae bacterium
CCCCGTGCCCAGATGGCGGAATTGGTAGACGCACCAGCTTCAGGTGCTGGCGCTCGCAAGGGCGTGGAGGTTCGAGTCCTCTTCTGGGCACCATTTTTCTTTGTTGGGTGATATTTCCCAAGCCTTTGCCGCCCTCTATGCGCCTATGGCTGGATGGGTCATGTCAAATGGGGCTGTGCTGATTGGCCGTCACATCGACGCAGATCGAATGAGCGCAGGGTCAGGACCCAGCCTTCAGCCTTGGAAAAACCTCTTCGAGGGGTTTTGTCTCAGGCATGATGTAAACAATGCCGCCTGATGATCGGAACATGGGTTCGACATTGGACTGGTAAAAGGGCGGCGGCACATTGATGCAGCCATAGGTAATCCTGTTATCTTCAGGCGTTTGGGAGAGCAGGCGTTCGGTCCGGCGGTCTTTTGGGGTTCCTCTGGCGAGAGGGTGGATTGCGACTGCGGTCGAATAATCGACCCACAGCACTCTTTTGCCGGCATAAGACCGGCCATAGCGAGCCAGAAACCGCCCGGCAGGTGTTGTCCGCTCCGCCGGGCCAATCTTGCTGAGATCCTTGCTACCTATGCCGGGCGTGGCATCGTCGCCCAGTGCAATGCCGAGCAGCACGGGCGCGCTGCCGGAGGAGGTGCCATCTGCCTCAAACAGAAACAGTCGAGCCGCGCTCTTGTCGATGATTGCGTAGGGCAGGCCAGCATTATCGCCTTCGCGTTTGATCCAGCCGGCAAGACGCACAGCCCCCACGCCCATCAGCGCGGGATCTCCCCAGGAAGGTATAGCCTGCTGATCAGTCACAACATCGGCACTGGATGCCAGGCCCGAAGCCTTGGCAGAGGCTGTCAAAAACAGACTGCCCAGCAGCAATGCGCAGGCCAAAGGCAAGGGCGTGCAGCGGGCCAGACCCGCTGCACGCCCATCATATCGCATGAATGTGCCAATCACGATGGAGAGGCCATGAATATGCAGCGCAGATCAGTTGCGCGGACGCTTCGAAGCGATGCTCTGCTCAAGAGTGTCAACACGCGCATTGAGCAGGTCAAGGCGGCTGGTGGCGTTCTGCGCCTGGCCAGCGGCGGCCTGCGCTTCAGCAAGGGCGCTCTTCGCAGTGCCGTCAGTTGCCTGAAGGTTGCTATCAGTTGCCTGCAGGCGACCTTCAAGGCTGTCGATGCGACTATTGATCGATTCGATGTCATCCTTGGTGGCGCAACCGCCAAGTGCCGAGCCAGCAGCGACGAGGGCAATAAGGCCCAGCTTCTTGAGCGACGATGTCATTATTCTGTTCTCCTGTGTGGCTGGAATTCCACATTCAGGCCGGAAGCCCAGCAGCGTTGGGCTAACAACGAAATTCCGCCGAAACGTTCCCTGCATGAGACGAGTAGTTTATATAATTTAAATATACATACAATAACTTAGGCTTAATTTGTATAGTATATTTACTCATATTCACGCGATGCGTAAATCCGTGCAAGAACTGCGCAAACGATCAATTGCGCCTGATGAAATATCATTACAGGCAACATTATCAGTCCTATCTCCGGGCCAGCAAAAAGAACCTTGGCCATAGGCAGTCCGCTGGCCAGGCTCTTTTTCGAACCACAGAATACGATGACGATTTCATCGGGAACGGAAAATCCGGACCGGCGGGCCGCCAGCCTAGTGGCCAGCAGCACAATGGCCAGCATCAACAGAGTCACCCCCAAAAGCAAAGCAAGATCGCCCGCAGAAACCAGACTCCATATGCCTGCAACGGTTCCCGCGCTGAAGGCAGAATAGACGATGATCAAGATGGACCCTCTGTCGCAGGGGAGAGTCAGCAAGCGGTGTTCAGCCAGCCAGGCTGCCAGAGCTGGCCTGGCAAACTGGCCAAGAATGAAGGGCAACACCAGCTGCAGGAGAAGTTTTTCCAGACCCTCTGCCGAGAAACCATAGGCGCTGTCGAGCAGTATGGATGCCAGCAGCGGAGTAATGGCAACGCCCAGCAGGTTGGAAATGGAAGCTGCACAAAGCGCTGCAGGAACATTGCCCCGCGCAATGGCCGTAAAAGCCACCGACGATTGTACCGTAGATGGCAGCAAGGCGAGGAAGATCAGCCCGGTCAGAAGGTCAGGTTGGAGCCAGCCGCTAACAATGGCAGCCATGGCAAGACCCAGCAGCGGCATGAACACGAAGGTGCTGAGCACTACCATGCCCTGCAGACGCCAATGCAGCAGGCCTTGCCATACCGCGCCCATGGAAAGCCGCACGCCATAAAGAAAGAACAGCAGCCAAACCGCCCAATAGGCAACCATGTCGAGAACAGGGCGCCAGTCACCTTGTGCAGGAAACAGCAGGCCCAGCGCGACCATCAGCAACATCGCTGCGATATACCAGTCGAAGCGCAACGAGCTGCGCAATACCGAGCCGATCATCTTGCCCCCTGTCATTCCCTGACCTACTGGTCTCTAAGTGTCTGATCCGAAACTCACGTTCGGATCGTCCGGCACCGGCCCTCTCCCCCGCCCGGCCACCCAGGGCATTGTAATCTTTGGGTGGCCGGGCGGGGGAGAGGGCCGGTGCCGCCTCGAAATCAGCCCTTTCGCGAATTTCAAATCAGTCTCCAAGGCCACAAGACCGTTAGAGCATCCGCGTATCAGGGCAAGTTACTCTGCAGCCAACCTCTTACCGGACCGGCTTGGCAAGGGAGAAAATTTCGGCCATCTATATTTCGTGGTATATAGATTGTTCCGACTACTCCTCTGGCGAATTACTCTTGCCTCTCTCTTGCCGGGCTGCCTTGCGGTTGCCGGCCTGCCTGGCATCGCCCATGCGCGGGAACGCGCGCCTCTGGTTCTGGCCGCGGCCAGCCTGCAGGAAGTGCTGAATGATGCAGCAGATCAATGGGCAGCACGCGGCCACCCTCGCCCTGTTCTGTCCTTTGCAGGCAGCTCCGCTCTCGCTCGTCAGATCGGATTGGGCGCTCCTGCAGACCTGTTCATCTCGGCCGACGAGCCATGGATGGATTATCTTGCCGCACGCAGGCTGATCGTTGCCAGGAGCCGGGCAAACCTGGCGACCAACCGCCTGGTCCTGATCGCGCCTGCACATTCGTCGCTGCGCCTGACCATCCGCCCCGGCTTCCCGCTGGCCAAAGCACTCGGATCCGAACCTTCGGCGGGAAGGCTGGCAATGGCTTCGCCGCAGGCCGTTCCTGCAGGAAAATATGGCAAACAGGCCCTCGTCGCGCTCAAGGTCTGGCCCTCGGTCGCACACCGGATCGCCCCCACCGAGAATGTGCGCGCCGCCCTGGCCCTTGTCGCTCGTGGCGCAGCACCGCTGGGCATCGTCTATGCCACGGATGCGGCAGCCGAGAGGCGCGTGCGCGTGGTGGGCACATTCCTTGCCGCCAGCCACCGCCCGATCACCTACCCCATGGCGCGGCTGGAAAGATCGACCAATCCGGGCGCCGAGACATTCCGGCAGTTCCTGCTCTCGGCCAAAGGGCAACAGATCTTGGCGCGCTCCGGATTTGGCGCACCATGATGGCGCCCGCCCTCTTTCCTTCCATCCTCTCGCCAGCCGAATGGGCCATTCTCGGCCTGTCGCTCAAGGTCGCCCTGACCGGCGTTGCCGCCATGCTGCCCTTGTCCTTTGCGCTGGCCTGGCTTCTGGCACGCAAACGATTTGCCGGAATGCTCATCCTGGATGCGCTGGTGCATTTGCCCCTCGTGCTGCCGCCGGTGGTGACCGGCTGGCTGTTGCTGATGGCCTTCGGCGCAAATGGCCCGGTGGGCCGCATGTTCAACGAATGGTTCGGCATGAGTGTGATGTTCCGCTGGACCGGGGCCGCCATCGCCAGTGCGATCATGGCCCTGCCGCTGATGGTCCGGGCGATCCGGCTGTCGATCGAGGCGGTGGATATAAGGCTGGAAGCCGCGGCCCGCAGTCTTGGCGCAAGCCCATGGCGCAGCTTTGCCACCATCACGCTGCCGCTCGCCTTGCCCGGCGTGCTGGCCGCCGCCGTGCTGGGATTTGCCCGCTCGATTGGCGAATTTGGCGCGACCATTACTTTCGTCAGCAATATTCCCGGCGAGACGCAGACTTTGCCGCTGGCGATCTATTCCGCGCTGCAAATGCCCGGCAATGATGCAGCGGTGGCCCGACTGGCAGGCCTGTCTGTTCTGCTCTCGCTCGGCGCGCTCGCCATGTCGGAATGGCTGGTCAGGCGATCGGGAGACAGGAAAGGCGGCCACGTCCTGTGACCATGTCCTTTGAAATCGACATTACCATCCGCCGCAAGGACGCTTCCATCGCCCTGGCTCTGGCCACGCATGAGAAGGTCGCCGCATTGTTTGGCCCGTCAGGTGCTGGCAAGACCAGTGTGCTGGAAGCGGTCGCGGGGCTGCTCCGGCCTGACCGGGGCCGTATCGCGATCAATGGCGAAGTGCTGTTCGACAGCATGGCGGGTATTGCGCTTGCCCCCGAAAAGCGCGCCTGCGGCTATGTGTTTCAGGACATCCGGCTGTTCCCGCACATGAGTGTGCGCGACAATCTGCTCTATGGATTTCGCCTTGCACCGCCATCAAGGCGCTGGATGGGGCTTGAGGAGGCGCTGGAATTTCTCGGCATCGCTCATCTTTTGAACCGTGCGCCGCGCAGCCTTTCGGGCGGCGAGGCGCAGCGTGTCGCCATTGGCCGTGCCTTGCTGTCTGCTCCGCGCTTTCTGCTGATGGACGAGCCGCTGTCATCGCTCGATGCGCCGCGCCGCGAAGAGATCATGCGCGTGATCGAGAAGGTCCGCGATGAACTCGCCCTGCCCATCCTCTATGTCAGCCATGACCGTGCAGAGCTGGACCGGCTGGCCGGAGCGGTGGTGGATATGGACGCCGGGGCCGCGCTCAGCCCTTCTGGCTGATGCGGGGAGAGGCAAGCAGCCCGGCGGCCAGACCAGGCCATTCGCCTGTCCCTGAGGCGTCATCCAGCCGGGCCTGAAGCGCCCGATACTGCATCAGCACCTCTGCGCCCTGATGGCTCAGCCTTGCCCCGCCGCGCGGCCCCGCGCCGCGATCGGTTGCCACCAGAGGATCGCGCCAGCAGCGGTTCATTGTATCGACCAGCAACCAGGCACGACGATAGCTCATGCCCAGCGCCCGTGCCGCAGCCGAAATAGACCCATGATCCGCAATGGCTTCGAGCAGGGCCGCCTTGCCCGGCCCCATGGCAATTTCATCTCCGCAATAGATGCGCAGCTTGATGGCAAGGGCAGGTTTGCTCATTCAGAGACACCCAGCACTTCGGGCACACCAATCCCGCCAAAGATCGCTTCCATGTTGCGCACGCACAGCGCAACGCCGTCATCGGCGAGCGCATACCAGACCTGCTTCGCCTCTCGCCGGGTGGAAACCAGCTCGGCACGGCGCAATTCGGCCAGCTGCTGACTGAGCATGGGCTGGCCGATTGCGGTGGCATCGGAAATATCACCCACATTGCGTTCGCCCCGCAGCAGGCAGGACAGGATCATCAGCCGCAAGGGCTGTGCGAATACCTTGAGCTTCTCGGCCGCAGCAGCGGCTGCATCGCGATCTTCGTAAAGGGCGCTCATCGAGTTGGAGCCTTCATCTCTCGTCGTTTTCCGTCAGACTTGCTGTTCCGGGCTTTTTCACATTGACGGCAATCCATTACTCGATTACATGATTTATGTAAATATTTAAAAGAGGCGCAGTCATGACCGATTCCCCCCTTGCCGCCGCCACTGCCCAGATCTCCGGTTCCCAGAAGGGTGTGCCAGTGATCAAGGCTTTCTTCGATCAGCCGACTTATACCGTTTCCTATGTTGTCCATGACCCGGAGACGCTGCGCGCTGCCATCATCGACAGCGTGCTGGATTATGACCCGGATTCGGGCCGCACCTCGACCGCGTCTGCTGAGCAAATCTTGGCCTATGTCGGTGAACACGGCCTCGGGGTCGACTGGTTGCTGGAAACCCATGCCCATGCCGATCACCTCTCGGCCGCACCATGGCTGCAGGAAAGGCTGGGCGGCACCATCGCCATTGGCGAGCACATCCTGACCGTTCAGGAAACCTTCGGCGGGTTGTTCAATGCCGGCCCCGATTTCCGCCGCGACGGTTCGGATTTCGGGCGGCTATTCAAGGATGGCGACCAGTTTTCCATCGGCAATCTCGGCGTCACAGTGCTGCATGTTCCCGGGCATACGCCTGCCTGCATCGCCTATGTGGTGGGCGACGCAGTATTCGTCGGAGATACGATGTTCATGCCCGATTATGGCACAGCGCGCGCCGATTTCCCCGGCGGCGATGCGCGCCAGCTCTATCGCTCCTTGCGCCGCATCCTCGAACTGCCTGCAACGACAAGGCTGTTCATGTGCCACGACTATCTGCCGCAAAACCGCGATCATTATGTCTGGGAAAGCACGGTCGAGGATCAGCGCAAGGGCAATATCCATGCCCATGACGGCATATCGGAAGACGATTTCGTCGCCATGCGCGAGGCGCGCGATGCCACTTTGGCCCTGCCCCGGCTGATCCTGCCTTCGGTCCAGATCAATATGCGCGCAGGTCATCTTCCACCTGCCGAAGACAATGGCGTCTCCTACATCAAAATACCGCTGAATGCGGTCTGAGCGGCGCGATCAAGGCGAGAGACAGACGGAACATGGATATTCGCACAATCGACCAGCGCCTCAGCGTCACCGGGCAGATCACCCCTGACGATGTTGCCAGCCTTGCCGCGCGCGGCTTTCGCGCCATCATCTGCAACCGGCCCGACAATGAGGCACCGGGCCAGCCATCGGCCAGCGAGATCGAGGCGGCGGCCCATGCCGCAGGGCTGGGCTTTGCCCATGTTCCGGCTGTGCGCGAAAATCTCACACCCGAACGCGCCAACGCCATGGCCGCAGCGCTTGCCAGCCTGCCGCAGCCCGTGCTCGCCTTTTGCGGGTCGGGCGCACGCTCGTCCGCTCTGGCCGAGATGGCCGATGCGCTGGCGGCCGGCGGCGGTGAAACAAGCTATGATATCCTGATCATCGGCGGCGGCAGTGCCGGCATCGCCACCGCTGCCAGCATCCTCAAGCGCAATCGCCGGATCAGCCTGGCCATTGTCGAGCCGAGCGAGGATCATTTCTACCAGCCGGGCTGGACCATGGTGGGCGCGGGCGTGTTCCAGCCTGCATTCACCCAGCGCAAGGAAGCAAGCCTCATCCCGCGCGGAGCAGAGTGGATCAAGACCGCCGCCGCTGCTTTCGAACCACAGGCCAACCGGGTCATGCTCGAAGATGGCAGGGCGATCACCTACAAGGTGCTGATTGTCTGTCCAGGCATCAAGCTCGACTGGGAGGCCATTCCCGGCCTTGCCGAAACCATCGGTAAAAACGGCGTCACGTCCAATTATGGTTTCGAGCTGGCACCCTATACCAACCGTCTGGTCAGCGAATTTTCAGGTGGCCGCGCGCTGTTCACCCAGCCCCCCATGCCGATCAAATGCGCCGGAGCACCGCAAAAGGCGATGTATCTCTCCTGCGACCGCTGGCGCAGACGCGGCGTTCTGGGGGCGGTCGATGTCCAGTTTCACAGCGCAGGCGCGGTGTTATTCGGGGTCCCCGATTATGTCCCGGCGCTTATGGAATATGTCGCGCGCTACGATACGCATCTCAACCTCGAATCCAATCTTGTCGCTATCGACGGCCCAGCAAGGACCGCCATTTTCGAGCAGAAGCGCGATGGGGAAATGCGCCGGGTCGAGGAAAAATTCGACATGATCCATGTCGTTCCTCCGCAAAAGGCGCCCGATTTCATCCGTTCCAGCCCGCTGGCCGCCGCATCCGGCTTTGTCGAGGTGGACGAGGCGACCTTGCGCCACCCCCGCCATGCCAATGTGTTCGCGCTGGGCGATGCCTGTTCCGCCTCCAACGCCAAGACCGCCGCGGCTGCGCGAAAGCAGGCGCCTGTGGTGGCCGTCAACGCTCTGGCTGCGCTGGAAGGCCGCGCGCCTGTGGCGGATTACGATGGCTATGGCAGCTGCCCGCTTACCGTGGAGGCAGGCAAGATCGTGCTGGCCGAGTTCGGCTATGGCGGCAAGCTGCTGCCCAGTTTCCCGCGCTGGCTGATCGACGGAACACAGCCCTCGCGCCTGGCCTGGCTGCTGAAGGACACCATCCTGCCGCCAGTCTATTGGCACGGCATGCTCAAGGGGCGCGAATGGATGGTCAAGCCGCACCCGATCGGAGCAAGATGAAAGTCATCCGCGCCGCTTAGGCCGGCATTTTCAATGCATGCTGCAGGCAGCGAGAATCGCTTCGCCCAGCGCGTCCAGAGCCAGTTCCTGTTCGACCCCGCCAGCTGCAATGGCTGCGGCCGGAGCCTCGCTCACCGTGGCGCTCTTGCGATCCTGGGCAAAGGTATGGCTGCCCGCCTCGCGCATCAGCGCCAACCCCTTCGCGCCATCTTCGCCCATCCCCGTCAACACCACACCCACCGAAGGCAGTGCTGCGCGGGCCATGGTCCCGAACAGGAGATTGGCCGATGGGCGCACGCCGTCGACCGGATCACGTGCAACCATGCGCAGGCGGGGCGGCTGGCCGGGCTCGACCACAACATGATTTTCGGGGTCTGCGGCAATGAAGATATGCCCCGGCGCCAGTGCAGCTCCGTCCTTCGCTGGCCTGACACTGCAAGGCAGTTCGGCATCGAGCCGCGCAATGAAGGCTTCGGCCAATGCTGGTTCGGTCTGCAGGATAATCACCGTTGGAGGACAATGCGCAGGATAATGCGCCAGCAGCTCGCCCAGCGCATCGATCCCGCCCATCGAGGCCGACATGGCAACAAGATGGCCGTTCCAGTCGAATTTGACATCCTGAATGCTGGCCTTGCGGTGCGCTGAACGGCTGCGCAGATTGGAATTGGCCGCGGCCAGCACGATCTTGCCCAGCTTGCCCACGGTCTTGGCGAATTGCTCCGGCGTTGCCTTCAAGGGCTTGGGGAAACATTCCACCGCGCCCAGCTCATAGGCTCTCAGCGAGGTTTCGTTGCCGCTCTGGGTGAGGCTGGACAGCATCACCACCGGTATCGGCTGCGTTTCCATCAGCTCTTGCAGGAACTCGATCCCGCTCATGCCGGGCATTTCCACATCCAGTGTCAGCACATTGGGCTTGCAGCTGGCGATCTGTTCGCGCGCTTCATTGGCGTTGGCGGCAGTGCCGACCACTTCGATATTCTTCGACTGCTCCAGTATGTCGCAAAACAGCGCCCGCATGGCGGCTGAATCATCGACGACGAGAACCCTCGCTTCGTTCATGTGAATGCTCCCCTGCGCCTGAATATGCGCCTTGAGACGCGACAGAAGCACCCTAGCGCTCGATAGCTTCCCGGTTCCTACCCCGAAGCTAGGTAATAGACCCTATCCTCATGCTCGGCGTATTTTTGCGCGCAGAGCGATAGGTCCGGCCCTCGGCTTTTGCGGCACGCAAGGCATGGTTTCGTCGAAAACGGAGTGCCCTCCGTATTTCGCCTGAGGCTATGCTTGTCGGGTTCTCAAGCATGAAATTCGAAAACAACCCCGAAATTTACAGGGCTCTATGCGATGAACATCAAGAAGAAGATGACCACCAGTTTTGGCATTCTGGCCGCCGGCTTCCTGCTGCAGGCCGGGGCCAACACCTGGATCGAGCACAGCCTTACCAATACGGCGGCCGAAGCGCGCCTGCTGGCCGGGGCGCAGAACAATCACATGAGCGCCGATATGATGCACGATGCCATACGCGGCACAGTGAACAAGGCGCTGCTGGCAGCCAATGAAAGCGATCGTGCACGGCTCGATTCAGCCAGCGAGGAAATGGCGGAATACAGCAGGACGATGAAGGAAGCGGTCGCCGCGAACCGTGCGCTGGACCTTCCTGAAGAGATCACCACCCGGCTGGCAGCCATTGCCGATCCGCTCGAGGCCTATCTTGCCACCGGCAACAAGCTCGTAAGCACTGCCAGGCGCGACCCGGCACAGGCAGAGGCGATGCGTCAGGATTTCGAACAATCCTTCCATGACCTCGAAATCGTCCAGACCGAAGTGAACACCCAGATCAGCGATCATCTCGATGCTGCCAACGAACATACCGCATCGCTTGGAACAACCGCCAATCTTGCGATGCTGGTGCTCACACTGGCATTCATGGCTGTGCTGTTCTGGACCAGCCGTTTTGTCCAGCGATCGGTCATAGCCCCGCTCGAGAATATTTCCCACCTGCTTGGGCGCATGACTGATGGCGATTACAACATGGTGATCGAGAAGCCTGAAGGCGATGACGAGATTGCCGCGATCCAGTCAGCCGCGCATGCGTTCCGGGAGGCGGGCCTTGCCAAGCAGCTCTCCGAGCGTGAACAGCAGCTTGTCGTCTCGCAACTGGCCGAAGGGCTTGACCGTCTTGCTGCAGGCGATCTGACCCGCCATATTGAGGAGCCGTTCGCGCCCGCCTATGAAGCGCTGCGCAACACGTTCAACGCAACGCTGGACAAGCTTGCCGACCTGATGCGCCGGGTGTCCGACTCCGCAGGCAGCGTATCTACCGGTGCCACAGAGATCCGCGCCGCATCCGACGATCTCGCCCAGCGCAACGAACAGCAGGCCGCCAGCCTGGAAGAAACAGCAGCGGCGATGAACCAGGTGACCAGCCTGGTGAAGGGCACCGCAGATGGTGCGACCCAGGTCCACAAGTCGATCATCGATGCGCATAATGAAGCCAGCGAAGGCGGCACCGTGGTGAGGCAAGCGATCGAGGCCATGGCGGCAATCGAGAAAAGCGCGCACGAGATCACCCAGATCATCAATGTGATCGACGGCATCGCCTTCCAGACCAATCTGCTTGCGCTCAATGCCGGCGTCGAGGCCGCGAGGGCTGGCGATGCGGGCAAGGGCTTTGCCGTGGTCGCCAACGAGGTGCGCGCGCTTGCGCAGCGTTCTGCCGATGCCGCCAAGGACATCAAGGCCCTGATCACGACCAGCGCCGAGCAGGTCGAAGGCGGGGTGGCTCTGGTGGGCGAAACCGGCCAGTTGCTGGAAAAGATCGTTGGCCGGGTTGGCGAGATCAACCAGCTAGTCGACGACATAGCCCGCTCTGCCGAAACACAGGCCACCAGCTTGCAACAGGTCAATGTCGCTGTGGGCGAGATGGACCGCATGACCCAGCAAAACGCGGCCATGGTCGAACAATCGACCGCGGCGGCCCGCAGTCTGGCAGACGAGGCGCAGCAATTGTCGGGACTGGTGGGCCAGTTCAGCACCGCCCGGAAGAGCGGCGCCGAGGAAAATGCTCCGCTTGGCTTCCCGGCCCTGAAGGCTCGCCGCAAATCCGTCACTCCTGCCACCTCCGGCAATCTCGCCCTCAAATCGACCGATGTCGATGATGAGGACTGGACCGAATTCTGAGCGCAGGAAAACCGCCCATGACCATCATGCTTCCGGAACGCTGCGACAGGGCGGCAGCTCAGGCTTTGATGCCTGAACTGCTGGCAGCGGCAGGCAATCAGCCGATCGAGATCGACGCCAGCCGGGTCAGCCAGATCGGCCAGGCCACCCTGCAGCTTCTGCTCAGTGCGCGGCGCACAGCGCTCGGTGCCCGTATCACCGGATCGCCCGCGCTGCTCGAAGCGGCAGAACTGGCGGGCATGACGGATGAACTTTTCGCGGAGCATGGCCAGTGACCCTCGACGAAATCCGCGACATCTTCTTCACGGAATGCGAGGAATCGCTGGCCGCTGCCGAGGCCGGCCTGACTGCCTGTCGCAACGGACAGCAGGATGGTGACACGGTGAACGCCGTGTTCCGTGCGGTTCACTCGATCAAGGGTGGCGGCGGTGCGTTCGGATTTGCCAAATTGCAGGCCTATGCCCATGCCTTCGAAACCCTGCTGTCGGATATTCGCGACGGCACTCTGGCAATGAATGACACGCTGGCGGAACTGCTGCTGCGCGCGTTGGACATGCTGAGCGATCATGTCATGGCGGCCCGCGGCGAAGGCGACCTGCCCGATGATGCCGCCCTGATTGCAGAGATGAACGCTGCCCTTGCAAGCTCTGGCCCGGTTTGCCCTTCCTCCGAAGTGGCCGCCGATATGGCCCCTGATCCTGCCCCCGACACAGGCGGAGATGCGGATGGTGGAGCCGATCCGTTCGACCTCGATGCCATGCTGGATGATATCACCGGATCGCTGGGCCCGGCAGAAACCGTTTCCACCGATGCCGAAGCACAGGGATGGCGCTTTCACTTGCGCCCCCACGCAGGCGCCATGCGCAATGGCAACGATCCGTTGCTGCTGCTGCGCGAGCTGGCGGCAATGGGCGGGCGGCTGATTGCTTGCGACAGCTCGGCCATTCCCCCGCTCGACCAGTTCGATGCGGAACAGGGCTATCTTGGCTGGACATTCGCCATGCCCGATAGCGCGAGCGAACAGGCGGTGCGCGAATTGTTCGACTTCGTGGGCGAGCATTGCAGCCTGGGCTTCGCAGGGGAAGCCATGCCTGATCTTCAGCTCGAACCAAAACCGGAAATACAAGCCACACCCGATCCCGTTCCTGCTGTGCCAGCCCTTTCTGCTACTGCACCCGTCGCATCCGCCGCGCCTGCTCCGCCGCCGGCCCAGACGATCCGCATCGATCTGGCCAAGCTCGACCGGCTGATCGATGCGGTAGGAGAGCTGGTGATCGGCCAGGCCATGATGGCGCAACGCCTTGAGGCGCAGGGCATGGCGGCGAGCGAGGAGCTGGCCCTGCTCGACGGGCTGACCCGCGACATCCAGGAAAGCGCCATGGCGATCCGCGCCCAGCCGATCGGCTCGGTGTTCAGCCGGGTGCCGCGCATATTGCGCGATCTGGCGGGAACCACCGGCAAGCATGTCCGGCTGGAAATATCGGGCGAGACGACCGAGCTCGACAAGACAGTGGTCGAGCGTCTGGGCGAGCCGCTCACGCATCTGATCCGCAATGCCGTCGATCATGGCATCGAAAGTGCTGCCGAGAGGCTTGCCGCCGGCAAGAGCGCCGAGGGCACGTTGCATCTTTCCGCCGAGCATCGTTCGGGCCGCATCCTCATCCGCATTGCCGATGACGGCGCAGGGATCAACCGAGAGCGGGTGCTGGCCAAGGCCATCGAAAAAGGCATCGTTTCTGCCGATGCGCAGCTGTCGCACGAGGAAATCGACAATCTGATCTTTGCACCGGGCTTCTCCACCGCGCAGACCGTGTCCAGCGTTTCGGGCCGGGGTGTCGGCATGGATGTGGTGCGCCAGACGGTGAAGGAACTGGGCGGCCGGATCAGCATCGAATCCGAACCCGGCCAGGGCACCTGCTTCATCATGGCCCTGCCGCTGACACTGGCGATATCCGACGGGATGATCGTCTCGGTGAATGGCGAAGCAATGGTGGTGCCGCTCGCCCATGTGGTGGAAAGCATGCGCCCCTTACCCGGCAGCATCCACAATATGGGCCTTGGCCGACAAATGCTTGAGGTGCGCGGCAGGTTCATCCCCATCGTTGCAGTCGGCGCAGCCACAGGTGCACAGGAAACCGGCATGTCACCCGAAGATGGCGTGCTGATCGTGGTGGATACCGAGGCCGCGGGCCAGGCGGCCTTGCTGGTCGATGCAATCCACGATCAACGCCAGTTCGTCATCAAGAATCTCGACACCCATTACCGCCCGGTGGAGGGCGTTGCAGGCGCCACCATCCTTGGTGATGGCCGGGTAGCGCTGATCGTCGATGTCGACGGTCTGGTCGCCCGCTCTTTGGCCGATCCGAAACCGGAGGCCGCATGACCACCCTCGCCTGCCTTGCAGAACCCATACCCGGCATCAGCCCCGGCGTTTACGGAACTTCCGATTTCCGCGAGGTCGCGCGGATCGTCTATGACGCTGCGGGAATAGTGCTTCCCCAGGGCAAGGCGATGCTGGTCTATTCGCGCCTCGCCCCGCTGGTGCGCGAAAGCGCAAAGGGCACTTTTGCCGCCTATCTCGAGGCTGCGCGCAACGACCCTGACGAACGCGAGCGCATTGTCGCTGCACTCACCACCAACCACACCTTCTTCTACCGCGAAGCCCATCATTTCAGCCATTTCGAGCGCGTTGTCCGCCCAGCCTTGCTCTCTCGGCTTGGCGCCGGCCAGCCAGTGCGGCTGTGGTCGGCCGGCTGCTCGAGCGGCGAGGAGGTCTGGTCGCTGATAATGGTGCTGCTGGGCAGCGACCGGCGCGAAGGCGCCAGAATCGCCGCCAGCAACCTGCGGGTTCTGGCCAGCGATATCGCACCCCATGCGCTCGAACGGGCACAGGCCGCAACCTATCCCGCAGCCGATTTCAAGCCGGTCCCTTCAGACCTTGTGCAATTGTGGACCCTGCCAGCTGGCGAATCCCTGCGCATGGCGGAACAGGCCCGCTCGATCGTCCGCTTCCGCCACCTCAATCTGCAAGGGCAATGGCCCATGGCTGGTCGCTTCGATGCAATCTTCTGCCGCAATGTCATGATCTATTTCGACCAGCCCACCAAGGAACGGCTGGTCGCCCGGCTGGCCGCCATGCTCCAGCCCGGCGGCTATCTCTATATCGGCCACAGCGAGCGGATCAGCGGGCCTGCAAACGCCATGCTCGATCAGGCCGGTCCCACTCTTTACCGCAGGAGAATGGCATGAGCATCCGTGTGCTGATCATCGACGATTCGCCAACCATGCGCGCGATCCTGATGTCGCGCCTTGCCGGTGAGCCCGATATCTCGGTCATCGCCACCGCCTCCAACGCTTCTGAAGGCCGCGAGCTGATCAAGCAGTTCAACCCCGATGTGGTGACACTGGATATCGAAATGCCCGGCATGAACGGGCTCGACTTCCTCGAAAAGATCATGACGCTGCGGCCCACGCCGGTCATCGTGGTCTCCGGCTCGACCCAGGAAGGCAATGAAGTGACCGCCCGCGCGCTCGCTCTGGGTGCGGTCGATTGCTATGCCAAGGCCGATCGTTCCGGCGGCCTTCCGCTGGAAGATAATGGCAAGCTGGCCAGCCTGATCCGCGAGGCATCCCAGGTCCGTTTCAACCAGCGCTGGCCGGTCGCCCCGGCACTTGCAGCTCAAACGCGCCGCTCGGCCCGTTCGGCAGCAACGCTCATCGCCATCGGATCATCGACCGGGGGCGTGGAGGCGTTGCAGATCTTGCTGGCGGATTTCCCCGAGGATTGCCCCCCCACCGTGATCGTCCAGCATGTCAATCCGCGCTTTGCGCCTGCCATCGCCCGGACACTGGACCTGGCATGCCCCGCCCATGTGCGGCTGGCAGAACCGGACATGCCGCTGCGGCCCGGCAATATCTATCTCGCACCCGGCGGCGACAGACACCTCTCGGTTGGCGGAACCGCCGCCTATTATGCCAGGCTGCGGCCTGGCGAAGCGGTCAGCGGACACTTGCCCAGCGTCGATGTGCTGTTCCAGTCTGTCGCCCGCGCGGCAGGCGCAAAAGGGGTCGGCATATTGCTGACCGGCATGGGATCGGACGGGGCCAGGGGTCTGCTGGCCATGGCTCAGGCCGGCGCCCATACGATCGCCCAGGACGAGGCGACCTGCACCGTTTTCGGCATGCCGCGCGCCGCCATTTCGCTGGGTGCGGCAGGGGTTGTCGCGCCGATCGAGCGCATCGCCCAGCACGCGTTGAGAAAGGCTGCCTGAAACCATGTCTTTCGTGGGGATTCCTGCATCCGGCATGACGCGCATCACGGTGCTGCAAGGCCAGGCCCGCGTCAGCGCGGGGCCACGCGTCGAGTTCGGTACGATCCTTGGCAGTTGCGTAGCCAGCTGCCTCTACGACCCTGCGGTGGAGGTGGGCGGCATGAACCATTTCCTGCTGGCCGAACCAGCCGCAGGCCATGTCGGCACCAAGGTCGACGAACATTACGGCGTCTATCTCATGGAAGTGCTGATCAACGAGATGCTGGCCAATGGGGCCAATAAGGGGCGGCTGCGCGCGCATCTTTATGGCGGGGCCAATCTGCGCCCCGGCATGGCACCTATCGGCACCGCCAATGCCGATTTCGCCCGCCGCTTTCTCGAACGCGAACGCATTCCACTGGTGCATAGCGACCTTGGCGGCAGCTGTGCGCGCCGCGTCGATTTCCGTCCGGCATCGGGCAAGGTCCGCTGCCGCACCGTCGAAAACCGTCTGGCCACCGAAACTCCCACCGCCGCTCCTGCCAAGTCAGGACATGGCGAAGTCGAACTCTTCTGATCCCAAGCGAGGCAAAGCACATGACCCAACCCACCCGCATCTTGATCGTCGATGACAGCGCCAGCATGCGCGCCCTGCTCTATCACGCTCTTTCGGCCAACGGCTTTCATGTCGAACAGGCCGATGATGGTTTGTCCGGCCTGGAATGGCTGGCGATGAACGAGGTCGATCTCGTCATCACCGACATCAACATGCCGCGCCTCGATGGTTTCGGTCTGATCGAAAGGCTGCGCGCCGGCACGCGCCATCGCGACCGCCCCATTCTGGTCCTGACCACCGAAAGCTCGCGCGAGAAAAAGGACCGCGCCCGCAATGCAGGCGCCACCGGCTGGATCGTCAAGCCGTTCGATCCGGAAAAGCTGGTGGCGACGGTTCGCCGGGTCACACACTGAATAATCTCTAGGGAACGCACCATGCAACGCGAACTGATTACATTCGAGGTGGAAGGCCAGTCTTTCGGCATCGACATCATGGCGATCCGCGAGATCCGCGCCTGGACACCTGCCACGCGTCTGCCGCATGTGCCGCGCCATGTCGCAGGCGTCGTCAACCTGCGCGGAACGGTGCTGCCGGTGGTCGATCTGGCCGCCCGGCTGGGCTGGGGAGAGACCGAGGCGACACCGCGTCATGCGATCATCGTCACGCAGGTGAACGGGCAGGCGCGCGGCTTGATCGTTGATACGGTGAGCGACATCGCCACCCTTCCCGATGGCGCTCTCCAGCCTGCCCCGGCAACCGCGGGCAATGCCATCGTCCCGCTGCTGGAAGGCCTCGCCTCGATCGAGGATCGCATGGTCATGGTGATCGATCTCGGCGCGCTTTATGCCCATGACGAACTGCCCGCCGCAGCATGACCGCAATGCTGCCTCCGTCGCATCTTGCCCGCATGGCCCTCGTGCTCGAGGAGATGAGCACCGAGATCGAGGCTCTGGGCCTCGCTCTGTGCAGCGACCCCGCGCTGGCGCATGGGCTGATGCGCGAATTGCAGGCGGTCGATCTCATCGCGCAGAAACAGCGCTCGCTCGCCCGGCTGCTGGTTGCCGAATGTGCCGAAAGCGCCATCGGCGAACTGGGGATCGAAGACCTCAAACAACGCTTGTCGGGGCCGGAACAAGCTTAACCGCACATGCCCATGCCACCGGTGTTTTCCCCTATCGCTGGCAGCGCCGCTCTTAAAACCGGCAGTGCCATATATCGCTCATACCCCCGCCAGCTGGCCGGGGAGCCAACAGAACGGAACCATGGATGCTTCAGCAAATACCGCCCTCAGAAGTCCAGCTTGGCATGTTCGTTCACAAGCTTGTCGGCAGCTGGCTGAAACACCCGTTCTGGAAATCGCGCTTCCTGCTGGACGACCCCGCTCTGCTGGCCGATCTGCGCGCCAGTGGCGTCGATGGCGTGGTGATCGATGTTTCCAAAGGCGCTTCTCCCGGCGGTGCGGCGCCTGCTGCGCGCGAACCGGTTGCAGCCAGGCTGCGCAACCGCGCCAACGCGCCGCAACCCCTCGCTGCCCCATCGCGCATTTCGGCACCCGCCCGCTCTGCCGACATGCGATCCACCGCGCCGCAAAGCATGGCGCGCGAATTCGGCATGGCCGGGCGTGTTGCCGAACGCTCGCGCAAGGTGGTTTCACGAGTCTTTCTGGAAGCGCGGCTGGGCAAGGGTATCGATGCCGGCAATGTCGAGCCGGTGATCGAGGACATCTTCGCCTCGGTCCAGCGCAACCCCCACACTTTCAACGGACTGATGCGCTGCAAGCGCGACAATGAATATGTCTATCGCCATGCACTCGCGGTAAGCGCATTGATGATAGCGCTCGGACACACCATGAAGCTCCCCGCCAGCCAGATCAGGGATGCGGGAATGGCGGGCCTGCTGATGGATGTCGGAATTGGCCACCTCCCGGTTGATCTGAGCGAATATGGCGGCGATTACAGAAATCTGCCGCCCCAGATCATGCGCGAACATGTCAAGCTCGGCCATGAATTGCTGGTGGCTGGCGGCAATATTCCTCAGCCCGTTCTCGATGTGACGCTGCGCCATCATGAAACGCTGGATGGCACCGGTTATCCGCATGGGCTGGGCAGCGAAGGGATCGACCAGCTCTCGCGCATGGCGGCGATCTGCGACACCTATGATTCCATGGTCAGCGACACTTTCGAGGGCACCGGCATGGACCCGGCCAGCGCGTTGCAGCAGATGAATTTCATGAAGGGCTGGTTCGACAGCGAGATACTGAACGCCTTTGCCCGGACCATGGGCATCTATCCGATCGGCTCGGTGCTGGTGCTGGATTCGCAATGCCTGGCGCTGGTGGTCGGACAATCCCCCACAGATCCCACCCGGCCGCGCGTGCGCACCTTCTTCAGCATCGCCGATAGCAAGCTGATCCCCGCAAAGGATATCGACCTGAGTAAGCACCCAGCCGAGAGCATACAGGGCACCGGCGTGCCGGAGGATTACAATATCGAGGACTTCCCCAGACTGCGCGAGAAGCTGTTTGCCGCCGCTGCCAGAAGCGGGAGCTAGGTCCTGACCCTAGTGCAAACAAGAAGGGCGCCATCACCCGGGGTGATGGCGCCCTTCGTTTCAGGCAATCAGGCGATTACTGGAACTTGAATTCCAGACGAACGCCATAAGTGCGAGGACGACCTTCCTGCACATAGGCGCTCAACCCGCCAAGGTCGCCACCGTTCTGGATGTAGTAGGAATTGGTCAGGTTGTCGCCAAACACCGTCAGTGCATAGCGATTGTCCGGCCCTTCCATGCGCAGCGCAGCGCTGAGCAGCGAGTGTGCATTGTCATAGGACGCCGGCTGGGCTTCCGTATTCGTGTATTGCGAGGACACGTGATACAGATTGACCGACGGCGTGATCTTGGCAAGCGGCCCTGAATCACTGACCGGGATGTCATATGAGGCACCGAGGTTGATCGTCCATTTCGGCGACTTCTGCACCGGCAGGGTCGAGTTGTCGATGATCAGGCGCGGCTGATTGGTAGGACCATCCGGCAGGGTCGGATCATAGGCCGGGTTGGCTTCCGAATCGAACCATTCCTTGTATTTGGCATTGAGATAGCCAAGGCCAACGTCGAGCTTCAGCCCCTCGACCGGACGGGCCGACAGTTCCACTTCAAGACCATAGGCCCGGTCCTTGCCCGCATTGGCATTGACGCGGGCGAAGGTCCCGTCGGGGAACAGCGTGCTGGTCTGACGCTGGATGCCCTTGTATTTGTAGTAGAAGCCCGTGACGTTGAAGGTGACCTTGCGGTCCAACAGCTGGGTCTTCAGGCCGCCTTCGATCGAGTCCACCGTCTCCGGGTTGTAGGTCGAGAGCGGGGTGTGGTTGAAGCCACCGGGGCGGCTGCCGCGCGCATAGCGGACATAGCCCATGACGTCAGGGGTGAACTTGTAGTTCACATTGGCGTCATACATGAACTTCTTCCAGCTCTTCCTGGCCGATTCCCCGACGAAGGTATCGCCGCGCATGTCCACGAAGAACTGCTTCTTGTCCCAGCTTTCACGTGCACCAACGCCGAAGGTCAGGGCGTCGGTCAGCTTGACATCGACATGGCCGAAGATCGCATAGCTCTTGAGCTTCTGGCGATAATCGGACCCGATATTATTGCCGAACACGATCAGATACTGTTCGCGAACCATGTTCGATTTCATGTAATAGCCGCCGATCAGCCAGCGCAGCTTGTCACCCATCGACATCGAGCCGCCATCGTTCGAAGCGATGCGCACTTCCTGGCTGAAGGTCTTCTGGCCGACATGCGGATCATCGCCATTGACGCCCGGACGCGCTTCAAGCAGCGGGAACGGAGTGGCGTCGATGTCGAGCGCGTATTCGTCGCGGATCTTGCGATAGCCGGTGACCGAGGTCAGCGTGGCAGCACCCAGATCGACATCGATGTTGGAGGTCAGGCCCCAGTTGGTGATCTTGTTGTTGCCGAAATCGGCCTGGTAGGTGGTATATTTCTTGGACGGAGTGCACCAGCCAAACAGCACGCAGGCAAGAGAATTGAGCTGATCGGCATATTCCGGACGCGGATAGCTCTTGCCGTCATTGACATCGCGGAACGCGGTCGGCTCCGATTTGTCCTTGGTGTAATCACCCGAAAGCCAGATATTGACTGTGTCGGACGGGGTGATCTGCAGGCCGGCCTTGAAAGAGAGGGAATCACGACCACCGAACCGGTCACCAGAAGGGGTGTCCTGCGAGGTGTTGGCGGTTCCGTCTGCGTTGCGCAAACCGCTCCAGCGCATGCCCTTCTGATAGCCATTGGCGTTGCGATACAGCATGGCCAGCTTGAGGCCGAGCTTGTCTTCGATCAGCGGGCCATCCACGCCGACATTGAGCTTGACGTCGGAGAACTTGCCATATTCGGCCATGCCGCGAACGGTCCACACATCGCCCGGACGCCGGGTGGTGATGTTGACCGCGCCACCGGGTGCGTTGCGGCCCTGCAGCGTGCCCTGCGGGCCGCGCAGGATTTCGACCTGCTGGATGTCGAAGGCGTCGATCAGGCCACCATAAACCGAGGCGAGATAGACGCCATCGATGCTAACCGCCACCGGCATGTCGGATTCCGGCGAGTTGTCGTGCGTGCCGATGCCGCGGATATAGGGCGTGATCAGCGTCGGGTTCACGATGCCTTCGTTGAAATTCACGTTCGGCGCCAGGCGAGTCACCTCGGTGATGTTGGCCAGGCCGCGCTCGGCGATCTGGTCTGCGCCGACTGCGGTCACGGCCAGTGGCACATCCTGAAGCTTTTCTTCGCGCTTCTGCGCGGTCACGATGATCTCATTGACATCGTAGGAGTTGGCCCCCTGCGCATGCGCAACCGCCGGAAAACCGGCAGCAAGCAGCGCAGTACCACTGAGAAGATAGAGCTTGTTTTTCATTTTTAGGTCTCCCTCATGAAGTTCTCTGACCCTGATTTGGCTCAGGTGTTTTAGCTCTTTCGGTCTAACGCAATGCAGACTGGTCATCAAACGGGAATGAGCGGCAAGCTTATTGGATATGGAATAAGGAGTTTGCTCAGAATGAACAAAAGCGCTCACCGGCAGCGGAATTCTGCATAATAAGGCGTTCGACATCGCGCGCCTCGCAAAGCCCGCCCCCGGGGCTCAGCGCTGCCGCTGCCCCGGCTGCACCCCCGATTGTCAATGCCTCCATAGGCCCTGCTCCACGGGCAAGGCCATGCACCATGCCAGCGAGGAAGCTGTCTCCGGCTCCAAGCGCACTGCGCGTTTCGACACGGATTGCAGGCATATGATGAACACCCTCGCAACTGGCCAGGACGGCGCCATTCTGCCCCATCGTCACGGCGACCATCTGCGCCTTTCCCGCATCAATGATCGCCATTGCCGCCTGCCCGGCCGCCTCTGCCGAGTCCAGCGACCGGCCACAATATTCAGCCAATTCACCCAGACTCGGTTTGACCAGCATGATACCGCCTGCTTCGAGGCCATGGCGCAAGGCAGCCCCGGAACTGTCGAGCACGAACCGCATGCCGCGCGCCGCAGCAATGCGACTGACTTCTGCATAAAAACCTTCAGGGACGCCCTGCGGAAGCGAACCGCTGGCGACGCAATAGTCGGCCCTCGTGGCCTCCAGACGCGCAAGACAGGCTCGCCATTCCGGCTCGCTCACTGTCGGGCCAGGCGGCACAAAACGATATTCCTGGCCATTATCCTGCGCAAAAGCGGTCATGCAGATGCGGGTGTGCCCGGCAATCGCCAGGCGCTCATTCGCGACCCCTTCCTCATCCAGCAATTCATCCAGCATGGCTCCAGTCGCACCGCCAGCCAGATAGAGGCAGCGCGACGCACTGCCCAGCCGATGCAGCACTCTTGCGACATTGATGCCACCGCCGCCGGGCGTGTAATATTCGCCACGTGTCCGCATCTTGTGCGTCGGCACCAAGCGGTCAACCGAATAGCCCACGTCGATCGCGGGGTTAAGCGTCAGGGTGAGGATAGAGGCAGGCTGGCCACTCAAAGGCTGAAGCGCCATGCGACGATCTGAACTGGTCCCGTGTCCATAGGGTTCTTTTTGCCGCGCGGCCGCACCTCTGCAAGCCTTATTCAGGCGCTACACATCGGCAGGGCGCATGGACAGGACACATGGGCAGGCAAACCCGGCAGCACTTCCCCTGCATTTACCAGGGGCCAGGATACTGCCGGGGCCGGGGCCGGGGCCGGGGTCAGGCGAGGTCGGCGGGAATATCGAACCTGAACATCCGTGCGGCATTGAGGCCCAGCACCTTGGCCCGTGTCGTTTCGCGCAACCTGCCGAAGGTCCGCTCGATGGTCTCGGCCGAATGCGGCCAGCTGCCTTCATGGTGCGGATAGTCATTGGCGAACATCATGTTGTTCTCCAGCCCATATTCCTCGCACAGCAGCAGGGCTGCGCGATCCTCGTCGACCGAAGTGGCGCCCGCCATGCGGAAATAGTCGGAAGGAAGCGCCTTCAGCTTGGGATGCACCCACATGTGATGTGTGCGATAGCCCTCGTCCATGCGGTCGAGCAGCCAGGGCAGCCAGCCGCCGTTGGCCTCAATGGTGGCAAAGCGCAGCGCGGGGAAGCGTTCGATGACGCCCGAAGCGCAAAGCGCCACCACCGGCTCCATCGTGGGAGCGAGCGAATGGACGCAATAATTCATGATCGCGCCGCCATTGCCGCGCGCGGTGCGCGGGTCCTGCCCGGTCGAAACATGGAACACGATGGACAGGTTGGCATCCGTGATCGCCGCCCACAGCCGGTCATAGATCGGCAGGTTGTAATTGGCGTCTCCCACCTTGGGCGGGCCGAAAATCGGCTTGTTGGGCAGGCAGATCACATCGTAGCCCATTTTCGCCACGCGCTGTATTTCCGCGATAGCCATGTCGATGTCGGCTGTCGGAACGGCGGCAATGGGCTTGGAGCGGTGGAGATAGCCCTTGCAGGTTTCCATCGCCCAGTCGTTCCAGATGCGCGCCTGCACCATCATGAATTCGACATCCGGCGTCGCCCAGAGAAGCAGCGCGGCGCCATTGGGAAAGATGATCTCCGCATCGACCCCGTCGCGATCGAGATCGGCAATCCGCTCATCCATGCTGCGCGGGCCGTCGAGAAGATAGGCGCCGAGCTTGGTGCGCAGCTGGTCCTCTCCTTCGAGCGGCGTGGTCGAAATGGGGGTCGGCGTGAAGCCGTCCTGCAGCATGAACTTCTTGCCGTCCTTCTCGATCTGGCGCGGCAGGCGGTCGATATATTTCCTGTCGATCCGCTCGGCAAAGAGCGTCGGCGGGGCGGTCATGTGGGAATCGGTGGTGACCATGAAATATTTCTTGCGCGCATCACCGGGGCGCGGGCTACGTTCCCAGCCTTGCGAACCGGGGGTGACAAGGCGCCACTGGTTAGCGTCGTTGACGTAATCGAACTGGGCAAGATCGCCTGACATTGTCTCTCTCCATCACTGATTGATGGAGCATGGTGGCGTGGAAAGGGCGTCCGATTCCTTGATATCGGTCAAACCGGGCAGGGTCAGGGCGCCGCTGAACGCAAATCCTTGGATCGCGCCAGCACCATGCTTGACTGATCCGGCAATAGCGCAGCCAGCGGCCATTCTGTTTGATCAGGGTCAAAATGCAAGCCCCCTCTCTCGCGCACACTATGCCCATTGTCCCGTTGCAGCACGGGGATGGAGACTGCCCGCGAAAGGATCATCCGATGGACGACACTGACATCAAGAACATCAAATATGCCGACCCCGAAGCCCCGATCAGCTATGAACCCTTCCGCCTCGATTACCGGATGCCGGAATGGAAGGATTCCACCGGCCAGCACCCCTATACCAAACCGCGCGACTATGGCGCCGCCCGTCTCGACGTGCAGGAAGGCTATCATTCGCGCGAGGTAATGAAGCAGGAATGGGAACGGTTGTGGCCCCGCACCTGGCACTGGGTCGGCCATATGAACGACATCCCGGAAGAAAACTGCTATATGCGGGTGCGCATCGGGGTGGAGAACATCCTGGTTGTGCGCGGCAAGGGCGATGAATTGCGCGCCTTCTACAATGTCTGCCAGCACCGCGGAAAAGACCTTGCGCAAAAGGATTTCGGTAAGGCGGAACAGCTGATCTGCCCGTTCCACCGCTGGGAATTCAACATGGACGGCACGCTCAAGCACATTGCCGACCGCGAGACCTTCCAGGCCAAGGCGATCTGCCACAATCTCGACATTCCCAAGGTGAAGGTCGAGCAATGGCGCGGCTGGGTGTTCATCAACATGGACCTGGATGCAGAGCCGCTGGCCGACTTCATCCCCAAGGATTGCGCCAAGCATCTCGAAGCCTATGATTTCGAGAAGGCGATCCGCATCCGCGACGTCGTTCAGACCTGGCAGTGCAACTGGAAGCTGGCGCATGAGGCCTTCAACGAGGGCTATCACGTGCGGGCCACGCATCCTCAGCTGCAGGGCGCGGTCGATCCCTATCACAGCCAGCACAATCTTTATGATAACGGCTTCAGCCGCAGCGTTTGGCAGTTCATGAGTCCGATGCCGCATATCGCCGACAAGCTCGACGATTACAGCCTGGCAGGTGAGCACAAGATCTTCCTGCGCGAAGCCGGCGTGAAGGACGAGGACTTCCCGGAGGATTTCCGCGACGTGCCCAAGGCGATCATCGCCGCCAAGCGGGCGAACACGGATTACGCCATCGACTATTCCAAGTTCACCGACGGCCAATTGGTCGACGACTGGAGCGTGGGCTTCTTCCCGTCGACCGAATCCTTCTTCCACCCGGAAGGCTTCTTCATCCAGCACTGGCGCCCGCACCCTTCCGATCCGGAGAAGTGCATCTATACGACCCAGACCTATGTCGTGCCGGGCATCCATGAAGTGCCGTCCTATTACGGCATCGAGGGCGAAGTGGACCTGTCCGGCAAGACAATCATCCCGCGCGACTATCGCCCGGATGACGACCTGTGGGCGGCAGGCCCTGTGGTGTCGCAGGACATGCAGTTGCTGGCCGGCGCGCAGGAAGGCATCCACTCTCGCGGCTTCAAGGGCAATGTGCTGTCGGATCAGGAAATCCGTATCCGCCAGTGGTACGATGAATACGCCAAATATATGAGCGGCATGAAATAGGCCCCGGCCTCAGTCTGAAATCCGATGCGTCCTGAAAGTCGGGCTGCTGTGCAGAGGCATGGCGGCCCGATTTTGCTTGCCCCCTGCCTGCTGCTCCATCATGGCGGGCCAGCTGCGGATTTGCCGCGGTCATGGCGTCAGCAAAAGGGCTACACGCATTACGGACTTGACGATGAATTACGCGAGGCACGCAAACCTTGACGGCCATGATGCCAAGCCGCTTGTCAGCCCGAAAGTCCCGCCTGCCGATTCCATGCCTCTGCACGGCAAGCGGCTTGCCTTGTTTTCCGGCAATTATAATTATGTCCGCGACGGGGCCAATCAGGCGTTGAACCGGCTTGTGCGCCATCTCGAAGAGGCCAAGGGGATGCAGGTGCGGGTCTATTCGCCCACCTCGCCCACGCCCGCCTTCGAGCCTGCGGGAACCCTGGTCTCGGTGCCCTCCTTCACCATTCCCTGGCGGCGCGAATATCGCCTGTCGCGCGGTCTTACGCCTGCCATCAAACAGGATGTGGCCGATTTTGCACCGGACCTGGTGCATGTTTCCGCGCCAGACCGGCTGGGCTGGCAAATGC
Source organism: uncultured Sphingomonadaceae bacterium (assembly GCA_964632055.1). Classification (GTDB taxonomy): domain Bacteria; phylum Pseudomonadota; class Alphaproteobacteria; order Sphingomonadales; family Sphingomonadaceae; genus CANJYE01. Next base: position 25,955 of record CAZWEY010000005.1, read on the forward strand.
TGCGTTTTGCGGCCGAAGATCTGCGTGTGCCTGTGATCGCCAGCCTGCACACCATGTTCGCGAAATATTTCTCCTTCTACGGGCTTTCCTTTCTGCAAGGCCCGGCCGAGCGGTATCTCGACCGCTTTTATGGAGGGTGCGACAGGATCCTGGTTCCTACCCTGCCGCTGCTGGAGGAATTCACCGCCCGATACGGCACGGACAAGGTTCGCTTGTGGCAACGCGGGGTCGATCGCAACCAGTTTCATCCCCGTCGCCGCGACAATCAATGGCGGCGCAGCATCGGGATTGAAGATGGCGAGATCGCTCCGCTGTTCTTCGGCCGCATCGTGCTGGAAAAAGGCGTCGAACAATTTGCGCAGATCATCCGCGCCCTGCGCCAGCGCGGCAACCGCCCGCGCCCGATCATCGTTGGCGACGGCCCCGCACTCGCCCGTTTGCGCAAGCTTTTGCCGGAAGCGCATTGCACCGGACAGTTGACCGGCGAAACGCTGGCCCGCGCAGTGGCCTCGGCCGATTTCATGATCAACCCCAGCCTGACCGAAGCTTTCGGCAATGTGGTGCTCGAGGCCATGGCTTGCGGACTGCCGGTCATATCCGCAGACACTCCAAGCGCACGCAATATTGTCAGCAATGGCGAAGATGGCCTGTTGTGCCCCACGCCTGACTGTGCTTCGCTGACCGATATGGCCGAACGCCTCATGAACGATCCACTGCTGCGCGAGCGACTTGGCAAACAGGCTGCATTAACCGCCTGCAACTATGACTGGGTGGCCGAACTTGACCGTGCCTGTCTCGTCTATGGCGAAATGCTGGCCATGGCGCATGGCCGGAAAACTGATAACCGGACACCCGAACATCCAAGAAAGGCTGGATAATTGAGCATTTCAGCAATGGCGATCCCTCTGCTTCTGGCAGGTGCGCCTGTTCCTGCAAGCCCTCTCACGGATACAATCTACGCCCCGCAATCTCTCGCGCAGACGAGCCTTGCCCGGATTACCCGGCCCCTCAGCTTTGCAGACTATCCGGCGCCAGCAGCCGATGCGATGGTTGCGTCCGACGCAGGCAGTTTGCCTGTGCCCTCTCTGCTGGCGGAAAAACCTGCTGCCACACCTGCACCTCAGCTCAATGACCCGAACACAATCGTCGTCAGCGCACAGAAGCGCGCCACGCCCGGCGATCCGCTGGAATCATTGAACGCTGCTTCCTATGAAGCGGTGCAGGCGGTGGACGAAGCCATCGTCGCGCCCATTACCCATGGCTATATGAAGGCAGTGCCGGGTCAGGCCCGAGCAGGCATTCACAATTTCATCAACAATCTCGACGAACCGATCGTATTCCTCAACTTCCTGCTTCAGCTGAAGCCGGGCAAGGCCTTCGAAACGCTGGGCCGCTTCGTGATCAATTCGACCTTAGGTGTCCTGGGCCTTGTCGATGTGGCCAAACGCAAGCCATTCAACCTGCCTCGCCGCTCCAACGGGCTGGCCGATACGCTGGGCTATTATGGCGTGAAGACGGGGCCATACCTGTTCCTGCCCCTGATCGGGCCGACCACCTTGCGCGACCTGTTCGGGCGGGTGATCGACCTTTCGATCCTGCCTCTGGCGGGCAAGCCCTTCAACAAGCCAGCCTTCGTCCTCGCCAAGGGCACCTTGTCCTCGCTCGATGACAGGGCGCAGCAGGACGAAACGCTCAAGAGGATACGCGAAGAAAGCGGCGACCCCTATCTCGCCACACGCGAATATTATCTGAAGACGCGCGAAGCTGAAATCGACGTGCTGCGTGGCAAGCGGAAAAGCATCTATGATCCGCCGATCGATCCCGTTCCTGCTCCGCAGCCAGAGACCGAACCAGAGCCAGATGCGGAGTCCGGGAGCCTGAGCGCGCCGGCTCCAGACCCGGCGCAATAAAGCAGCATCATACCTCTTATCACCGACAGCAAAAAGGCCGGCCGCAGCATGTCCCTGCGACCGGCCTGACGCACCTCATCCGACAGGTGCGTGAGCGGCGCGGGGCCGACGAGACCCCCGCGCCGCCTGCACATGAGCTCAGTCGAGCCCCAGCAGCTTGTTGTAGACGTGGTGGAAGTGGCGGATGTTGCTCTCCTGGTAATTGGCGAGCGTCATGAAGTGCCGGCCCGGAGCTGCCGTCTTCAGGCCCTGCTGCACCGCTTCCATGTTCTGCATATCCTGATCGAGGATGATGCCGGCAGCCCCCAGTTCCGGCACGTCGCAGGTGCGCGTGTCGAAATCGATGTCGATGACCGGGGCCGGTCCTTGAGGAATTTCGCGGCCATCGTCCGGCATCGGGGCGGTGACGCGGACTTCCATCACCGAGCGGTCGGGGTCGGTGCCATAGGGCAGGAAACGATACCACCAGGGCAGCGCCTCGCCCCACCAGGGGTGATGGTTCGGGAACACGAAGCACTTGGTCATTTCAAGGATCATCGAGTCCGGCGCTTGCGCATAGTCCTTGCCATAGGTTTCCTTGATCCATTTGCGCTTGGCGTCAGCGCACCATTTGCGCGCCTCCTCGATCGTGTTGATCGAGCCTTCCGGCGGCACATCCAGGCCAAAGGCGGTGCAGTGCTGGAACGCGGTTTCCTGAGGGGAAATCTTGCCCTTCACCCAGATATCGGCAATCGCGCCCGGCGTGGCAAGACGGTTGGTGTGCGAGACATCGTCGCTCCAGTTGTCGTAGCGGGTATAGGCCGAGCCGAAGAAGGGCATGCCGTCCCAGTGGGTTTCAACCACGTGGTAGCCTTCCATGAAGGCTTCCTGCGCGATCTTCCAGTTGCAGCGCACATGCTTGCGGAACACGGCGACGGTGTAGCGCTTTTCGAGCGGGAAGTCGGCGAAGACTTCGTTCAAATGGCCCATCGCGGCCTTGAGCGGCGGCGCGTCAGGGTCGGGATTGATGAACACCTGCCCGCCCCAGACATCACAGTTCACTTCGCGCAGCGAATATTCCTGCTTGGTGACATGAGGGAATTCATGCTGGGCCGGAACCCATTCCAGCTCGCCCTCAAGGTTCCAGGTCCAGGCATGGAAGGGGCAGCGGAAATGGCCGGACTGGTCGTTCAGCGAAGCCTGAGCATGGTCGCACAGCTTGCGGGCGCGGTGCGGGCAGCTGTTGTAAAAGGCCTTCACCCCGCTTTCGGTGCGCACGACAATAAAGGAGAGATCGGTGATATTGTAGGATATCCGGTCGCCCACATTGGGGATGTCTTCCAGACGGCAGGCGAGCGTCCAGCACTTGGTCCAGATATGCTCTTTTTCAAGCTCCACGAATTTGGGGTCGGTGAAGCGGTCATAGCCGATCTTCACGCGCTCGGCGAAAGGCTCGGTCGCGCGCAAGGCGGCGGGAAGCTCCATATCACCTTCATGGAGAATATCCGAGAACTGCTCGGTGCCTTCGGTCTGCATGCCGATTTCGGGCTTGGTGACTTCAAAGCCGTAAGCGCCTTTATGAGTAAGGATGTCACTGCTATCCATGATATTTCTCCAGTCGTCTCGTCGTCGAATGGATGCATGATCGCTCATCGCGAGGCTGCCACCATTGATATTGATCAAACAGTTCAGACCGCAGAACTGAACTTCTGGTCTGAGGATGCACGGTAAACATCGAATTGGGCCGCAATGCTGCGCGCATAGGGCAAGCCAGCCTCGGTGATGGCCAGCACGCCCTCTTCGAAAGCCGCAAGCCCGCATGCAACAAAAGGCCGAAGGCGCGCCGCTGCATCACGCCACAGCCTGTCCTCGACACTGGCCCGGCCATGGCACAGCAATTGCCCGATCAGATCCGCCCTGCGGCGATCCTCCTCGTCTCGCGCAATGCCGCGCTCGGTCGCCATCCTGTCTTGCGAGAGCAGCATGCGATATCGGCCTGCATTCTTCTCGTTCTGCACCAGAAGATCGGGAAAACAGCTGACTGCCGAGGCGCCAAGCCCGATCAGCACGGGCGCCGCATCATCGGTGAAGCCCTGGAAATTGCGATGCAAGCGCCCTGCCGAGGCGGCTTGCGCCAGCGGATCGCCGGGCAGCGCGAAATGGTCGAAGCCGACCGCCTGATAGCCCTGTTCCACCAGCCGCTCATGGCCAAAAGCAGCCATGGCGAATCGCTCGTCCGCCCCCGGCAGGGCACTCGCATCGATCTTGCGCTGGCGCGCGATGATATGGGGCACATGAGCATAGCCGAACAGGGCGATCCGGTCGGGCGTATGCTCTGCGGCAAAATCCAGCGTTTGCGCCAGATCGTCGATGGTCTGTCCAGGCAAGCCATACATCAGGTCATAATTGAGCGAGGAGACACCGGCGGCACGCAGCCACTGCGTTGAGCGGGCAATGTCGCTGGCAGGCTGGACCCTGCCGATTGCCTGTTGCAAACGGGGGATGGTGGTCTGCACCCCAAGGCTCGCCCGCTCGATGCCGGTGGCCGCAATCACCTCGGCCCATGTCTCGCTCAAGGTTCTGGGGTCAAGCTCGATCGAGACGACCGGATCGGCTTGCGGGAAATGAACCGTCAGCGCAGCCAGCAACCGGACAAAATCGACAGGCGCAATGGCATTGGGGCTGCCGCCGCCAAAGGATATGCGGCGGACCCTGGCCCAGGCTGGCAGATGCGAGCCGACCAGCTCGATCTCGCGATGCAGCGCATCAAGATAGCTCTCCAGCCGCTTGCGATGATTGGCAACGCCGGTGTTGCAGCCGCAATACCAGCAGATCTTCTCGCAAAAGGGGATATGGACATAGAGCGAGACATCACTCTCGACCCTGCCCAGGGCAGCGAGATAATGCTCCACCCCGACATCACCATGAAATTCCGCAGCCGTGGGATAGCTGGTATAACGTGGCACCGGTACTGCCAGTAGATCGGGATGGTAAGGCCACATGCCGCCCCTTCCACCATAGCCCGGCGGCAGATTCATTGCGCTCGATCAAGAAGTCCCGGTTGTCTTCTTGCGCGAACTGCCCGCATGACAGGCCTTGTCGCAATGCGCCCCCTCACCCTCTGCCGGCAGCTGGGCAGGGCCGAAAGGGACGGCTAGGCTGCGCACAATGCCATCGCCCGAACACAGCGGCAGAAGCAAAGGTGCGCGCGCCTGCGCCAGTGCCGGGCCAAGCACGAAAGGCGCCAGAGCCGCGAGGCCGAACAGGGAGGAGCGGGCGCGCAAGCTCAAATGTCCTCATCCTCATCCATCAAGGGACGATTGGCAGCGCCATCCAGATCTTCGAACTGGCCACTGCGCATGGCCCAGAAAAACGCCGCCAGCCCGCCAAGCCCGAGCAGCAGCGCCACCGGCAGGAGAAGGGCCAGCCCGTTCATACCCGCGCCGAGCGAACCAGACGCAGCGAATTGGCGATCACCACCAGCGAGCTGAGCGACATGGCGGCAGCAGCAATCAGCGGGGTAACATGGCCAAGGATGGCCAGCGGCAAAGCCAGAATATTGTAGCCGACGGCCAGCGCGAAATTCTGCCGCACCACCTCCATGGTGCGCCGCGCTGCCAGCAGGCTGGCGGGCAGCGCCATGAGCGAATCGCCCATGAACACCATATCGGCCGCCTGCCTGCCCACATCGCTGGCCGATCCCGGCGCGATCGAGGCATCGGCTGCCGAGAGAGCCGGGCCATCATTCAGCCCGTCGCCCACCATCAGGACGCGATGGCCCTGTTGCTGGAGCGCGGCAATGGCTGCCTGCTTGTCGGCCGGGCTGGCCGAGGCCTGCGCCGCCAATCCAGTGGCCAAGGCCATCTGTGCCACCGCGTCTGCATTGTCACCCGACAGGATGGAGACCTCCACCCCGCTGGACGCCAGCAGGCCAAGCGCCGGCAGCGCATCGGGGCGCAACTGGTCGGAAAAGCGGATGAGCCACTCGCCCTGCCCTTCGATCTGCAAAAGGGTTGCCACCCCTTGCGCCCTCTGCGGCTTGCCGAGCGAGACGGCAATCCCGTTCCACCTGCCTGAAAGGCCGACGCCCGCGGTTTCGGCCACGCCATCCACCGCAAGGGCGCGATGGCCTGCTGCAATCAGCGCTGCTTCGAGCGCGCGCGACAAGGGGTGGCGGCTGTGCGAGGCAAGGCCCAGCGCAACGCCTGCAACCTCTGCAGGCATTGCCGCGATGGCGAAGGGATCAGGCAGAGGGTGGCCCAGAGTGAGCGAGCCGGTCTTGTCGAGCAGGACCCGATCGATCCCTGCCATGCGTTCGAGCGCGCTGCCATCCTTGACCATGATGCCTGCACGCATCAACGCGCCTGTCGCAACCACTTGCGCAACGGGAACGGCAAGCCCGATGGCGCAAGGGCAGGTGATGATCAGCACGGCGATGGCGATCACCACCGATTGATAGAGCCCTGCGCCAGCCAGCATCCAGCCGAGGAAAGTGAGCGCGGCCAGGCTGTGCACCGCAGGCGCATAAAGCCGCGCAGCCCGGTCGGCGATGCGCACATATTTCGAGCGCACCTGGCCCGAGGCTTCCATCAGCCGGGCGATCTCGGCAAGGGTCGTGTCCTCGCCCGCCGCCGTCACCCGCACATCGACCGGCGCATCGAGATTGAGCGTTCCGGCATGAACCGCGTCGCCCTTGGCCACCATGGCAGGCGCGGTCTCGCCAGTGAGCAGGGACTGGTCGATACTGCTCGTGCCTTTCTCCACCGTGCCATCGGCGGCCAGGCGCTCGCCAGCAGCAACGCGCATCATCATGCCTGGCCGCAGATCGCGCGCCACGATCCAGTCGAGCGTGCCATCTTCGCCCACCACCATGGCGCCTGTCGCCGCCTGGCTGAGCAGCGCATCGACGCCTGCGCGCGCGCGGTCGCGCATCATGGCATCAAGCGCGCGGCCCGCCAGCAGGAACATCAGCAGCATCAGCGCCCCGTCGAACCATGCATCCTTGCCGCCAGTGGCCACCTCGTAGAGGCTGAGGGCGGTGGCCATGATGACGCCGATCGAGATCGGCACATCCATATTGGTCCGCATATGGCGAAGGGCTGCCCAGGCCGAGCGGAAGAAAGGCATGCCGGAATAGGCGATGGCGGGCACAGCAATCAGCGCGGAGATCCAGTGGAACAGCTCGCGCGTGCTGCCTTGGGCGCCGGACCAGACGCTGACTGACAGCAGCATGACATTCATTGTCGCAAAGGCGGCCACCCCGAGCGCCAGAGCCAGTGGCCTGAGTGCAGAGGATCTCTGCGCGGTCTCCTCGCTGCGCGGCTGGCTGGGGAAACCGATCGCGTCCAGCGTGGCCACAAGGTCTGCCGCCGCCACATCATCGCCATGCACCACGCGCACCGTCTTGGCGGTGAGGTTGACCCGTGCCGATGCCACATCCTCCAGCCCCTGCAAGGCGCGCTCCACCTTGCCCATGCAGCCTGCGCAATGCATCGAAGGCACCAGCAGCACGGTTTCTTCCTGCAGCAGGTCCGGCTTTACCGGGGCGGTCATGGCAGGTCTGCTTCACCGCGCCAGCTATCGGCACCCGAGGTCACTTCGAGTCTCAAAGTCCAGCGGCCTTGCGGCAATGCGGACGTGCTGACGAAAAGGTTTTCTCCGGCAGGAACGAAGGCCAGCGCGCGCTCCGCCTCGCGGCCTATCGGATGGCGGGCCATGGCCGAAAGGCGCGCACTGGCGGGCACACCTGCCAGCCGGACCTCTACCCTGCCATCTGTCAGGCGCACAGGAGTTACCGTCCATCCCAGCTTCTCTTCGTGAGCAGCCTCGTCGAGCCAGCGGTTGAATTGCTGGCTTGCGACATAGGAATTTTCGACCACGGCACCGCTGAAGGAGGAGGAAGCAAGCCCGGCCATCGTCAGGTTGACGCCAAGCACTACGGCAAAGCCCGCCACCAGAATGGCTGCCATGCGCCGTCCGGTGAAAGGTCTGACCTGATCTGCCACGCCTTCTACTCCTCAGGTGCCTGGAAACGCGCTTCGCTGCGGTCACTCTCGCGTGGTTCCGAAAGAGCGGTGAGGCGGAAGGCGAAATCCTGCGATGCGGTGCCCTGCGGGGCAACAACATAGGCGCGCAACGCCAGCGTGGCATCGGGCGGAACGTCGCGGCGCAGAATGCGGGCGGCATCCTTGCGGGCCATGTCATCGCTCCACATCACAGCACCTTCCAGACCCTCGATCTGCACCTCCATGGCACGAGGACGGCCTTCCATGTTGCGCAATTTGAGCGTGTAGCCATTGCGCACCGAGCCGTCGCTCATCAGCATGAAGGGCGGATTGCGATCGGGCGCGATGGTGAGGTCGGTGCGCTGGCGGGTTCCAAGCGAAAACAACAGCGCCAGCCCGATGCCGCCCCACAGGCCGAAATAGATCAGCGTGCGCGGCCGCAGCAGGGTCTTGAGAACCGGGCGCGGGGCTTCGCCCGCTGCTTCGTTCTTGCAGTCTTCCAGCGTTGCATAATCGATCAACCCGCGCGGACGGCCGACCTCCTTCATCACCCGGTCGCAGGCATCGATACACAGCGCGCAGGTAATGCAGCCGATCTGCGGCCCTTCGCGGATGTCGATGCCCGTGGGGCAGACCGCAACGCACTGGTTGCAATCGATGCAATCGCCAAACTTGCCGGGCTGCTTTTCCGCCGCCTTGACGCTGCCACGCGGCTCCCCGCGCCAGTCCTTGTATGTGACTGTGAGCGATTTTTCATCGAGCATGGCGGTCTGGATGCGCGGCCAGGGGCACATGTAGATGCATACCTGCTCACGCATGAAACCGCCCAGAACGAAAGTGGTAAGGGTGAGCACGCCGACCGTGGCATAGGCGACAGGAGCCGCATTTCCGCTCCAGAAATCGCGCACCAGGCTGGGCGCATCGGCAAAATAGAGAATCCACGCCCCGCCAGTGAGGAAGGCTATGACCAGATAGATCGCCCATTTCACCAGGCGGCGCGCAATCTTGGCCGGGCCCCAGGGCGCCTTGTAAAGCCGCGCCCGCGCGTTGCGGTCGCCATCGATCAACCGGTCGATATGCTGGTAAAGGTCGGTCCACACCGTTTGCGGGCAGGCATAGCCACACCAGGCGCGGCCAACCGCACTGGTGACGAGAAACAGACCGATACCTGCCATAATCAGCAGGCCGGCCACGAAATAGAATTCATGCGGCCAGATTTCGATGCCGAACATGTAGAAACGGCGATGCGCCATATCCACCAGCACAGCCTGATCGGGCGCATAGGGCCCGCGATCCCAGCGCAGCCAGGGCGTGATGTAATAGATGCCAAGGGTGAAGGCCATCATCAGCCATTTGAACCGCCGGAACGGCCCGTCGATCCGGCGATTGAACACCGGTTCGCGCTTGGCGTAGAGCTGCAGGGGAGGCTCCCCCCCCTGCGGCTTGCTGTCAGTCTCGTCAGTTTGCGCCATCGTCCTTCATCGCCGGTGCGTTTGCGCTATCCGGGGCGACCTCCTTGAAATCTTCCCCGCCTCCCAGCGAATGAACATAGGCGGCCAGCATCTTGATGGTCACCGGATCGAGCCGGTTGCCCCAGGCTGGCATTACACCATAGCGAGCGTTGAAAACAGAGGCCCTGACCTCGTCCGGCCTGCCACCATAAAGCCAGATGGCATCGGCCAGATTGGGCGCGCCTTGCGAACGCATCCCCTTGCCCTCTGCCCCGTGGCAGACCGCGCAATTGGCCGCGAACAATCCGGCACCTGCCGCATTGGGGCGGGCCTTGCCCGACAGGCTGAGCACATGGGCGGTTACCTGATCGATCTGGGCCGCGGTCAATATGCCATCGCGGCCGAAAGAAGGCATTTGGCTCATGCGGGTCTGCGGATCGCCGGGCTGGCGGATGCCATGCAGCAAGGTCTGGTGAATTTCCTTGAGATTGCCGCCCCACAGCCAGTCATCGTCATTGAGATTGGGATAGCCCTTGGAGCCCCCACCCTGCGCGCCATGGCATTGCACGCAATTGACCTTGAAGGCCGCGCGCCCGCCTGCAACGGCCGCCTGCATCAGCTTGGGATCGTCGGGCAGCTTTTCGAGTGGCACCGCATCGATTGCGGCAAGAAGCGGGGCCTTGCGGGTATTTTCAGCCTGCATCTCATCAGCGAGCTGGCCGCGGCTACTCCAGCCCCACACGCCTTCGGTCGCCTTGTCGGCCAGAGGAATGGCGGGATAGACCACGACATACCCAATCGCGAAAAGAATAGAGAGGTAGAAGGTCCACAGCCACCAGCGCGGCAGCGGGGTGTTCAGTTCCTCGATGCCATCCCATTCATGGCCGACAGTTTCGGTCTTGGTTGCTTCATCCCAACCGGGCTTGCCATGGTGCTTATCGGCCATCGTCTTCGTCCCCGAAAATCATGCTTGCGGCTTCTTCGCTGCGTTGTGCGCCGCCGGGCCGAAGAAAAGGCCAGGCGACAAGCACCAGAAACAGGATGCCAAGGGCCAGCAACCCCCAACTATCCGCCATGTGGCGCAAGGTGTCATAGGTAGAGGTCTGGTTCACCGCCCCTTCTCCGAGGCTAGCTCTTCCTGGGCAGCCGCGCTGTTCACATCGACCAGCGTGCCGAGCACCTGGAGATAAGCGACCAGCGCGTCCATCTCGGTCAGCCGGTCAGGCTTGCCGTCGAAATCGCGCAATTGCGCCTTGGGATAGCGTGCCTCCAGATCGCCGGCATCGGCCGAAGGATCGGCCTGCGCCACCAGGTCGGCTCTGGCCAGTTCGATATCCTTGTCGCCATAGGGAACGCCCACGGCCCGAAGCGCCTTCAGGCGGGCCGCCGGATCGCCCGGCTGGAGATCGCGCTCGGCGAGAAAGCCATAGGATGGCATGATGCTCTCGGTCACGACCGAGCGCGGATCCTTGAGGTGCTGGACATGCCATTCATCCGAATAGCGCCCGCCGACACGGGCAAGATCCGGCCCGGTGCGCTTCGAGCCCCACTGGAACGGATGATCATACATCGATTCCGCGGCAAGGCTGTAATGGCCATAGCGCTCCACCTCGTCGCGGAAGGGGCGGATCATCTGGCTGTGGCAGGTATAGCAGCCCTCGCGCACATAGATGTCGCGCCCGGCCTGTTCGAGCGGGGTATAGGGTCGCATCCCCTCCACCTTCTCGATCGTATTGTCGATCCAGAACAGTGGGGCGATTTCCACGATGCCTCCCACGGCAACCGCAGCAAAGGCGGCCACGCCCAGCAGGGTGATGTTGCGTTCCAGCTTCTTGTGGCGTTCGGTCATGCTCATGATCTTGCCCCTCAATTCGCTTGGGCCGGAAGGATCGGGCGATCCGCAGCAGGGTCATAGGGCGCATCGCGCATCGGCTCTTCCACCCGCAGGCGGCCGGCGATGGTCATCCAGACATTATACGTCATCACGATGGCGCCGCTGAGATAAAGCAGCCCGCCCAATGCGCGCAGGACGAACATCGGATGGAGTGCGGCGACGGTTTCGACGAAGGAGTTGACGAGATAGCCGTCAGCCCCCCATTCGCGCCACATCAGGCCTTGGGTGATCCCCGCCACCCACATCGAGGCGGTGTAGAAAACGATCCCCGCGGTCGCCAGCCAGAAGTGCCAGTTGACCATGCGCAGCGAATAAAGCCGCTCCCTGCCCCACAGGCGCGGGGTGAGGAAATAGAC
>CAZWEY010000006.1:0-36270 GCA_964632055.1 uncultured Sphingomonadaceae bacterium
CAGATGCGCTGCCCGCAAGGTTGGCGGCTGTCCTGCCCGCACGCTGCGCGATCGCTCCTGAGCTAGGCCAGGCGAGCGACCGGGCGCTGGGCGAGGTGGAGCGGATGCTCGCCGATTTTCCCTTCCATCCCGATGGCAGCGAAGGCTTTGCCAAGGCGGAAGTGACGGCGGGCGGCATCAGCACGGCGGAGCTTTCCTCAAAGACCATGGAGGCGCGCCACATTCCGGGGCTTTATGCGATTGGAGAGGCTGTGGATGTGACCGGATGGCTGGGCGGCTATAATTTCCAGTGGGCCTGGTCGAGCGGCTGGGCGGCCGGGCAGGCGGTCTGATCCGCCTTTCGCAACCACGGCATTTTCTCGGCCACGTCAATCGGCTAGAGCCGCCTGATGAGCGATGCGTCCGACAAGGAATTGAACGATCTCAAACAGAGAGTGGTGCGGCAGTTTCGCCGGCTGAAGCCGGGAACGCATGATCTTCGCCTGCACCATGCCGGAACCCGGCTCGATGCGCGGATAAAGGTGGTGGCGCAGCCAGAAGGACAGACACCGGCGCTGGTCGCGAATTTCCACGGGGCCTATACCGGCGGCAGGCGCAAGCCGCCTCTGTTTGGCGGCTTTTTCAGCGAGGTTCCCGGTGCTCACCAGATTTCGCTGGCCGATCCTTCTGTCCTGGCGCGGCCCGGAACGCGTATCGCCTGGTATGCGGGCCATGAAGGGTTCGACACTCAGGCGGCGATGCTCGCGTTGCTCAAGGGGGCGATCATCGGGCTTGGTGCCAATCGGCAAGTGCTGGTGGGGGCATCGGGCGGAGGCTTCGCGGCGCTCTGTTTCAGCCATTGCCTGCCGCGTTCGGTTGCCGTGGTGGCCAATCCGCAAACAGACATATTGGCCTATTCGCCCCGGCTGGTGGAGGAGTATCGCAAGAGCTGCTGGCCTGCGCTTGCTGAAAACGAGCAGCTGCGGGCGGTGACACGGACCAGCATGGTCGAGCTTTACGGCACGGGCTTTACCAACAGCGTCGTCTATATCCAGTCGATGGGCGACCGCGCGCACAGCCAGCTGCACATGATGCCTTTTGCCGGCGCAACGGCTGCGCAAAAGGGCGCGCGCAACCTGTTGATCCATTCCGATTTCGATGGCGTGGCAGGCCATGTCCTTTCACGCGAAGCGCTGGGCCAATGGGTCCGGGCAGCGGTTTCCAGTTCCAGCCTGCAGGCCGCAGACCTGCTCGAAACATGGCATGGTTTGCGCAGCGAAACGGCATCGATCGCTTCCGCGCCTGCGCCCGATAAAGCACCCAGCACAGACTCTCATGCAGCGGCAACTGCCGCCAGCTTTGTCTCTGATGATCTCGCTCTTGCTGCACGATTGAAAGACTGGCGGGCGGGCTGAAAGCGGCGCCGGCCTCATGGATAATGGTCGTGCAAAAACCAGTCAGGCAGTGGACATCCTTGCTGGCATATGCCTTTGACAAGATCAGTTTTCTCCGTCTCCCAATGATTTGGAAAGGACAGGCTTTGCCGCTTGCAATCTCTATCCGGACGATGCGCAGCCTGTTCGGCGCTTGGGCGGCTCTTGTGCTTTTGTCTCTCCTCGCCGCAACGACCCCGGCCTTGGCTAGAGATTTCTATCTTGCGCCCGGCGGCGATGATTTGCGCGATGGTTCTTCGCTTGAAAATGCTGTGACTACTCTGGCCCGCTCTCTGGAACTCGCTTTGGCCGAGCCCGTGAGTGAGGGCGAAACCACCCGGATCGTCATTGCGCCCGGCATCTATCGCGATCAATCGGTTGAACTGCGAGCAGACCGGCTCAGAAATCCGCTCGTGATCACGGGGCTCTCGCAGGAGCCTTCTGAATTTCCGGCCTTTCTTGGGAATGGTGCTCCGGTCTGGCTGGAGGTCAGCGCATCGTCCGGGCAGGATACCGGGCTGACCATACAGAATCTGCGCATCGTGGAATATGGCACCGCGATAACGCTTAACGGAAATCGCGATGATCCTGCCCGGTTCAACAGCGGCACCACGATCACCGGCAATGTCTTTTCCCGCATCGGCACTTTGGCGGACGGCTCGGCTTCGACTGCTGCTGTGCGCATGGTCAATTCGCGCAACAATATCGTCAGCGGCAATTATTTCCTCACCATCCGAAGCCCCGACCAGTGCGAGGCGCTGCATGCGCTTTATCTGGCGCATTTTTCTTCCGGCAACCGGATCGAGAACAACAGTTTCGACGATTTCTGCGGATCGGCGATCAAGCTGCGCGATCGCTCGAATGATAATGCCATCCGGGCCAACCGCTTTGCCAACGGGAAAAAGATCCCGATCATCGAGGAATGGTTTTGCGATCGGGAAAAGACCAGCGCCTGCACCAAGCCTTCGGGCGAATGCCCGTCGACCGGCAATGTTGCAGGCGACAACCGTTTCGTGAAGATATCGAGCAGCCGCCGGCTGGTGGTTCGCGGAGGCAAGAAACAGCGCGACTGGTGCGATGTGTCGGATTTTTACAATCGCCGGCTGGTTCGACGGGATACGCGATGACGGATGGGGTCGCCTGACAAGTGTTGAACAGCGAAAAACTGCCGGTCAAGATCGCGCTCGTGTCGGATATTCTGACGCGGGAATGTCTGGCGCCGGAATGCGAGCTGGTCGATATCCCTTCGCGCGGGTTCCGGCGCATGCTGGCCGATGCGCGGCCCGATATGCTGCTGGTGGAATCGGCCTGGCATGGCATCGCCGACAGCTGGCGTTTTCGCATCGCCAGCTATCCGGGCCATTTGTGGCGCAACACCAGGCGCCTGCGCAAGCTCGTCGCCTGCGCGCGCGACATGGGCATTCCGACCGTCTTCTGGAACAAGGAAGACCGCGTCCATTTCCACCGCTTCATCGATGTCGCCAGGCTGTTCGATCATGTGCTGACGGTCGATGCGGGCTGTGTCGAGCGCTATCGCGAAGTCATGGGGGCAGATGCTTCGGTGGGCGTTCTGCCCTTTCCGGTGCAGCCCCGCATCCATCATTTCAAGGGCTTCGATTTCAAGCATCACACCGCCGATTTTGTTGGCAGCTATAGCCACCATATTCATGACGGGCGGCGCGAATGGCAGGATATGGCGTTTGGTGCGGCGCTGTCCACCGGGCTGGGGCTGACCGTGTTCGATCGCAATTCCAACCGGGCGTCGGGTATCTATCGCTATCCCGAACAGCCCGGCATGGTTGTCCGCCCCGCGGTCTCGCAAGCAGGAACCGCTCAGATCTATCGCGATTATCTGGTCTCGCTCAACGTCAATACGGTGCGCGATTCACAGACGATGTATTCGCGCCGTCTGGTCGAAATCCTCGCTTGCGGGGGTATTGCGGTCACCTCGCCCGCGCATTCGGTCGATGCGCTGTTCAGCGATTACTGCCATGTGGTCGGCACCGGCGAAGAAGCAGCCGAGCTGTTTGACCGGTTGAAGCACGGTCCGGATGCGCGCGATCTGGAACGGGCGAGGGCGGGCGCAGAGCATGTCGCTGCCCATCACAGCTGGCGGCAGGGGCTGGAGCGGATATTGTCGGTTGCGGGGCTGTGAGATGATCGCCACGCAGCCGCCGTCTTCAAGCGAGGGTTCCTGCCTTGCGCTGGGGCGGGGCGAGGCGGGCGCTCTGGCCGTTCTGGCCGACAGGCTGCGCCGGCATGGAGCGCAGATCGGGGCCAGTCTGCTTGGCCAGAAGAGAATTCATGCGCGGATACGCCAATCGCTTGACCGTCATCATGGCGGCGATGGCGCAAGCCGCCCCCTGTTCGCCATTCCCGTGGCGCTGGCTGTGCAGGCCTGGGGCGAAGCGCTGGAGATGGAGCTACCGGCAAAAGCCTTGCAGCTGCGCATGTATGACTGGGTGCGTTGCCAGGATCAAACCCGCCATGTCAGCCATTATTTCCTGACCGAGGCGGATTGGGCGTCGCTGGTGCGTCCCATTCGCCCCTCGTCAATCATGCGGGAGGCCGACTATCTGCGCGCCGGCAAGCTCGCCTATAGCGATACGAAGGTTTATAGCCGCTATCTGGAAATGATGGAGCAGGGCTACACCATCATGCGCAATCGAACGCTGATCGACAGCCGGGCCAAGCTCGACGACTATTTCGATCGCTTCGTCGCGCTCTATCGCTCGATCGAAGAACGCGGAGTGATGCGGATGCGCGATGTGCGAGGCGATGCGGCTGTGCCCGGATCGACCGCGCCGGGGCGCAAGGGGCGGCTGGGCCGCAACAGCGATATCGGCGTGGCGATCGGGCCGGATGGAACGCTTGCAGCGCTGCCCGGCGCGCAGCACAGGCTGGCGGTTGCCCATGCGTTGAGGCTGGAGCGTGTTCCCGTCCAGATCAGGATGATCCACGGCCAATGGCTGCGCGGCGCGCTTGAAGCCGATGCGGATTGCGCTGCTGCCTTGCCCGCCGCGCTGGCGCAGGCGATCCGGTCGGCCGGTGCACCCGCATGACGGCCCATAAGGTCAATCGCATCATCGCTGTCGGCCTGTCGCGCTGGAAGGCCTACAATCTTCATCCCATCCTTGTCAGCATGGCGCCGCGGCTCGATTATGCCGCTCATGCTGCCGGGGTTGCGCGGCTGGCGCCGGGCAGGGGCGACTGGCTGCTGTTCTGGGGCGCTCATGCCCCGGCAGGCGTGGAGCAGCTTGCTGCTGAAACCGGAGCTGAAACGGTGCGGCTGGAAGATGGCTTCATCCGTTCGGTGGGGCTGGGCTCCGACATGATCCCGCCCATGTCGCTGGTGTTCGATCGCAGCGGTATCTATTTCGATGCCACTGGCCCGTCCGATCTCGAACAGCTGCTGGCCCATGACGAATTTCCAGCCGATCTTCTGGCGCGCGCGGCCTCGGTGCGGCAATATATCACCGCCAACGGGCTGACCAAATATAATCTGGAGCCACGCCAGGCCCCGCACTGGGAGGCAGGGGGCCGTCCGATCATCCTTGTGCCGGGGCAGGTGGAGACAGACGCCTCCATCGCGCTGGGCGGGCATCAGGTGAAGACCAATGCCGCTTTGCTGGAGGCGGTGCGCGCCGCAAGACCGGATGGATATATCGTTTACAAGCCGCACCCCGATGTCATGAGCGGCAACCGCCGCGGACGTGTGGCGCTGGCGCGTGCCCGCTCGCTGGCCGATCATGTCGAGACGGAGGCTTCGATTGTCAGCTGCATCCCGGCCTGCGACGAACTGCACACGATCACCTCGCTTTCCGGTTTCGATGCCTTGCTGCGCGGCAAGCCTGTCATAACCTATGGCGCGCCTTTCTATGCCGGCTGGGGGCTGACCCAGGACATGGCTGGCAATGCACCCGCTTTGGCCCGGCGCAGCCGGTCGCTGTCACTCGATCAGCTGGTCGCAGGCGCCTTGCTGCTCTATCCAACCTACTGGAATACCGAAAAAAAGGCTTTTTCCGATTGCGAGAGCGTGCTCAAGGAGGTTAAGCGCCAACGCGACGCGATGGAAACAGACGGAAAGCTTGAACGGATGCGCTCCAGTTTTGTCCAGCGACAGATGCGCAAGCTCAAGACGCTTGCGGCAGCATGGCTGGGAGGGGCTGCGGCTTGATCGAGCATGGCCTTGCCGCCTTCAAGGGGCGACGCGTTCTCTTGCTGCAAGGGCCGATTGGTCCGTTTTTTGCCCGGCTGGCGCGCGATCTGCGCGGGGTTGGCGCTGATGTCTGGAAGGTCAATTTCAACGGTGGTGACTGGCTGTTCCAGCCCGACGGGATGACCTATCGCGGGACGATGGAACAATGGCCCGTCTGGCTTGAGGAAAGGCTGGACGAGCTGGGCATCGACCTGGTGCTGCTGTTTGGCGATTGCCGCCCGATCCACGAAGCTGCGCTGGAAGTGCTGCGTCGGCGCGGCATCGAGGTGGGCGTGTTTGAAGAAGGCTATATCCGGCCTCATTATGTCACGCTGGAACGTGGCGGGGTCAACGGACGAAGCTCGATGCCCCGGTCGGCCCGGTTTTACGAGGAAGCGCCGCCGCGCAGCATCTATGCCGAGCCGGTGCCGCGTGCCTATTGGTATATGGTGTGGTTCGGGTTCCTCTATTTCACCATTGGCGGGCTCAGCCACTGGATGTTCCCGCATTATCGCCACCACCGACCGCTCACCATCATCGAGATGTTTCCCTGGATATCCTCGCCATTCAAGAAATGGTGGTTTGCCTGGCGCGAGCGGGGGATGGAGGAACGGCTTTCGGGCGAATGGAGTGGACGCTATTATTTCGTTCCTCTGCAGGTGCATAATGATGCGCAGGTCATCGCCCATGCCGATGTCGGCGGTGTGGAAGGCTTCATCCGCATGGCGATTGCGTCTTTCGCCGCCCATGCGCCCGCTGACCGTCTGCTGGTCCTCAAGCATCACCCGATGGACCGGGCCTATACCAATTACACAAGGCTGATACGCGAAGTGGCGAAGGCGCAGGGGTGCGCCGACAGGGTGTTCTATATCCACGACCAATATACGCCGCGCATTATCCATCATTCCTGCGGGGTGCTGGTGATCAATAGCACCGTCGGACTGACGGCACTTGCGCAGGGCAAGCCGGTCAAGGCTTGCGGCAATGCCTTTTACGATGTGCCGGGGCTGACATTTCAGGGCGCGGTGGATGCGTTCTGGAACGGAGCCGCGCAGGCGATGCCCGATGCCCGGCTGTTTCGCCGCTTCCGCGATGAGCTGATCGCCCAGACCCAGCTCAATGGCAGTTTCTATCGCAGGCTCGATCCTCACGCAGGAGGCACAGGGCTGCTGTGGATGCTGGCAGAATTGCCGCAATCAGGAGATGCCCCGCCTGCCGGATTGCGCATTGTCGGCAGGGGCTAGCGCGCGCGATGGCCAATCCCTTGCGCTATCTTCTGGCTCCCTGGTGGGCGGCGAGCCTCGCATCAGGGGCCAAGAGCTTCGTCGACAATCCGCTGATCGGATCGCGTCTGCTCAATGAAAAGGGGCTGCATGTCGCGCGGCTCAAACTGGCGCATAGCATGGCCTGGAAAAGGCGCGAGCGGCTGGCAGGGCTGATATCGCCCGGAGACAAAACAGCCTTTGACCGCGATGGCTATGTGGTGAAGCGCGACTTTCTTGCGCCAGAGCTGTTTGCGGCACTGCGCGAACATTTGCAGGCGTGGCGAGGCCCGGTGCGCGAAATGCTGCAAGGCGATGCCATCACCCGACGCATGGCGCTCAATCCTGCCCTTCTGGGCGCGGTGCCCGAGGCTCAGCACGTGCTCGACAATCCATCCTGGCGCGGTCTTACCCGCTATGCCAGCAGCTATGACATCGAACCGGTTAGCTATGTGCAGACGATCCTCAGCCATCAGGGCGAGGGGAGAAAGTCCGATCCGCAGCTGGTGTTCCATGCCGATTCCTTCCAGCCTTCAATGAAGGCGTGGCTGTTTCTGGAAGATGTGAGCGAGGAGGACGGCCCGTTCGCCTATGTGCCTGGCTCTCACCTTCTCACGCCGCAACGGATCGCATGGGAACGGCGCAAAAGCCTGGAGGCACCCCATGCCGACCGGCTGACTTCGCGCGGTTCGTTTCGGGTCGAGCGGACGGAAATTGCGGCCATGGGCCTGCCCGACCCGGTTCCGGCGGTGGTTCCGGCGAACACGCTGGTGGTGGCCGACACATTCGGGTTTCATGCCCGCTCGCCCTCGATGAAGCCCAGTCGCAGGGTCGAGATATGGGCCTATAGCCGTCGCAATCCCTATCTGCCCTGGACCGGGCTGGATATTTCCGGAATCCCCTATGTCGCCCGGCGCAAGGTCGATGCCTATTGGCGTTTTCGCGACCGGCTGAAGGCGCAGATCGGTCAGCCTTGGCGCTATGCCGGAGAGAAATCCGCCTTCGACTGGTAGCTGGCAGAGGCTCATGCACGCTTTGCCGCACAATCGCTTTTCCGCCTTATCTTTGCCTTATTTGCGCCTTTAGCGGTCGGAGCTGCGCCAATTGCCGGTTTGATTCTCGACCATGCGGGAGTAAGGGAAAGCCATGGAACTCAAGATTTCCGCGACGGAACCAACCGCTTTCACGGCATCTGCTGCCGTCAACAGCGATGACGAACTGATCGCGCGGGGGCGCGATGTGATTGCGCTCGAAGGGGCCGCACTTGGCCAGCTGGCCGAACAGCTGGATGAAGGTTTCGCCTCTGCGGTGCGCCTGATCCTTGAAACCGGCTTGCGGGTGGTCGTCACCGGCATGGGCAAATCGGGCCATATAGGGCGCAAGATCGCCGCGACGCTATCGGCCACCGGCACGCCCTCCATCTTCATCCACCCCGCCGAAGCCTCGCATGGCGACCTTGGGATGCTGGTGCCGGGCGATCTGCTGCTGGTGCTTTCCAACTCAGGCAATACGGCGGAATTGCGTCCGATCCTGGCCTATGCCCGCGCGCAGGGTTGCAAGATCATCGGCGTGGCATCGCGGCCCAAATCCGAAGTGATGCGGGGCTCCGACGTGCGAATTGTCCTGCCCGATGTGCGCGAGGCCTGCCCGCTCAATATCGCGCCGACCAGTTCCACCACCTTGATGCTGGCGCTGGGCGATGCGCTGGCGGTGGCGGTGATGGGCGTGCGCGGCATTTCGCGCGCCCGGATGCAGCTGCTGCATCCCGGCGGCAATATCGGCATGAAGGCTTCGCCGGTCGAAGAAGCGATGCACACTGGCAAGGCGCTGCCGCTGGTGCATCTTGCGGATCCGATGCGCGATGTCATCGTCGTGATGACTCAGAAAAGCCTCGGCACTGCTGGCGTTCTGGATGATGAGGGCAATCTTGTCGGGGTGATTACGGATGGCGATCTGCGCCGTCATATCGACCGCATCCTCGATGCAAGCGCGCGCGACGTGATGACCGCGGACCCGATGACCATTGCCGAAGGCACCACGGTGGAAGAGGCAATGGCGATCTTTTCCCAGCGCAAGATTTCGGCCCTGTTCGTGATGGAGGCGCCGGGCAGCCGTCGTCCGAGCGGACTGATTCATATCCATGATCTGACCCGGCTCGGTATTGCCTGAGAGGACGATGGCCGAGCGTGTCATCATCGTCGTTCCGGCGCGCTATGGCTCGCGCCGTTATCCCGGCAAGCCGCTGGCGCTGATCCGCGGGGCGAATGGTGAGCAGCGCACACTGATCGAGCGCAGCTGGCGCGCGGCACAAGCCGTGAGCGGCGTGGCGCGGGTGCTGATCGCCACCGATGATCAGCGCATCCGCGAGGTGGCGGAAAATTTCGGAGCCGAGGTCGTGATGACGCCTGAGAACTGCGCCAATGGCACGGAACGCTGCGCTGCAGCCCTTGCTGCCTGCGGTGACGACGCAGACATCATCGTCAATCTGCAAGGCGATGCGCCCCTCACGCTGCCCTCTTTCGTCGATGCGCTGATTGCCCGGATGCGCTTAGAGCCGGAGCTTGCCGTCTGCACCCCTGTGATGGCCTGCACCCGCTCGATGCTCGCCTCGCTCATGACTGACGAGGCTGCGGGCCGGGTGGGAGGGACCACGGCTGTCCTGCGCGCCAATGGCGATGCGCTCTATTTTTCCAAGCGCATCCTGCCCTATCTCGCGCCGGAATGTGCGCTGGATCATGCGCAGAATGTCTATCTTCATCTGGGCGTTTATGCCTATCGCCGCTCCGCCTTGATGGCCTATGCCAAATCCTTGCCCAGCATGCCCGAAGAACGGGAAGGGCTGGAACAATTGCGTTTTCTCGATCAGGGGATCAGGGTGGCCGCAGTGATATGCCCGACTCCGGAGTGGGATCTGATGGAATTGAACAACCCTGAGGATTTGCCGGGGATCGAGGCCGGACTGCTGGCGCGAGGGATCGACTAGACGACGATGCGATTGCTTGGGCGCGACATTGGCGGGGAAGCGCCGCTGTTCCTCATTTCCGGGCCATGTGTTGCGGAAAGCGAGGCTTTGTGCCTGCAGGTGGCGGAGCATCTGCGCCGCCTGGCCGACCGCACCGGGATGCTGGTGATCTTCAAGGCCAGCTTCGACAAGGCCAATCGCAGCGCGCATGATGGCTATCGCGGGCTGGGGATGGAAGCGGGCCTGCGCATTCTGGACAAGGTTCGGCAGGAAACCGGCCTGCCGGTTTTGACCGATGTTCACGCGAGCGAACAGGTGGCGCCTGTCGCGGAAGTGGTGGACATGCTCCAGACACCTGCCTTTCTGGCCCGGCAGACCGACCTCATTGCGGCCGCTGCAGCAAGCGGCAGGCCGGTGAATTTCAAGAAGGCGCAGTTCATGGCGCCGCTCGACATGAAGCAGCTGATCGGCAAGGCGCGCGCTGCTGCTGCTGCTGCTGCCGCGGGCCAGCCGGGCGATGGATTTCTGGTTTGCGAGCGCGGGTCGAGCTTCGGCTATGGCAATCTGGTGGTCGATATGCGCGGGCTGGTGCAGATGCGCGAGACCGGTTGTCCGGTGGTGTTCGATGCGACGCATAGCGTGCAGCTGCCCGGTGCTCTGGGCACCAGTTCTGGCGGACAGCGCGAATTTGTCGCGCCTCTGGCGCGGGCCGCGGTGGCCGTGGGCGTGGCGGGGCTGTTCATGGAAACACACCCCGATCCTGCCCATGCCCTGTCGGATGGGCCCAATTCGGTCCCGCTCGAGCAGATCGACGATCTGATCGATGGGCTGGCCCGTATTCATGACGCAGCCCGCAATCAGGCAGCGATCGACTGATGGCCAGCGCACCCGAAGCCCGCAGCGCCCTTGCCGTAACGCTCAGCGTCTGGCGCGCGCTGATGCTGCGCGAGGCGGTAAGGCGTCTGTTTGCGTCGCGTATTTCGTGGATCTGGGTGTTCATGGAGCCGGTGGTCCATATCGCCTATCTCATGTTCCTCTATACCCAGGTGAGGGTCAGGAAAGTCGGTGAACTCGATACGGCTATATGGCTGAGCGTCGGTTTGCTGGGCTATTTCATGTTTCGCCGGACTGCGGACCAGGTCACCAGTGCTGCCAGCGAGAGTTCTGCGCTGTTTGCCTATCGTCAGGTGAAGCCGGTTGATACGCTGCTGGCGCGCGCCTTTCTCGAAGGCTTCATGCTGCTCATGCTGTGCCTTGGTGTGGCGGCCGTGCTCAAGCTGGAAGGCCATCTGCTCAATCTGGACGATCCGCTCTCTTTGATGTGGGTCTTTTCCGGCCTGTGGATCATGGGGCTGGGGCTGGGGCTGTGTCTTTCGGTGCTTTATGCGGCTGCGCGCGAGGCAAGGGTTGCGGTCAAGCTGATCATGCGACCGCTCTATCTGATTTCGGGCGTGATCTTTCCGCTCAATTCCCTGCCACCCGATATTCGAGAGATATTGATGTGGAATCCGATTGCCAACGGGGTCGAGATGGCCCGTCTGGCGATATTCTCGAATTATGCCGTGATTCCCGAGACCAGTGCGTTCTATTTCTACAGCTTCAGCGTGATCATTTTCTTCACTGGCCTGGCCTTGCAACGCCGGTTCGCTTCGCTGGTTGCGGCCCTGTGATCATCGTCGAAAATCTCTCCAAGCGGTTCAGGACCGATCATGGCGCCAGCAAATGGGTGCTGCGGGATATCAGCTTTGTCATCCCTCCCAAGCTGAGTGTCGGCATTGTCGGCGGCAATGGTGCGGGCAAGTCCACCTTGCTGCGCATCATGGCGGGCGTGGATGTTCCAACCCGTGGCCGGGTGGAGCGGCGTTCGAGGGTTTCCTGGCCGATGGGCTATGGCGGAGGGCTGCAAGGCAATCTGACCGGAAGGCAGAACGCCAAGTTCATCTGTCGTATCCATGGCCATGAAGACGACATTCCCGAACAGCTGGAGAAAATCCAGGATTTTGCGGAGCTTGGTTCATCATTTGACGAGCCGATCAGGCATTATTCCTCGGGCATGAAATCGCGCCTGCAATTCGCGATTTCGCTGGCATTCGATTTCGATGTCTATATTTCGGACGAAGTCACCGCCGCAGGTGACGCCTCATTTCGCATGAAGGCAGCCCGCGCGCTCAGGCAACAGGCTGAAAATGCCAGCATTATCATGGTTTCTCACGATAATATGACACTGCGCCGGTTTTGCACGGCAGGTATCTGGCTGAACCAGGGGCGGGCTTACTGGTTCGATTCGATCAACGAGGCGATCCGAGCCTACAGGGACTCCATCAAGGTATGACCCAGATTTCATTGCCCATGCTCAAGGCGAGAGCGCAGGCCGGCAAGGACAAGGCCCTGATCGCGATTGATGCGCTCAGGAGACTTTTTGCCAGCGCGGCGCAAACCCGCCGCGCCATTCTCATGACGGCGTTGGGTGCCACCATCATCGCTACGCTTTACTGGGGGATTATCGCTTCCGACCGTTATGTGTCCCAGGCGCATGTGCTGGTCCAGAAGACGGACCTTCCCGGCGTTGCGCCCACGGATCTCGGAGGGTTGCTCACCGGGATAACCAATTCCGGCAACCGCACCGACCAGATGCTGCTGCGCGATTACATGATGTCGGTCGATATGCTGAAAAAGCTCGATACCCAGCTCAAGCTGCGCGAACATTACAGCGGCTGGGGCCATGATCCGCTTTCGCGCCTGTGGTCGAAGAATGCCTCGATCGAGAAATTCCATTCCTATTTTCTCAGCCGGGTGAAGATCGAATATGACGATCATGGCGGCTTGCTGATGGTCGAGGCGCAAGCCTTCGAACCCAAGATGGCGCAGGCCATCGTGGCAGCCATGATCCATGATGGCGAGCAGTTCATGAACGCCAATGATCACCGGCTGGCTCGCGCGCAGGTCGATTTTCTCGAAGAAGAGGTGGCGCGAACCAATGAACGCAACATGGAGGCGCGCCGTGCTCTGATCGAGTTTCAGAACCGCGAAGGCATGGCCTCTCCCGAAGATCTGGCCCGCCAGATAGAAGGCATTGTTGCCCAGCTTGAAGCGCGCCGCGCTGTTTTGGAAACTCAGGAGCGCGCGCTTGGTTCCTATCTTGTCCGCGACCATCCGCAGCTTGTGACATTGCGCCAGGAACTGGCCGCGATCGACCAGCAGATCGAGCAGGAACGCAAGCGTGTCGCATCGCCAGGCGGAAGCAGGCTCAACAGCAAGGCGGAACGTTTCCAGAGGCTTGAGCAGCGAGCAGCTTTCACCCAGCAGGTCTATAACACCACCATCGCGGCACTCGAAAAGGGTCGGATCGATGCGATGCGCACGGTCAAGAAGATCACCATACTCCAGTCGCCGACCCTGCCTGAAACGGCCACCAAGCCGACCCGTGCCTATAATATCCTTGTCTTCGCACTTGCATGCGCCCTGTTTGCAGGCATAGCCCTGCTGCTGGCTGCAATCGTGCGCGACCATCTGGACTGATCGGAGAATTTCGTGCCGATACGCAAGATCCTCAGCGCTTTCGCAGCCATTTTCATGATGGCCAGCCCGGCTCTCGCCCAATATTCCTATGATCCTTCATCAAGCGAGATTACGCCCGAGATACTGGCCGCCGCCATGCAGCAAGGCGTTCCGGCATCGCCCGATGTCATCGCTCCGCCGAGCCTGCCCGATGCTCCCGACCCTGCGGCGATCCCCGGCGGCACCGCGGGCGACGACCCTTCGGCTCCGGTGCGGGCGCTGGCTGCGCCCCTGTTCGATTATTCGACCAACCTGAGAAGCAACGTCTTTGGCGCGAACCTGTTTTCCGGTGCTTTTGCACGGGATTCCGCATCGCACTTCAATCCTGAATATGTGATCAATATCGGCGACCGGCTGCGGATACGCTTGTGGGGGGCCTATCAGTTCGACCAGATCCTGACGGTCGATCCCAAGGGCAATATCTTCATCCCCAATGTCGGTCCCGTGGCCGTTGCGGGCATACGCAACGAGCAGTTGCAGCTGAGGGTGGGACAGGCGATCGGCCGCTCTTTCCGCAACAATGTCAGCTCCTATGCCAGCCTCGCGGAAGCCCAGCCGGTGCAGATCTTTGTCACCGGCTTCGTCAACCGGCCGGGGCAGTATAGCGGCACCAGCCTGGACAGCCTGCTGCATTATCTCGACATGGCGGGTGGCATCGACCCGGAGCGCGGTTCATTCCTGTCAGTTCAGGTGAAACGCGGACAGACGACGCGGGCGACTGTCAGCCTTTATGATTTCCTGCTGCGCGGCCAGATCCCCATGGTCCAGCTTTCCGATGGCGATGTGATCTTTGTCGGCCCGCGCCAGAACACTGTCAGTGTGACTGGTCTGGCTGACAATCCCCGCATATTCGAATTTCCGCTGGGCCAGGTTATCACCACCGCCGATGTCATTTCGCTGGCCAAGCCACTGGCTTCGGCCACCCATGTGCGTATCGTGCGCAATACCGGCACGGTCAGGGACATAGAATATCAAGCGCTCGCAGATGCGCGGCTGGTCATGATCGGCAATGGCGACGAGCTGGAATTCACCGCCGACAAGCGGCTGGGCAATATCACCGTCAGGGTCGAAGGCGAGCATGAAAGCGCGCAGGAATATGTGCTACCCTATGGCTCAAGGATGGGCGATCTGATCTCGCAAATCGAATTTTCGGACCGTTCGGCCGCCGACAGTATCCAGCTGTTCCGCAGAAGCGTGGCTCAACGCCAGAAAGACATGCTGGCGACCTCTCTGAAAAGCCTCGAGGCTTCCGCGCTGACCGCACGTTCCGGCACCAGCGACGAAGCCCGGCTGCGCAAGGAGGAGGCGGACCTGATCCTCAAGTGGATCGACCGGGCACGATCGGTGGAACCATCGGGTCAGGTGGTGATCGCCGATTCCGTCTCGCGCGACAATCTGTTGCTGGAAAATGGCGATGTGCTGCGGGTGCCGGTGCGCGACGGGCTGGTGCTGGTCAGCGGGGAGGTGCTGTTCCCCAATGCCATCGCTTATAGTTCGGGCGCGAATGTCGAGGATTATATCGATCAGGCTGGCGGCTATACCCAGAATGGCAAATCGACCCGTATCATCGTGGCTCATCCCAATGGCCGGTTTGACCGGGTAGAGGGCAGATCCCGCATGGTCAGGGAGGGAGATTCCATCCTTGTCCTGCCCAAGATCGACGTCAAATCGCGCCAGATCCTGAAGGAAATGACCCAGATTCTCTATCAGGTCGCGGTCAGCGCGGGTGTGGTTCTGGGGCTTTGAGCATGAAGGTTCTGACCGTTTTCGGGACGCGGCCCGAAGCCATCAAGATGGCCCCGCTGGTCAAGGCGCTGGAGCAGGCGGACGGCATCGAGGCGCGTGTCTGCGTCAGCGCGCAGCATCGCCAGATGCTGGACCAGGTGCTCGAACTCTTTGCCATCACACCCGATTATGATCTCGCGATCATGAAGCCGGGACAGACGCTTTCGGGCATTACCAGCGAGATCCTGACACGGATCGAGCCAGTGCTGCAGGATTTCCGGCCCGATATGGTTCTGGTGCATGGCGACACGTCGACCACTTTTGCCACCACCCTTGCCGCCTATTACCAGCAGATCGCGGTGGGCCATGTCGAGGCGGGCCTGCGCACCGGCAACATCTATTCTCCCTGGCCCGAAGAGGCCAACCGCAAGCTGACCGGCGCACTTGCCCGGCTGCATTTCGCGCCGACCGACCAGTCTCGTGCCAATCTGCTGGCGGAAAATGTCGAGCCTTCGACTATTCATGTCACCGGCAACACCGTGATCGATGCACTGCTATGGGTCCGGGCGAAGCTCGAGGCAGATATCGCGCTGGCGGAGGAGATGGCGGGGCGTTTTGCCGGTATCTTGCGCGATGGCAGCCGTGTCGTGTTGATCACCGGGCACAGGCGCGAGAATTTCGGCGGCGGGTTCGAGCGTATCTGCGCCGCCATTGCCGGGCTGGCGCGCCGATATCCCGACGCAGATTTCGTCTATCCGGTTCACCTCAATCCCAATGTGCGTGAACCGGTCAACCGCATTTTGCAGGGTGTTTCGAACGTCCATCTGATCGAACCGCTCGATTATCTGCAATTCGTCTATCTGATGAATCGTTCGCACATCATCCTCACCGATTCAGGCGGCATACAGGAGGAGGCGCCCTCGCTGGGCAAGCCGGTTCTGGTCATGCGCGAAACGACCGAGCGACCCGAAGCGGTGGAGGCAGGCACGGTGTTGCTGGTGGGAACCGACGAAGAGCAGATTGCCCAAGGCGTATGCCGGCTGATGGATGACCAGGCCGCCTATGAAGCCATGTCCTTCGCGCACAACCCCTATGGCGACGGGCATGCATGTCAGAGGATCGTGCAAAGCCTGTTGGACATGGTGGGGCAATGATGTACCGGAACCCCATCGGCAATATACGTAAGGGTAGTGGTTTGACGCGTATTTCGGTTATTGGTCTGGGCTATATCGGCCTTCCTACTGCAGCAGTGTTTGCATCGCGCGGAATCGAGGTGATCGGGGTCGATATTTCTCAACATGCGGTCGACACGATCAACAAGGGCCAGATTCACATCGTCGAGCCGGATCTCGACATTCTGGTTCATGCCGTCACCCGAGAAGGCAATCTGCGCGCGACCACCGCGCCCGAGCCGGCCGACGCCTTCCTGATCGCGGTGCCCACCCCGTTCAAGGGCGATCACGAGCCTGACCTTTCCTATATCGAAGCTGCCAGCCGGGCGATCGCCCCGGTGTTGCAGCCGGGCAATCTGGTGGTGCTGGAATCGACCTCGCCGGTGGGCGCAACCGAACAAATGGCAGACTGGCTGGCAGAGGCCCGGCCCGATCTGACCTTCCCCCAGCAGGCAGGCGAACAATCCGATATCCGCGTGGTCCATTGCCCGGAACGCGTGCTGCCGGGCCATGTGCTGCGCGAGCTGGTGGAAAACGACCGGGTGATCGGCGGGATGACACCGCGCTGTTCGGCGGCTGCCGTGGAACTCTACAAGACTTTCGTCATGGGTGAGTGCATCGTCACCAACGCGCGCACAGCCGAGATGTGCAAGCTTACCGAAAATGCCTTTCGCGATGTCAACATCGCCTTTGCCAATGAATTGTCGCTGATCTGCGACCGGCTGGATATCAGCGTTTGGGAGCTGATCCGGCTGGCCAACCGTCATCCGCGCGTCAACATTCTCCAGCCCGGTCCCGGTGTTGGCGGCCATTGCATCGCGGTCGACCCGTGGTTCATCGTCGATCGTTCGCCCGAAGAAGCCCGGCTCATCCGCACCGCGCGCGAAGTCAATGATGGCAAGCCGCACTGGGTCTTGTCCAAGGTGGACGAAGCAGCGCAAACGCTTGCAGCAGAGCGTGGGTGCAGCCCGCAGGATCTGCGCGTTGCGGCCTTCGGCCTCGCCTTCAAACCCGATATCGACGATCTGCGCGAAAGCCCCGCCCTCGAAATCGTCGAGCATCTGGCCGGGCGTTTCCCCGGCGCGGTGCTGGCGGTAGAGCCCAATATCGAGACGCTCCCCAAGACCCTTGCGGCGCACAATGTGAAGCTGGTGGATGCCGAAGTGGCCTTGGCCGAAGCGGATATCTGGCTTTTGCTGGTTGATCACCGCGAATTTTGCGACAAGGTGCCGGTAATGCGTGCTGGCACAAGGATCGTCGATTGTCGCGGAATATGGGAAAAGGGCCAGCAGGCGTAAGCGCGACGCGCAGGGCTACCCCCTTGCGCGCGGTGTCTGGCCAGCCCTCAGAAAGCAGCCATACCGAAGAGCTCGGTCTGTTGCAGGCCCGGCTCGCCCAGCGCGAGCGCATTGCCTTGTTGCAGTCGCAAATGCTGGAGCGGGCGGCGCGGGCCAAGGATGTGCGCGCAGATGCTGCGCGCAACACCATCGCCTTTCGATTGGGCCAGGCCCTGCTTCAGGGTTTCGGTTCGCTGGATGGTTTTCGCAAGCTTCCCAGTCGCTTGCTCGATGTGCATCGCGAAATTCGCGCGCGGCGCCATCTGCCTGCCGAGATGGGGGTGGTTCCGCTTGGCAAGGCGCAGATAGGCCGGGCGATCGAAGCCTGGGAGGCCGGGGGTTTCGCGGCCGTGGAAGGCCTGCTTGCATCCGATGGCGCGGATAGCGCCAAGATTGCTGGAACATGGGCGGCGCTGTTTCACCACCTCAAGCGGCTGGATATTGGCGCTGCTGCGCAAGCAGCGCGGCGTTGTTGTGCCGGGCTGACATCGCTCACCAGCCGGCGCTGGCTGGGGGCAAGGCTGCTTGAATGCGGCGCTGTTTCCGACGCAGTGGAGATCTGGTCTGCGCCTGATCTCGAAGCGACACTTTCCAATGCGGAATGGGTGCGTCTGGAAGCCGCTCAGGCCATGCTGCGCCTTGCGGCACTCAGGCCCGATCTTTCCGGACCTTCCCAGCCTGCCTATGCGATCGATCCCCAAGCGCTGCTTTATGTGGCCGCCAGTTCATTGCCCTGGCACCAGACCGGCTATACGTTGCGCACCCATGCCATCGCCAGTGCGATGGCGCAGCGCGGGCGCAAGGTCAGGGTGCTGACAAGGCCTGGATATCCCTGGGATCGCTTCGATCTGGCTCGCTTTCCTGACGAAGAGCAGTCGTGTCTCGACACGATTGTCTATCGCCACCTGCGCAGCCCGGCGGCAAGCCTTCCGCTCGACATCTATGCCGAGCTGGGCGCCGATGGCATCGCGCGCGAGGCCGAGGCGATGGGGGCGGCGGCGATTCATGCGGCTTCCAATCACGTCAATGCCTTGCCCGCCCTGATCGCAGCAAGGCGGCTGGGTGTTCCGTTTCATTACGAGATGCGCGGCATCTGGGAATTGTCGCGCGCCTCCAGACTGCCCGGTTACGAGCAGACCGAAGCTTTTGCCCTTGCGACGGAGCTTGAGGGCTTCATCGCCAGAGAGGCTGACCGGCTGTTCGTCATCTCGGCTGAACTGGGCGATCATGCGGTGCGCGAATGGGGTGTCGATCCTGAGCGCATCGCGATTATGCCCAACGGGGTCGATCCGGCGCTTGGCGAGCAGCCCGCCGATGAAGCGGAACCGGGCGAGCATTTCACCATAGGATATGCCGGCGCTCTGGTGGCTTATGAGGGGCTGGATCTGCTGATTGCGGCACTGGCACGGCTTGCGGCAGGGGGCAGGAAGGTGCGATTGCTGGTCATGGGCGACGGGGAAAGCCGCCCTGCGCTGGAGCGGCAGGCACGCAAGGCGGGCATTGCGGAGCTGGTCGAATTTGCCGGAAAGGTGCCGCCAGAGCAGGCGCAGGCCCGGCTGCACGGTTGCGCCATGATCTGCATTCCGCGCCGGCCCGATCCGGTATGTGCCCTCATTCCACCGCTCAAACTGCGCGAGGCGATGGCATTGGGCAGGGCGGTTCTGGTGCCCGATCTGCCGGTGTTCCGGTCCGAGGTGAAAGATGGCGAGACCGGGCTGATTTTCCGGGCTGGAGATGCGGATGATCTGGCCCGGTGCATTGGCGAGGCGATGGATGATCCGCAAGGTCTGGTGGCCATGGGCGCTGCCGCGCGGGCGCAAACGCTGGCCATGCGCACCTGGTCTGCGATCCTCGATAATTGCGGGCTGTAACAATGCAGCAGGCTCTTCAATTGCGCTTTGGCGCGCCGCGTGGCAGCAGGCCTTGATGGGCTGGTGGCGATCATATCCGGGCAGGGCAGAGCCGCGTGCATGGCATGTCAATCGTGGCGGGCTGGCTATCGAGACCAATCAGCCCGATCGTTTCTGCGGCCAGGTCGAACTGGCTGAGCGCGGTTCGGCCTATGTCATCTTAGGGATGGCATCAGCATCCTTTGCCAGCCTGCCTGAAGGGGCGGGGATAGCTGTAAAACCTGACGAGCTGCACATCATCGATGCGCATTGCCAAGCCGAGGGCGACCTCGCCTTCACCCGGATCGTGCTGGAATATGATGGCCATGGGCAACGCATCGGCACCCATCGCGCCAAAGGCGAAGACAGCCTCCTTTACATCCCTGCGCCCGGCGTGGAGCGCATCGTTGCGTGTCTGCGCATCGAAGGAGAAGGGCTGGCCACGATCGAGCATCTGGGCTGGCGGCGCGATCTGCGTTTCGCCGAGGCTTTTTCTGCGTCGTCGCCCGTATCAATCCGCCCTGGCGGTCCGCGCCAGCTGCGGTTGCCCGATGAACAATGGCAGCCGGTGGCGCTCTGGCCCCGGGATTATGTCCGGGCCTGCGTGTTCGGCCTCAAGGCGGGCGGGCATGCGCTGGAATTCATGCATCGCGATCCGCTGCTGGCGGCGCGGCGCGGCGATTTTGTTGCAAGGCTGCGCTTGTCGCGTCCCCTGGCCCCGGATGCCAATCTTGCCCTGCTGGGGCTTGAGCGGGCCGAGGATGGGGCGCTGGTGGTGCGCCCGTCGCTCCAATCGCGCGACAATGGTGCCTATTGCATTGCCGCAAATTTCACCCTGCCCGACAATCAGGACTGGCTGGTGGTGGAGCTGGCGAGCGAGGTTGATCGCTTCGTCAATCTCGACAGTCTGACGATCAAACCGGCCGAAGATGCCCAGACAGGGACGCAGGACAATCTGCTGGCCGGCGAAGTAGCAAGCTTTCTGGCCCGCACGCCCGATGCCGAGGCGATCACCACCCTGCTTTATGCTGATATCAGCATGAATGTGGTCGATGGCTCGTCAGTCTGGCTGTCTTCGGTCGCTACGATGCTGGCAGGTGGAGGGCGCTGTCTGCTGCTTTCCAGCCAGAATATCGCAAGCGAGATGATCCGTTCCAACATCCGCCATGCCGAACGGCTGACAATCCTGACACCTGAAGACCTTGGCTATCCGCATCAGCGTTTTCAGATCGACCATGCCTGCGCCATTTTGCGGCGGCTGGATGATCAACTGCCCGGTGTGCGCAATGTCGTGGTCCGGGGCTGCGATGTGGCAGAACAAGTGCTTTCCACCCGCCAGTTTCGCTCGCGCGCCTTTGCCTATCTTACCGATTTCTATGAACTGGGCGAAGAGGGGCCGAGCTTCCCTGAACGACGCCAGAAACAGGTGGCGATCGCCGCAACGCAGGCGGCAAAGCTGCTGGTGCAGACCCCGCAGATCGCAGCGGCGCTGGAGCAATGCGGCGGCCGGGCGTTCGAAGCCTGTCTGCTTCCTCCCTCCATCCCGCCAGTGGAGCTGGCCGCTGCTTCTCGCACGCCCACTGCCGGGCGCGCTATCAGGGTCGGCTATGCCGGCAAGATCAACCCGCAATGGGGCATATTGGAGCTGCTGGACTGGGCCGAGCGCTTGCGCGCTCAGGGCGTGGCAATCGAGCTGCATATCGCCTCTGGCAAGATTTCGGATCGGTCCGCAGGTTTTGCCGTTGCCGGGCTGCGCGCTCAGCTGCTGTCGCGGATCAAGGCTCTGGGCGGGCAGTTCCATGGCGATCTCAACCGCGATGACGCCATGCGCCTGATGGCCGGGATGGATTATGTCTGGTGCTGGCGGCCGGCAAGTCTTGAAGAATACACGCTCGAACTGTCCACCAAGCTGGTCGAAATGGCGGCGCTGGGTGCGCGTTGTTTCTGCTGGCCCAATGCGATCAACCGGGAGTTGCTGGGCGAGGATTATCCCTTCTACATCACCGGTTTTGAGCAATTTACAGCCTTGTTGAAAGAGGATCGCCCTGCTCCGGCGACGCTTGCAGAAGAGATCGGCCAGCACTTCTCGCAAGAGGTGATAGGTCCGGCACTTGTGCAGCATTGCCTCAATCACCCGGTCGAGGTTTCCTCCCCTCGCATCCTTGTTTCCGGCCATGGGCTGAAATTCATCGAACCTTATGCCTCGCATCTGAAGGCAAGCGGCCATCATGTGCGCCGCGACCCCTGGCAATGGAGTGCGCCTTTCGACGAGGAAGCGACCCGCAAGGCCGCGCAATGGGCTGATGTGGTGTTCTGCGAATGGGGCCTGCAAAATGCGGTGTGGCATTCGCAGAACCTGCGCGATGGCGCCCGGCTGGTGGTGCGCTGCCATGCGCAGGAAGTCCGCGAAAGGGCGCAGAAATTCACTTCGCAGATCGACGCACAAGCGGTGGAGCGCTTCATCTTCGTCTCCGAGCGGATCAGGCGCGAGGCCATCGCGCTTTATGGCTGGGCCGAAGACAAATGCGTGACCATCCCCAATTTCGTGCTGGAGGATGAATATCGGTTCGCGCCTCGCAAGCGCGATGGCGGGGCGATTACGCTGGGCCTGCTCGGCATGATCCCGCACAGCAAGCGATTCGATCGCGCGCTCGATCTGCTGGCTGCCTTGCGCGGGCAAGGCATGGATGCGCGGTTGCATGTGAAGGGGCAGCAGCCCGACCGGCTGGCCTATATGTTTGCCGCCAACAGGCGCGAGGAAATGGCCTGGTTTTCTGCGCAATATGAGCGGATCGAGAGCGACCCAATGCTGCGCGGCATGGTGCAATTTGAAGATTGGGGCAATGATGTGGCGCAATGGTATGAGGGGATCGACCATATCCTCTCGCCCAGCGATCATGAATCCTTCCATTATGCCATTGCCGACGGGGTTCTGGCGGGCTGTCATCCGGTGGTGTGGCAATGGGAGGATGCAGAACGGGTCTATCCGGCGGATTGGTGTGTGAAGGATGTGAGCGCAGCCATGGCACAAATCATGGCGTTTGAGGTGCTGGACGAGGCACAGCGGGCAGAAATCCTGTCTGCAAACCGCGCCGGAATTGTGGCCCGCTATGGCCAGCAGGCTGTCTATCCGCAGCTCGACGCCATGATCGGGCTGAGCCGATGAGCACGCGCAAAGGCATGAAGGATCGTCTGGATGGGCTGTTTGCGGGCAGAAAAAGCGACGCACCGAGCGCAGGCTTGATAGAGCGCATCGCGGCGATCAAGCCGGGCATCGATTTCCAGGATCATTCCTATATATCGCTAAAAAACAGGTATTTCTTCCATACAATTGGCAAAGCGGCCAATTCCACCGTCAAGCATGTCTGCTACCAGCTGGAATTGCAGGGCACGCGCAGCCCCATGCCTTCCGTCCATGACCGGGCGAGCGCGCCGCTGCTGGCGCCGCGCCAGCTCAACGAGGATTTGTTGAAGGACGTTCTGTCCGGGCCGGATTATTTTCGCTTCACCTTCGTGCGCGACCCTTTTGCGCGGTTGCTCTCCTGCTATCTCGATCGCATCGCCGACCGCAAATCGCGGCCCTATCGCCAGCTGATCGCCGCGCTTGGCAAGGAGCGGGGATACAGGCCCGGCTTTGCCGAGTTCATCGAGGCGATTTGCGCCCAGAGCCCATATGAACAGAACAACCATTGGCGCGTGCAATATGACGACGCGATGATGGCCGAGATTGCCTATGATCATATCGGGCGGCAGGAAAGCTTCGATGCCGACATGGACGCGATCATGGCGCGCATCACCGGCAAGACGCAAAGCCGCGTGGCGGGCGAAGTCAATGCATCGCCTGCGCAAACGTCGTCCGGCTCGCGGCTTGGTGAATTCTGGGACAGGCGGCTGGCCCGGCTGGTGCAGGATCATTTTGCCCGCGATTTCGAGCATTTCGGCTATGAGGCAGAGCCGGGCTGGCTGGCCAGCGCGACGGGGGTTTGTGTTGCTCCGCCTGCCCCACTGCCTGTTAAGTCACCTAACCCGCCAGCGGCTGCCCCTGCCCCTGCCCCTGCCCTTGCCAAGGCTGTGGCACAGCCGCGCGCCGCTCGAGCTCCTGCCATTGCGCCAGAGCGCCGTTCGATCCGGCTCAAGGAATTCGGCCCCTCGATCAGCCGGACCGTTGCGCCCACGCCGCGCTATCTGCGCCAGACCAATGGTTCGATAGAAGCAGGCGATTACGCCATCGAAACCGATCCGGACGGCTTTATCCTTGCCCCGCAGCACCGGGGCCGCGAGGGCGAACGAATCTATGTGCTGGGCGACAGCTTCGTCGAATGTTCCTTCATCGCGCAGGGCAGCCGCTTTTGCGACTTGCTGAACGACCGGCTGGCCGGACGGGACGCAACGGTCTTGAATGGCGGCTATTCAGGCAGCACCATGCTGCATCTTTTCAACAGGTTGATGAACAAGGTTGTCCACCGCGCGCCAGCCCATGTCGTTGTTGTCATGCCGTCCAACGATGTTCTGGCGCTGGTGCAGCCGGGCGGATACTGGAATTTCGCCGATCAGCGTTATGCCCCGGTCCTGCCGGTGGAAGAAGCTGCGGGCGAGCCTGATTTCGAGGGCAATGCCCAGGCTCTGGCCGGACTGGTTCGCCTGTTTTGCTCTGCTGCGCGCGATTTCGGTTTCCGCCTGACACTTGCGACCATGCCCTTTGTGGCGCGCGATTATCGCGGCCTGGCCTGGCTGCGCATCCGTCACAAGCGGCCGAAAGTCTATGAAGAGCTGATCGCCAAGCGCCAGATGCTGAACCGCATCCTTTCACAGGCGGCCAGGGCCGAGGGGGCCGATCTGCTCGATCTCGAAAATGCCTTCGATCCGGCCATGTTCTATGACGATGTGCATCTGAACGAGGCGGGGTGCCGCTGCATGGCGGAGCTGCTGGCTGCGCGGCTGTTATAGGCCGCAGGAGGCGAAGGCCTTGTCGTAATAGGCAGCGATGCTGCGATATTTTGCCACATGTTTCGGCTTGCAGCTGGTGTCCTTCGGGAAGCGCGGTTCGGACCATTGCGCCGGGTCGGCGCTGCTCATCCGGATCTGCGTTCCCCGCCAGGCCTGCGCCAGC
Organism: uncultured Sphingomonadaceae bacterium; assembly: GCA_964632055.1. GTDB lineage: Bacteria > Pseudomonadota > Alphaproteobacteria > Sphingomonadales > Sphingomonadaceae > CANJYE01. Next base: position 24,626 of record CAZWEY010000006.1, read on the forward strand.
GGGCCATTGCAGGAAAAGGCTTGCGCATCGTTCCAGATGGCCTTTTGCCTGGCGCGTTTCAGCACCTGTTTGGTCAGGTCCAGCACATGAACCTGATAGCCGCAATCCTTGCCGTTGCGGCCAAGGAAATAGCCTCCTGCCCCGCCGGGTCGCTCGCGGTTGAAGCCGTAATAGAGCCAGCGGACATTGGCGGCGCCAACGGCAGGTGTGAGATAGTCGGCCATGGTCGGCAAATCGCCGCTGGAACGCCGTTTTTCCTCCACGAACAGCTGGTTCAAGCCCGCAGCGATATGGGCATCGATATCTGCCGGAAGCTCCCAGCCATTGCGTTCGTAAATGTCGGCGATCGATCCAAGATCGCGCAGCACATGCAGGGTCTGATTGAGCGTGACGCCGAAATCGGCTGGTTTGTCGCGCCGGGTGATCGAGTGAAACCACGCGCATTGCCTTTGCCGGTCTGCGCGGCAGGTCTGCTGGCTGGTCAGCCCACCCTTGGCGGATGGAGCCAGAACCGTGTGCAATATGCCTTCGGCGGCTGAACGATAATAGCTTTCATCCGCCTCTGCGCCCTTGGTCTTTGCGGCGAGCTGGGCGAAATGGACAAGGAAATAGGCCATGCCGCTTTGCCCCATGCCATTATAGGGCTGACCGAGCTGGTTGGCCTGATAGATGAAGAGTTCCGGCGCGCGCGGGGCCTTGGCCCGGGCTTCCAGATAGTCGCGTTCCGCACTGCTCCGATCGATCATGCGCGCCCCGGCGGCATAGCTCGTGCGGCGATCCGCAAGCGCCCTTTCCACGGTTTCGCGTGCGTTGCGGGCTGCCTTCAACCGTTCATCGCCAGAGGCGCGCGCCCAGTCGTCGCGGATCGAGCGCAGGCATCCGGCCAGAAAATGCCAGTCCTTGTCGAACGGGCCGCAGGCCATCGCCCCGCCAGCCTCATCGAGGCCTTCATCCTGCTCGGCTGCCGCGGTCTCGGAGTCTGGGCCGGTCATGGCGGCGCAGGCCATAGAAAGGGCCAGCACGGGCAGGGCGGCCATCACAAGCAAGCCTTTTCGCTTTCCACAAATATTCATGGTCTGCGTGTCCTCTCCACTGTCGCCATAGCATCGGCATGATCGGGGCGCAGAGCTTTATGACTGTTGAACGAGATTCTGCGCTGCCACCCTCGCTAAACTATCAGTCTCGCGTGTCCGGCAGTTGCTCTGTTCCTGCCAAGCCCTTAGGTCAGTCAAGCCTGCATCGCTCGATGCTTGGAGAAAGGCTGCATGATGCAATTCGGGATACGCATTCCCCTGATTTTCGATTCCTCCAGCGACGACCCGTTTCACCAGACCTATGAACTGGCGCAGGAAGCGGAAGCGGCAGGGTTCGATTTTCTGTCGCTGACCCATCACAGCTTTTCGCCGGAATGTCAGACTTCCGCGCCTTTCGTGACCTTTGGAGCGATTGCGGCGCGCACCCGCACGATCAGGCTGGCGCCGGTCATCTTCATCCTGCCGCTTTATCAGCCAACCGCCGTGGCCGAACAGGTGGCCAGCCTCGATGTCATATCCAATGGCCGCGTGATCTTCGGGATTGGCATCGGCTATCGCGATTATGAATTCGAGGGTCACGGGGTGAACCCGCGCCATCGCGGCGCGCGCACCGACGAGGCGATCACCCTGCTGCGCGAAGGCTGGACCAGCGGCCGCTTCAATTTCTCCGGCAAGCATTTCCAGGTGGCCGATCTGCCCGCGGTTCCCTTGCCCGTGCAGCGGCCGCACCCGCCGTTCTGGGTGGGTGGCCTGTCGGATGCAGGGATGAAGCGGGCGGCGCGGCTGGGCGATGGCTGGATCACCGACAATATGCAGACCCTGGCCGAAGAGGCGGCGATGGCCGGTCGCTATCGGGCCTATTGCAAGGAGGCCGGACGCGATCCCTTCGTTATCGTTACCCGCAATGCCTGGGTGGCCGAAACCGAGCAGGAGGTGGTCGACGAATGGTATCAAAGCGTGATCGATTTCCACCTGGGCTATATCAAGGCCGGGCTGGAGATTGCCGATCCGCATGGCATTTACGACCGGCTGGATCGGGGCGAGAAGGTGCCACTGGCCGAGTTTGCCCATGACCGGGCCATAGCCGGGACGCCCGACCAGTGCCGCGCGCAGCTGGCGCGCTGGCGCGACGATGTGGGCGCGGGCGCGTTGCTGTTCCTGCTCAACGAGGACGCGGGCTTCGACAAGATGGTGAAGACCGTGCGCCTGTTCGGCGAGAAGGTGCTGCCCGGTTTTCGCGAAGCGCCCGCTCAATAGCTCTTGGGAAAACCGAACTCGCGCTGGGCAATGGCCGAAAGGCACACATTGCGGTTGATCGGGGCGATCGACTGGAACTTGGCGTAGAGATAGAACGGGATCACGTCCTGGCTCATATCGCAGGCCGCCCCGCCATGCGTGTTCATCGCAAGATCGGCCGATTTGAGATAGGCTTCGGCGGAGAGGAAACGGGCCATGTCGCTTTCCATCCCGCTGTCGATTTGCGCGTCGAACTTGCGGCAGGCCTGATAGGCCAGCGCACGCGCGCCTTCGGTCGCCGCCAGCGCCTCGGCCATGGGGATCTGGACCCCCTGATAGGAGCCGATCGGCGCACCGAACGGAGCACGATTGCGGGCAAACTCCGCAGTCTTTTCCAGCACGAATGTGGACAGGCCGACATTGAGACCTGCGGCGAGCAGGCGTTCGGGGATGATGCAGTCGAACAGCGCTTCCAGCCCGCGCCCTTCCTCGCCGATCATGTTCTCGGCCGGGATACGGACATTGTCGAAATGCACCTCCCAGCTGCGATCGGCCATGTGCAGGCCGATATCGATCGGGCCGAGCGAGATGCCTGCGCTTTTCGGATCGACGATGAAGACCGAGAAACCCGATTTCTTGACGGCGGGATCGAATTTCGAGGTGCGTGTTATCAAGATGGCATAATCGGCTTCGTGAATGCCGGTGATCCACATCTTGGTGCCGTTGACGACGTAATCGCCGCCGGGCTGGCGTTCGGCATAGGTGCGGATGTTGAAGCTGTTGGTGCCGGCGTCTGCCTCGGTCAGAGCAAAGGCGAAGGTGATCTCGCCCTTTGCAGCCGGGACCAGATAGCGTTCCTTCTGTTCGTCGCTGCCATGATGGCGCAGCGTGGTGCGCGCCATCTGGGTCGTGACGAAGCGGAACGGCATCAGCCCGCCCTGACCCATGAGGTCGAGCGCCAGCGCGACTTCTGCGAGGTGTCCGCCAAGCCCGCCGAATTCTTCGGGCACGCCAAGGCCGAACAGCCCCGTCTCGCGCATCACCCGCCACAATTCCTTAGGCGTTTCGCGCGCGCGGCTGCACTCGGCCATGTATTCACGGCTGATCTGTTTGGTGACGCTGGCGCAGACCTCGCGGATATCGGCCTGGGTCAGGCTGTCGGTCTGGGCAGCAGCGGGGAGAGTCATGATGGTCGTCCTGTGATGGCCGGATAGGCTTATGGCCCCTTTCATAAGGCTGCATGGCGCGCTGACAATGACCCTGATGGAAAAGCCGGTATGGAATGGTGGAACTCGCCAGGTGCGGTTGACCGGCAGAGGCGGGGCGGTTAGCGCAGGCGTTCGAATAATGGGAGAAAATTGGATGCCGGGCGTTGGTTTTTCTGCATCGCGGCTGCGACTTGCCGGTTTGGCTGCGGTGGCTGGAGTTGCCGGTTTGCTGGGCGGGACGGCCCTTGTTGCTGGGCCTGCGCAAAGCCAGCTGGAGCTGGGCCGCAAGGTCTATGAAAAGGACTGCGCGGTTTGCCATGGGGCCGGTTTTGGCGGGGCCTTCGGTCCTCCCGTCAGCGGCGAGGCATTTGTTGCTAGATGGACTGCACGCGGGCCAGATGCCCTTGCCGCGCATATTCGCACCATGCCGCCTGCTGCGCCGGGCACGCTTTCGGACGAAGCCTATGATGCGCTGGTGGCGCTACTTCGCGATGTGAACGGGATGCCGCCCGCCGGAGCATCGAGCAATGCACCGGCTGCGTCCGCGCCAGTTCCCGAAGCAGGGCCGCTGACCGCCAGCGGTGCCCCGCATGGCGGGATGGTTGCGACCGCAGGCTCGCAGGATGCCTTCCATGATGCCTATCAGGCCCGGCTGAAAGCTCTGGCCGACAGGCTGTCTCTGGTCACCGACGAGATGCTGAACAAGCCAGGGCCGGATCAATGGATCAACTGGCGGCGCACGCCTGACGGGCTTGGTTTCAGTCCGCTCGACCAGATCAACACGGGCAACGCTGCCGGGCTGACGCTGGCCTGGGCCTTGCCGCTCGGGACCGGCACCAACGCCATTACGCCGCTTGTTCATGATGGGGTGATGTTCGTCGACAGTGGCAATGTGCAGGCGCTCGACGCCACCACGGGCGACCAGATCTGGCGCTTCGAGCGCAAGTCCAGGCCGGTGCGCCTGCCCTTTTCCCAGGGCCGCGGCATCGCGATCTATGGCGATGCGATCTACACCCCGACCACCGACAACCACATGATCGCGCTCGACATGCGCAGCGGCAAGCTGCGCTGGGATGTCGCCCTGGCAAAAGAGGAGCAGCACAAGCTCCAGCTCACCGCAGCGCCGCTGGCGGTGAAGGGCAGGATCATCCAGGGCATGTCGGGTTGCCAGGGGCAGGATTACAAGGGCGGTTGTTTCATCGTCGCGCTCGATGCCGCAACCGGCAAGGAGGAATGGCGTTTCCACACCATCGCGCGGCCGGGCCAGCCGGGCGGCGACAGCTGGAACGGCGCGCCGGTGGACGAGCGCTTCGGCGGGTCTGTCTGGACAGCGCCAAGCTATGACCCCGATCTCGACCTGCTCTATTTCGGCACTGCGCAGACTTACAAGATCGGCACCTTGCTCAAGCCAAATGCCCGCAGCGGCAAGTCGGGCGATGCGCTGTTCACCAATTCCACGCTGGCGCTGCGGCCCGACAGCGGCAAGCTTGCCTGGCATTATCAGCATTTCCCCGGCGATGTGTGGGATCTGGACTGGGCCTTCGAGCAGAGCATTGTGCCGGTCGATGGCCGCAAGGCGGTCCTCACCGTGGGCAAGCTGGGCATTATCGATGCTCTTGATGCAAGGACGGGCCGCTATTTGTGGTCGAAGGATCTTGGCCTGCAGAACCTCGTTACCGCGATCGACCCGGTTACCGGCCGCAAGACCTATGACCCGGCGCTGGTGCCCGAACTGAACAAGCCCAAGGTCGTTTGCCCCGGCGCACTGGGGACCCGCAACTGGCCCGCCACCGCAATCGATCCGCGCACGGCAAGGCTTTTTGTGCCGATGGTCGAAAGCTGCATGAACATCACCCTGCTGGACGATGCGGATACGCCGGTGGGCGATATGCGGCTGGAGCTGACCAAGCGGCCCGATACCGACGGCAATCTGGGGCATCTCGTGTCGGTGGACCTTGCTGGCCGCGATGTCGCATGGAGCCGGCGCACACGGATGACCCCGGCCAGCGCCATGCTCGCCACGGCGGGCGGCATCCTGTTCGAAGGTACGCTCGACCGCCGTTTCCGCGCACTGGACAGCGCAACGGGAGAGGTCTTGTGGGAAACCCGGCTGGATGACAGCCCTTATAGCTTCCCCATCACTTATGCCGTCGATGGCACGCAATATGTTGCCGTGGTGTCGGGCGGCGGTATGCCGTTCGATCTCGGTTTTCGCGCCTTCACACCGGAAACCCAGGGCATCACCCGGCAGCGCACCTTGTGGGTGTTCAAGCTGGGCGGTCAGGCAAAATGATCCTCTACGATACGGACGCCCCCGGTCCTAACCCGGTTACCGTGCGGCTTTTCGTGCTGGAGCGGGGCGGGCTGGACCTCGATATCAAAGTGGTCAGCCTGGCGAGGCTGGAAAATCGTGGCGAGGCGTATCTCCGCGACGTCAATCCGCGTGGCGAAGTCCCGGCGCTGCGGCTGGATGACGGAACCGTCCTCACCGAGATCACGGCAATCTGCGAATATCTCGATGAAGTGGCGCAAGGTGGCTCATCGCTGATCGGAGAGAAACCGCAACAGCGGGCCATCACCAGGATGTGGACGCGGCGGGCCGATTTCGAGATCGCTCAGCCTCTGGTGGCATGGTGGCGCGGCGGGTCGGATGCCGAGGCATTTTATCAAGGGCACAGGATTTTGGGCCCTGATGCGCAAGCCTATCATCAGCGCCTTTGCGAAGATGGCCTCGCCCGCTTCGATGCCGAGCTGGCCGGGAAGCCCTATCTCGCCGGCGACAGGCTGAGCATGGCCGATATTCTGCTTTACGCCTTTTATGCCACCATGGGTGCGACTGCGCCCTGGGCCAGCGCCGATAGCCGCCCGCATTTCGCGGCATGGCTGGCCCGCATGGGGCAGCGCAAATCGGCTCAGGCCATGTTCGAAACCCTGAGCTGACTGGTCCTGAGCCTAGTCGCGCAGCAATTCGTTGATGCCGGTCTTGGAGCGGGTCTGCGCGTCCACCGTCTTGACGATGACGGCGCAATAGAGCGACGGGCCGGGCGTGCCATCGGGCAGCGGCTTGCCCGGCAAAGCACCGGGAACCACCACCGAATAAGGCGGCACGCGGCCGATATGGACCTCGCCCGTTGCGCGGTCGATGATCTTGGTTGATGCGCCGATGAACACGCCCATCGACAGCACCGCGCCTTCGCCCACCACCACGCCTTCGGCGACTTCCGAGCGCGCGCCGATAAAGCAATTATCCTCGATGATGACCGGGCCTGCCTGAAGCGGCTCCAGCACGCCGCCGATCCCCGCACCGCCGGAAATATGCACATTCTTCCCGATCTGGGCGCAGCTGCCGACGGTGGCCCAGGTGTCGACCATGGTGCCTTCGCCGACATAGGCGCCGAGATTGACGAAGCTCGGCATCAGCACCACGCCCTTGGCGATATGCGCACTGCGGCGCACAACCGCGCCCGGCACCACGCGGATGCCGGCAGCCTTGAAGCGGGCCTCGTCCCAGCCGGTGAACTTGAGCTGCACCTTGTCAAAGGCAGGCGCACCACCGGAACCATAATCCATCACGCCATTGTCGTTGAGGCGGAAGCTCAGCAGAACGGCCTTCTTGAGCCATTGATTGACCTGCCATGCGCCGTCGACCTTCTCGGCAACGCGCGCTGCGCCGCTATCCAGCAGGTCTAACGCCTGATCGACGATGGTGCGGACATCGGCGCTGGCAGGCGTCACGCTGTCGCGGGCGTCAAAGGCGGCTTCGATGGCGGGGGCAAGCTGGGCGGTCATGGCGGGCTTTCCTCAAATGAACAGTTCGCCGCGCGCCTAGCCGTCCCTGCGGCTCCGGGCAAGGCCTGCCGCCTTGCAAGGCCGGTAATCGCTGGTAGTTTTCGATCATCAGGCGGGAGAGAGTAAATGGGTTTTCGTAATCTGGGCCATGTCGCGATCGGCGTTTGCGACATGGAAAAGGCGCTGGGTTTCTATCGCGATGTGCTGGGCCTCAAGGTCCGGCATGATGCAACCGAAGAATTCGAGGCGGTAGGCGAGCTCAAACCTCATACGCGGCGCGGCGTTTATCTGGCCTGGAGCGACGGACCGGACGAAGCGTTCATCGTGCTAGATCAGCATGATAGGGGCGGAAAGCCCAAACCCAAGCCGTTCTTCGATTATGGCTATCACCATTTCGGCTTCTGGGTCGATCACGTGGACGAGCTTCACCAGCGCGCGGTTGCGGCGGGCGCTCATGTGATGGTGCCGCCTTCCAACAGCGATTCGATCCTGTTCGGCGAAGCGCCAGGCAAGACGTTGCGAACCTGCATCCTCAAGGACCCGGACGGCAATATCGTCCAGTTCGACCAGCGGCTGGATTAGACCCTAGCGCATCAAGCCGCGCACGAAGTCTGTCAGCCCGGCCTGTCGCGAACGCTTGAGCCGTTCGGCGGCGAGAATGGTGCGCACCTTTTCGAAGCATTCCTCGATATCGTCATTGACGACGACATAATCATAACCGTCCCAATGGCTGATCTCGGCGCGGGCGCGGGCCATGCGGTCGGCTATCACTGCGGCGCTATCGGTGCCGCGCGAGGACAGGCGATGCTCCAGTTCCTCGATGCTGGGCGGCAGCAGGAAGACGCGGACCACGTCCTTTTCCGCGCGCTGATAGAGCTGCTGGGTGCCCTGCCAGTCGATGTCGAACAGGAAATCGCGGCCCTCGGCCAGCCCTTGCTCGATCTGGGCTTGCGGGGTGCCATAGCAATTGCCGAACACCTCGGCCCATTCGAGAAAGCCGTCTTGCGCAACGATCCGGTCAAAACCTGCGCGGTCGGTGAAGTGATAATCCTTCCCGTCCACCTCGCCCGGCCGCATGGAGCGGGTCGTCACCGAAACCGACATGCCCAGATTATCGTCTGCGGCCAGCAGCTTGCGCGAAATGGTGGTCTTGCCCGCGCCCGATGGCGAGGACAGGATGAACATCAGCCCGCGCCGGGCAAGAGCGGTGGGTGAGCAAAAAGTGCTGTTGGCCATGGCTGCTGTTGCCGCGAAGTGGGTCCGCAAATCAACCGTTACTTGTCACGAGCGACTTTTCCGGCCTTCTTGCGCTTGCGGTCATACAGCGTCTTGGCGAGCACTACGCCGCCTATCAGCAGCGAGCCGGGCAAGGCTTTAAGGCCAAGCCTTGCCGCCGCAGCAGAGGCCGCTGCCCTGGTGAAGCCCTGTCCGGCGAGGATCTTCGTGCTTTCCGCCGGGCTGTATTTCATCGCCGTCAAACGCCTGTCGATGATCTTGCGGGCCAGCATGGCCCCGCCGCGCAGGGCCAGATCGGCCAGCAGGGCACGGGTCTGGTCCTTGCCCGAGCCAGTTTCCGCTTGAGATGAGTCTTCAGGCGCGGCCGGGGCAGGTTTGGCGGGGCGGCGGGCCATCGCTATTTCTTGCGGCCAAAATCCACCGAAACCACATTGGAACCGTCAGATTCGCCTTGTTCGGGCGAATCATTCTCGGCATCCTCATGCGGTTCAGGCGGCAGGTCGGCATCGGCTGCCTGGAACTGAAGCCCGAAATCGACCGCCGGATCGACAAAGGCGGTGATCGCGGAAAAGGGCACATCGAGCTTTGCGGGGATCTGGTTGAAGCTCAGGCCGACAGTGAAGCCTTCGTCGCTGACCGCCAGATCCCAGAATTTGTTCTGCAGCACGATCGTCATCTCGTCGGGGAAACGCTCGCGCAGCTGGGGCGGGACGGAGACGCCGGGAGCCCCGGTCTTGAAGGTGATGTAGAAATGATGCGCACCGGGCAGATGGCCGCCCGATGCCTCTATCTGGCCCAGAACGCGGCCCACCACCGCGCGCAGTGCTTCCTGCACGATTTCGTCATAGGGGATCAGGCTGTCGGGCGTTTCTTCTGTCATGATGGGTAGATAGGTGGCGTTGCCGGTCTGGCCGGTCAAGGGCAAAGCGCCCGATTTGCACCGGCGGAGCGATTTTGCAGGGTGCTTGCCATATTGCGCTTGGCGCGAGGCGGCCTATAGGCAAAGCCATGACCAGCGCGCGCACCGCCAGCATCGCCCGCAAGACGCACGAGACGGATATCGCCGTCTCGGTCAATCTCGACGGGACGGGCAAATACGACGTTTCGACCGGGATCGGCTTTCTTGATCACATGATCGAGCAGTTCAGCCGCCATTCGCTGATCGATATCACCTGCCACATCAAGGGCGACCTTCACGTCGACCAGCACCACACGACGGAAGACAGCGCCATCGCCATCGGCCAGGCCATTTCGCAGGCGCTGGGCGACAAGGCGGGCATCGGCCGCTACGGCATGGCCTATTCCCCGATGGACGAGGTACTGGCCCGCGTCGCTCTCGACATTTCAGGGCGGCCCTGGCTGGTGTGGCATGCAGCCTTCACGCAGGAACGGCTGGGCGAAATGGATACCGAGCTGTTTCAGCACTGGTTCCAATCGATCGCGCAGGCGGTCGGCATCACGCTGCACATCGAACTGCTGTATGGCGAGAACAATCACCACATCATCGAAGGCATCTTCAAGGGTTTTGCCCGCGCTATGCGCACGGCGGTGGAGCTGGACCCGCGCAAGGGCGGGGCGATCCCTTCCACCAAGGGGCAGCTCGGTGGGTAAATGCAGAATTTCGGCGGCAGCGCCGCCGCAAGGCCGACTAGCCGCCCGCAGCGGGGGCAGCTTGCCTGCCCGCATAGCGAGGAGCGCGCGCCCGGATGGGCGTGCGGACACATAGAATGGCTGAAGTTATCGCCCTCGTCGATTACGGCGCGGGCAATCTCCACTCGGTGAAGAACGCGCTGGCGGCGGCAGGGGCGAAGGGGGTGAAACTCACCGCCGATCCCGATGTGGTGCGCGCGGCGGATCGCATCGTGTTGCCGGGCGTCGGCTCGTTCCGGGCCTGCATGGAAGGCTTGCAGGCGATCCATGGGATGATCGAGGCGATGGACGAGCGGGTCCACATCGGCGGTGCGCCGTTCCTCGGCATTTGCGTGGGCATGCAATTGCTCGCGACGCGCGGGCTGGAGCATGGGGAGACGGCGGGGCTTGGTTGGATCGCGGGCGAAGTTGCGCTGATCGAACGCACAGACCCGGCCATCAAGGTGCCCCACATGGGCTGGAACGATGTGGCGCTCACCCCGCACTCGCAAGGCTCGGACCTCATCGAGGCCGGCGAGGCCTATTTCCTTCATTCCTACCATTTCACGCCGGACGATGGCACGGACATAGCCGCGATGACGGACCATGGCGGCGGGCTGACCGCCGCCGTTGCGCGCGACAATGTGATAGGCGTGCAATTCCATCCGGAAAAGAGCCAGTCCTATGGCCTCGAATTCCTGTCCCGTTTCCTCGATTGGAAGCCCTGAGATGATCGTATTTCCCGCCATCGACTTGAAAGGCGGCCAGGTCGTCCGCCTGTCCGAAGGCGATATGGCGCGCGCCACCGTCTATGGCGACAACCCGGCCGCGCAGGCGTTGCTGTTTGCTCAGGCCGGTTCGCAATTCCTCCATGTGGTCGATCTCGACGGCTCCTTTGCGGGTCGGGCGGAAAACCGCGGGGCGGTGGAAGCTATCCTTGAGGCGTTCCCCGGCCATGTGCAGCTGGGCGGCGGCATCCGCACGCGCGAGGCGGTGGAAGGCTGGTTCAATCTCGGCGTTTCGCGCGTGGTGATGGGCTCGGCGGCCTTGAAAGACCCCGAATTCGTCAAGGACATGGCGAAGGCCTTTCCCGGCGGCATCGTCGTCGCGGTGGACGCGAAGGACGGCATGGTTGCGACCGAGGGCTGGGCCGACGTGTCCGACGTCGAAGTGGTCGACCTTGCCCGCCGCTTCGAGGATGCGGGGGTTGCGAGCCTGCTGTTTACCGACATTGGCCGGGATGGATTGCTCAAAGGCGTTAATATCGACGCCACCGTGGAGCTTGCCCGCCGCGTGGATATCCCGGTGATCGCCAGCGGCGGGGTCAAGGGGCTGGATGATATCCGCCTGCTGGCACTTCATGCTGCGGACGGGATCGAGGGCGTGATCACGGGCCGCGCGCTTTATGAAGGGCGGCTCGATCTGGCGGCCGCTATTGCCATGGCGGAAAAGGCTTGATCCCATGACCGTCCGCATCCGTGTCATTCCCTGTCTCGATGTCGCCAATGGCCGG
>CAZWEY010000007.1:0-34854 GCA_964632055.1 uncultured Sphingomonadaceae bacterium
TCATAAGTTCAGAAAATCCTTGCAAACCGAGCGGCATCCACAAAAGAAGGTTCGACGCCGGTCGACTACCCCCCGCCACGCACCCCCAGCACTTGTCTCACATCCGAAGACCACGCCCGCAAGGCGGCGGAACAGGCCGGGTTTGCATGCCCCAATCCGTCAGCCGCGCCATGTGCAGACCGTCTCCGGGGCGCATCAAGGCGGGCTTCGCGGGCGCCGTCTCTGGCCGGATCGCAATCGGTTCGGTTTGCCTGTTATCAGGCCAGAACAGGGAAAAATCCAAAATTGAGGCCCAAAACAGGTGGATTCTGACGAGATGGAAGGCGGCGCATGCAAGAAAGACGCTTAATTTCTGCGGTTTGGGTGCGCAAAATCGCTGTTCCCTGTTATTCGTCATAACAGGGCACTTAATCGACGGTATCAGGACACTTATTCGCCCGGAACAGGCCTGTTATGCGCAATAACAGGCAAAGCGCTCACGCGTATCCCAGCATGACGCGCTGCTCTGCCCAGTCCAGCGGGATCTCCATGCCCATCAATCTTTCGAGATTGAGACCGGCCGGCTGGTACCCGGCAAGAATGGCGCGCTGGATGTCGGGGGCGAGGAAAGCAAGGCGCAGGAGGCGACGGTCGTATGGCGAGACTGGGGCAGCCTCGCAGAAGGGCATGCCGCGCTCACGAGAGAGCATGCGATGGGCCTTGCGCAGGGCGCCGATCAGGACAGGGTCAGGCATGGCCGGGTTGTGCGTGCCAGTGGTAACACGACATCTGCCGCCGCGCAGCGGGAGAGCGATGGGCAGAGCAATAGTGCAGGTGGAGTTGGAGTTGACGAAGAGTTCCTCGCCATCGGCCAGCCTGCCGGCAAGCTCGGCAGCGCGGCATCGGTCGAGCGTGATGGCAAACCCGTTCTCGCGAAGGTGAACCGTCGCTATCCTCGCCAGCGGATTGGCCTCGCCGGGCAACCAGCGGGTCACTGCTTGTGCCAGCACGCGTTCGAGGGCCGGTGCGGAGAGGCGACGGATAATCTCGTCGTCACGCGGGGGAGCTCCCTTCTGCAAGGAGGCCGATACATAATAGCGCCAGGCGCGCCCCGACTTGCCATGCGAGAAGGTCGGGCTCATCGGCTCGCCCATGGCATCGAAGATCCGGCTGGCCAGCGGCGCCCGCGATAGGCGGCGTTCGCCGGCACTGCGATGGCGACGGGCATTGGCATCGAGATGCTGCTGGACTCGATCGAATAGGTCCTCGGGAACGATTGCCGCGTGCTCGCCATCGTGACACTGATCACGATGGATGATCTGGCCGAGATAGATCCGGTTGCGCAACAAGTGGAACAGAGCACCGCGGCTGAAGGGCGTTCCGCCCATGAGCTTGCCGCTGCCAGTGATGCGCCGCTTTGAGACGATGCCCTCCGCAGCCAGTTCGCGCTGCAGCGCATGGACCGAGCCCAGTTCCAGGTAGCGGGCAAAGATATCGCGGACGCTTGCGGCCTCGATCTCGTTGACCTGCAGGATGCGCGTACCGGCGGCAGGCAGGTCGTAGCCCAGCGGCACATTGCCGCCCATCCACAGGCCCTTTGCCTTGGATGCGGCGATCTTGTCGCGGATGCGTTCGCCGGTCACCTCGCGCTCGAACTGGGCGAAGGAGAGCAGCACATTGAGCATCAGCCGGCCCATGGAGTTGGTGGTGTTGAAGCTCTGGGTGACCGAGACGAAGCTCGTACCGGCCTTCTCGAAGATCTCGACGATGCGGGCGAAGTCGGCAAGTGACCGGGTGAGACGGTCGATCTTGTAGACGACGACCACGTCGACCTGGCCTGCGGCGATATCGGCCAGCAGGCGTTGCAGGCCCGGGCGCTCCATGCTGCCGCCGGAATAACCGCCATCGTTATAGCGGTTGGCGAGCAGGGTCCAGCCTTCATGCGCCTGGCTCGCGACATAGGCCTCGCCAGCCTCGCGCTGGGCATCGAGGCTGTTGAAGGACTGGTCGAGCCCTTCCTCGGAGCTCTTGCGGGTGTAGATCGCGCAACGGACAGGCTTGGTCGTGCCGCTCATGGTGCATCCCGCAAGCCAAAGAAGCGGGGGCCATTCCAGCGGCTGCCGGCAATTGCGGTCGCAGCTGCAGAGAGGCTGGGATAGAGGGTTCCTGTATGTCGGAACCCATCCTGCTCGACGACAACCGTGACCTTGCGACCTTTCCAGTTGCGGGTGAGGACAGCGCCGATGCCGAGATGCTGGCCTTCGACCGTGACCTTGCCGGTCCGTTCGAGTGCGCGCCGCGTAGCGCGATCGAGGCCACCAAGGGCGTCGGCCTGAATGCGCCAAGCGAGCAGCATGCGCAGGATCGGGACCGAGCGCAGGGACGGGGGAGCGCCGTAACGCTCCCTCCAAACCTGGCGCAGCGCGTCGAGCTGCATCTCGCCGATCGCGGCGACAAGTGCTTCAACGGCATCGGCGCTCATGCTGGCCTCGTGGCGTGGTAGCGGCGGACGCCGTCGATCTTCCGCGAGGTGATGACGAGACCGCGCTTCTTGAGGGCGCCGGCCATGGCGCCGCGCACGGAGTGCTGAAGCCAGCCGGTGGCCTCCATCATCTCGGCGATCGTGGTTCCCTGCTCGCGCACGAGCAGGGCTGCGAGCTGATCAAGGCGGGAGAGGGATGCCGGGGAGGCACGGACACCGGTTGCAACGGATGGCGCTTCGTTCGGTGGCAACTGCGGTTCGCGGGCCATGCGCCGGTTGCGGTGATGGGACGGGTTGGAGCTGGTCATGTCGGTTCTCCGGTTGGGCGGCGCCGGAATGGCCGCCGCTACCGGCACGAGCCCGGGACGGCCGGGCAGGAACAGTCATGCTCGGCTTCGCGCGACAGTCCAGTCCTATCTTCGATCCCCCCGATTATCCCCAACCGGCGGGGGTTGCCAGCCTCGACTCGGGGGTGTCGTTCCCGTATTGTTCGCCAATGGATATGAACTCCACGCCGGCGCCCGGACGCGCCGATCGCCCGCTTCAGGTCGTCTACCGGCCCCCTGCGAGCCTCACCCCCGATCCCCGCAATGCGCGCACGCATTCGAAACGGCAGGTTGCCCAGATCGTCGCCTCGATCCGCGCCTTCGGTTTTGCCAACCCGATCCTCGCCGACGAGCAGGGCATGGTCATTGCCGGCCATGGCCGCCTGCGGGCGGCAAGGGAGATGGGACTTGTCGAGGTGCCGGTCATCGAACTGGCCGGGCTCACAGAAGCGCAGAAGAAGGCGCTCCGGCTTGCCGACAACAAGATCGCGCTGAATGCAGGCTGGGATCTCGAGATCCTTAAGCTGGAACTGTCAGAGCTCTCACTCCCCGAGATCGATATCGACCTGTCGCTGACCGGGTTCTCGCCGGGCGAGATCGACGTGGTCCTGGCCGATACCCCTGATCCCGCAGACGAGGTCATCCCCGCAGTGCCATTTGCCCCGCGGGTTCGCCCGGGCGACATCTGGCAGCTGGGCGAGCACCGCATCGGTTGCGGCGATGGCAGGGACGGGGCTTTCCTGGCGCGTCTTGTTGGCGAGGGCGAGCGGATCGACTGTGCCTTCCTTGATCCGCCCTACAATGTGAAGATCAACGGCCATGCCAATGCGAAGGGGCGGCACCGCGAGTTCGCCATGGCCTCGGGCGAGATGGACACGGACGCGTTCCGGTCCTTCCTGGCCGATACGCTGGGCGCCTGCGTAGCGGTCTCGCGCGAGGGGGCCGTGCACTTCGTGTGCATGGACTGGCGGCACATGGACGATGTCAGC
Organism: uncultured Sphingomonadaceae bacterium; assembly: GCA_964632055.1. GTDB lineage: Bacteria > Pseudomonadota > Alphaproteobacteria > Sphingomonadales > Sphingomonadaceae > CANJYE01. The sequence continues at coordinate 3,777 of CAZWEY010000007.1, forward strand.
GCAACGGGCAGCACACTCTATGGATCGCTGCTCAACATCTGCGTGTGGAACAAGAGCAATGCCGGCATGGGGTCGCTCTATCGCTCGAAGCACGAGATGGTGTTCGTCTACAGGGTGGGCGATGCCCCGCACACCAATACGGTGGAACTGGGCAAGCATGGTCGCAACCGGACCAATGTCTGGGACTATGCTTCGGTCAACTCGATGAGGGGCAGCCGGCGCGAGGACCTGGCGCTGCACCCGACGGTAAAGCCGGTGGCGATGGTGGCGGATGCCATCTGCGATGTCACCTGTCAGGGTGAGCTTGTGCTCGACATCTTTCTTGGCTCGGGGACCAGCCTGATGGCGGCCGAGCGGGTCCATCGCCGGTTCCGGGGGCTCGATATCGATCCTGCCTATGTCGACCTTGCCATGACGCGGTGGTCCGACCTGACGGGCAGGGAGCCACTGCTCGTTCACCGGGATAATGACGAGGAGGCCTCGGCATGAGCCAGGGTGGAGACACCAGGTTCCAATCCGGCCAGTCCGGCAATCCGCGTGGGCGTCCGAAGGCGAGGCGTCCGCATGTCTCGGCATTCGACATCATCTTCGACCGGACCCTGACGGTCATGCAGGGCGACAAGCAGCGTGAACTCACGATCGACGAAGCGCTCGAGCTGCAGACCTACCAGGCGGCGCTCAAGGGCAGTCGCATGGCGATCCGCAAGGTACTGAAGATGATCGAGAAGCGAGAGATGGCCTTGGCGAAGCGTCAGGGCAAAGACGACCAGCACATGGAAGTCCAACGCGTACTTCATTACAGTGCCGAAAACGCCCACGAGGCCATGCGCATTCTTGGTATCATGCAGCGAGACCCGGCGTGGGGTGATGAGCACCCGCGCGAAAAGCTTGCGACCTGGGTCACGCAGGCGGCGTTGAGCCGGCCCGGTAGCCGGCGGTTCCAACCCAGGGACATCGATGACATCAAGATGTTCACCATGGATGCGGACACCCTGAAATGGCCCAAGGGGAAGAGGGCATGAGCAGCATGGCCGATGAGGATCAGCCCGAGCCGGAGAAGAGTGGTTATGGCCGCCCGCCTGTCGCGAGCCGCTTCGCCAAGGGCAGTTCCGGCAATCCGAACGGGCGGCCCAGGAACCGGCACCGGACCGTTCCGCATGACGCGGTACTGGGACAAATGGTGACGGTACGCGAGGAAGGATGCGAACGCCGCATTACTGCTGCCGAGGCCTTCCTGCTCCAGCTGACGCGAAAGGGGTTGGCTGGCGACAGTGCAGCAGCCCGGGCTTCGCTTGAGGCGATCGAGGCGGCGCGCGCGCGACGACGCGACGAAGCGCCCCAGCAGGTACGCACGTTCATCATCTCGTTCATCAATGACGGAGTGTCGATCTTGCTGGATATGCTGGCGATCGCGCTCAAGAAACATCCCCGAGACGAGAAGCGCGTGCACTGGGAACTCAATCCCTGGATCATCGAAGCCGCTCTTGCGCGCCTGGGCGACCGCATCCTGACTGAGGCGGAGCAGCGCGAGATCTGGAACAACACCCGCACCCCGCACAAGGTCCGCTGGCCGGAATGGTGGGGCTACAGGGGAGTGGACTAATCCTCTGCCTGCCTGACAACAGCTGCGCCTGGCCTGAGCGCCTGAACCCCTGGCGCGGGGACGCCGAAGGCCGGGAGCCATTCCCTGAATGGTGGGAGCGCAACCGGCAGGACCTGCACCACTTGCCCGCAGAACTGTGTGAGCAGTGGATCCATCGGCATTGGGAGTACTCGCCCTTTGCATTCCTGCCGCTTGACACGCTGACATGCGAGCCGCGATCATTTGGTGGCGAAGAACTCCTCGCATCGATCCATCGCGCGTTTGGCGGTGATCTGCACCCGCAGTTCGATTACGACACTTTCCAGCGGCGTGGCGGCAACGATCGCCATGCGACCGCCATCGCTCTCGACAGAGGTACATGGGACTATCTCCGGCGCACTTCGCATTCTGCCTGCGGGCTTGGCACAGGTAAATATTGTAACCGTCACGCTAGCCGTGACTGGCATCGCGGGATTGGCATTCAGGAAACGCACATCGGCGTTTGATGCATGTAATTTCTTATGTCGGTCATGCGACAAAGTGCGCGGTCGTTCTCGCTCCGATCTCGTTCGCACTTATGCCCGGGGCTGTTTCGACAAGGCGGAACGGCGATACATGGTCGGGGCGCTGGAACACGGAAAGGTCGGTGATGATCATGTCGACCACGTTCCGCCCGGTCAGTGGCAGGGTGCAGTGGGGAATGAACTTGGGGCTGCCGTCTTTGGCGTTATGTTCCATCACCACGATGATCTTCTTTACGCCGGCGACGAGGTCCATCGCGCCACCCATGCCCTTGATCATCTTGCCTGGGATCATCCAGTTGGCGATGTCCCCGGTCTCGGACACTTCCATCGCGCCCAGCACGGTCAGGTCCATGTGCCCGCCACGGATCATGGCGAATGACGTTGCGCTATCCGTGAAAGCGGTCCCCGGCAGTTCGCTGATGGTCTGCTTGCCGGCATTGATGAGATCGGCGTCCTCTTCCCCCTCATAGGGAAAGGGGCCGATGCCCAGCATTCCGTTTTCCGACTGCAACGTGACGTCGAAGCCTTCGGGGATGTGATTGGCCACCAGTGTAGGGATGCCGATGCCCAGGTTGACGTAGAAGCCATCCTGCAACTCTCGCGCAGCGCGGGCCGCCATCTGGTCGCGGGTCCAGCCCTTGGCAGTGTCAGACATCAGATGGCCTCCCTCTGGCGGGTCGTGCGGAATTCGATCTTCTTGTCGTAGGGTGCGCCCAGCACGATGCGCTGCACATAGACGCCGGGCAGGTGGATATGGTCGGGATCGATCGCCCCGCGCGGCACCACTTCTTCTACTTCCGCCACGCAGATCCTGCCGCAGGTGGCAGCCGGCACGTTGAAGTTGCGCGCTGTCTTGCGGAACACGAGATTGCCGCTCTCATCAGCCTTCCATGCCTTTACGAGGCTCACGTCGGCCACGATGCCTCGCTCCAGGATGTATTCCTGCCCGTCGAAGACCTTAGATTCCTTGCCCTCGGCCACCAGCGTGCCCACACCGGTCTTGGTGTAGAAGCCGGGAATGCCCGCGCCGCCAGCGCGCATCCGTTCGGCAAGCGTTCCTTGCGGGCTGAACTCGACCTCGAGCTCGCCTGCAAGGTACTGCCTCTGGAACTCCTTGTTTTCACCAACATAGGACGCGATCATCTTCTTCACCTGACCGGTCCGCAGCAGTTTGCCGATGCCTTCATTGTCGATGCCGGCATTGTTGGAGGCGAATGTCAGGTCCTTCACCCCGCTGGCCAGCACCGCCTCGATCAGGCGCTCGGGTATCCCGCACAGGCCAAAGCCACCGCAGGCAATCAGCAGGCCGTCGTGCAGCAGCCCATCGAGTGCAGTTGCTGCACTAGGGTAAATCTTGTTCATCTAGACTGCTTCCGACGGTGCCTTGACCAGAACGTGGATGGATGAAAACTGCGGCTAGCCGCGGCGCGAGGTTGATTACGCCTTCACCATCGGAGTGATGGGTTCGTAAAGCACCACGTAGAAGCCGGGGTCGATAGCGGGGCTCATTGGCATCTTGTCGGTGCCGACAATGCGCATCATCTCGTCGATCGAGGCCTGCGGATCATCGGTTTCCAGCTCGTAATTCGCCGCATAACGGAACACCTTGCCCTCGGCGACGACCGGTTCGCCAACGATCTTGAAGCGCTGGGCCTGGCTGAATCCGGGGATAGCCAGAACGTCCGCGAGATGCTGGTTGGTGTACCAGTCGTTGTATTCATCCTCGCTGTGTCCGGGCGTGACGTTGGAAAGAACCAGCAAAACAGATTTCTTGGCCATGATCATATCCTCTTGTTGTAGTTTGATATTCATTCTGTGGCGACAGTGGCGACGAGACCGTCCAGCTGTGCAGTCATGGTGACCTGGCAGGCCAGGCGGCTACGCTCCCGTCGGGGGCTGCCAAAATAGAGCGTGCTAACTTCCATGGCGGAAGGTGGCCCGACGCGTTCGAACCAGCCTTCCGCGATTTCGACATGGCAAGTGGCGCAGGCGCAACTGCCACCGCAAGTTCCAACGATCCCGGGCACGTGATGATCAACCGCCGCTTCCATGAGCGTTTGCCCGGGAATGGCGACCATTTCGTGAGTCGCACCGTCGCGGCTGATCAGGGTGACATGGATCGTGTCGGACACCGTCTCAGCCGTTCCTTGCTGCCTTAGCCACGCGTTCCATGCCCCGGACCACCGAACGCTCATACACGGCTTCCAGAAACTCCTTGATGTAGTCGGTCTGGTCCTCAGCCGGAACGTCGAATGTGCTGGAACAGGTGACATGGCACCGGCCAGGCCCGATCTCGTCCACTATGGTTGTGGCCATGTAATTGCGCATGCCGCTCGGCTGGACGCCTTCGACATTGTAGTAGATGCGCCGTGCTTCAGGATCGGCATGAAGCAGTGTTTCCTCGAAGGTCGGCGGGAAACCGCCGGATGTGTCGAAATGGCAGATCCGGGTGCAAGGCAGGCGGTTTATATCGTCGCCTTCCCGAAGCGTCGTGTCGATGAGCGGGGCCGGGGCGGTTTCAGACAGGTCCGCCCATTTCATTACGCCGGGCCAGTCGCGCAGAACTGCCCAGAACTCGTCGGCCGAAACATCGACATCGCTCTCGAAAAATGCGCCCGTGCGCCGGAATTTGCTCATTGCCACTCTCCTGTCAGTGCCGCGCGGTTGGGCGTCGGCCGGGTTTGCGTCTGCACGGCTAGAATCCCGGCAACCGAAACATGGGCTTTGCGGTCGTAAAGTGGGTTTTCGCCAAGTGCAGTTTCGAAGTTCTCGATGGCGGCAAGGTCTGTGAACAGGTCGCCCCGAACCGCAAGCGTTGCATGGAATACGCGCAGCTTCATGCCATTCATTCGGCCCACGAAGCCCGCGGTGCCCGCCAGTTTGCGTCCCTGCCAGACAAGGTTGTAGTCGCCATCGCAATGGGCGCCATCGACCGAGCCATGCTCTGCTGGAATCCCCAGCGGAGCGAGGGCCTTGGCCAAAGCGCCCAGCAGCGCGAGATAATCCTGCCGCACGCCAAGATTGCTGTCGCCGCTCGACAGACTGACGAGGCTCACGTTGAGGATCCCGGGGCGGTGGACCACCGTGGTCCCGCCGGACCGGCGCACCGCGACGGGCCAGCCGTCACTCGCACTTTGCGCGGCTGCGAGTGGAAATCCTTGCATCCGGCTCTGGCGGCGTGAAGCGACAAGGCAAGGGCTGTTGCGCCATACGCGCAGCCACCGCGAACTCTCGCCAGCAGCGGCGATCTGCGGAGTATCGCCATCGACGGCGATTTGAGGTGTCGCGAATCCTTCAAGCTCCAAGCGCAACGGCAGGCCGCTTGTCACGCGCAGATTGCCGATGATCGCCTCTTCCAGAGGGTCACTCACGTCCAGCCTCGCCTGCCTGTGCGCCCAGAGACTTGCCGATGAGGTAGCCAAAGGTCATTGCGGGTCCGAGGGTTATGCCGCCAGAGGGGTACGTCCCGGCCATCACGGAGTTCATGTCATTGCCGCACGCGAAAAGCCCCGGAACGGGATTGTCTTGGGCATCCAGGACCCGTGCCTGCTCGTCGGTGCGAAGGCCAAGACTGGTGCCGATATCGCCCGGAACGATCCGCACTGCGTAGAACGGAGCCGTCTCGATGGGGCCAAGGCAGGGATTGGGCTGGTGCTCCGGATCGCCGAGGTAGCGGTTGTAGCCGGTGCTGCCCTTGCCGAAATCGGTGTCGACGCCGGTTGCCGCAAAGCGGGTGTGCGCTGCGGCCTCTGCCTGCAAGGCATCGGCCGGAACCCAGATCTTGCAAGCCAATTCGGCAAGGCTGCCAGCCCTGATCAGATAGCCCGACTTCACAAGTGATGCGTGCGGAAACGGCCACGGCTTGGCCAATCCGAGGCCATATCTCGCCAGAAAGCGCGCGTCGCACACCAGCCACGCCGGGATGGTGGGCGTATGCTCATGCTCGCGATGCATGGCAGCCACAAAGTCATGATAGGAGGCGCCTTCGTTGACGAAACGCCGCCCCTTCTGGTTCACCGCGATTACGCCTGGCTTGGACCGGTCAATGATCAGGTGCGGACACTTGAGGGTTGAGCCATCCTTGCGCTTCAACACCGAGACGGGTGTCCAGAAGGCATTGTCGAGGTTGATGTCGTCGAGCCTGCCTCCGGCGGCCAGTCCAAGTGCGATTCCATCGCCGACATTGCTGTCAGGCGCCATCGTCAGGTGCTGATCGGGGAAGGGCACGTTACCGGCCATCATCTCTGCATTGGCCGGAAATCCGCCTGTTGCAAGGACCACGCCCCGCCTAGCACGAAGGTGAAAGAGCCTGCCCTGGTACTCCGCGGCAAGGCCGGTAACTGTACCGTCCTCCATCACCAGGCCGGTGACGGTTACGGAATCCCAAAGCTCCACGCCCGCATCCAGAGCGGCCTTCAGCAGGCGCCCCGCAAGCGCATTGCCCAGCGCAAGCCGCGTGCCGCGCTTGTAGAGGCGCAGCTTGTCCCAGACAAAACGCGTAACGAGCTTCGCACCGTGGCGGGCAGAAGCCAGTGAGCGAACGCCCTTGGCAAGCGCGTCGATATCGTACTTGCCCACCATCATGCCGCCGAACAGGAGAAAAGTGGGAATGGGCGCACGCAGCTTGTCGAACCACTTGCCAAGCTTGCGCCCGTCGAACGGCGCCGGGTCCATCATGCGCCCTGCTGGCAGCGCCCCCTCTTCTTCTGAATAATAATCGGGGCCAGCCATTCGGGCGACGAGTTTGACCTCGGTGTGCTTGTTGAAGAACGCTTCCATCTCGGGGGCGTGATCGAGATAGGCCTTGACCAGTTCCCAGCGCGGGCGGTTGCCCAGAACCCGCCGGAGGTAATGCGCGGCGCTCTCGAGACTGTCTTCTATGCCTTTTTCGGGCAGATCGCTGTTGGCGGGGACCCAGACCACGCCTCCCGAAGTCGCAGCGCCTCCGCCGAAGGTGTCGCATTTCTCCAGGACCAAGGCCTTGGCGCCATGCATGGAGGCAACCGTTGCCGTAGAGAGGCCGCCAGCACCCGAGCCGATGACAATGACATCGACCTCCTTGTCCCATTGAGCGGGTGCGGCAAGTTTGGGCATGGTGCGCATGTCAGGGTTTCAGAACGGTTCCGGGTGCAAGGCGCTTGAAGTCGAAGAAGGAGGGGCGCCACCGAACCACTTCCACGCGTTCGAACATGCCGGTTGCCGTAAAGGGATCGCTGGCGATGAACGCCTGCGCTTCTTCTGCGGTGTCGACATCAAGCAGGATAAGTCCGCCGATCACGGAGTCTGCCGCATCTGTAAGTAGTCCGCCGCCAGCCACCAATTTGTCGACATTGGCCTCCAGGTACTCAAGATGCTGGGCGCGTGTCGCGTCGCGGACATGTTCGTGGCCCGGCTTGTCGAATGTCAGGATCATGTAGGGCATCGTCGGGCTTTCAGTTGCAAGAATTCAAAGGGAAGGCTGCCGGCTCACATTATCCGGGCGGGTTGCAGGGTGCGTTCAAGCCGCAACCGATCGAGCCGCAGATCGGCAATCTTCCAGCCGTCGGCAGTCTTGCGATATTCCTCGTGATAGTGGCCGTAGCCGACCAGCGAGCCAATCCCCAGTGCAGAGGCGGAGCCTTCCGGGAAGTAAAGGTGATCCTCCATCGCCCAAATGACGCTGGCCTTGTCGTCAGTGGCGAAAGTGATCTCGGGCGCGTGGATGTGATGGACACTGACCATGGGCGCTGCGAGGGCCGAAGCAATGAATGCCATGGCATCCTTGATGCCGCAGGGCTCGCTCTGGGATTCTGGGAAGAACAGCACGGCATCGGGCGTGAACAAACTCTCCAGGGCCTCCCACTGCTTGGTATCGACAAAGCGGCAATAGCGCGCCTTGACCAGAGCGATGGCCCGCTCTGCGGCGAGCTGTTCAATCATTTCCACGCCTGTTCCTCTCCCTGCTGCAACCTCATTGTCAGGACGCAGCATTATGTCTGGCGTCTGCACCCTGCCTCGCTTCAAATGCGGCAGGATTGCAGACGCCATCACTCATTCGGCGGCTTCAGGCAGCACTTCGCCGCGCCCGCTGCCTGCCTTTGGCCCTTCGTTCATGAATTCGCGCAGGCAGCGGTAGAAATGCGTCACCGACAATTCCTGGATGGGGTTCATCAACGAGCCTTGGAACGCCCTCGACTTCATGCCCTTGCGGACCGCCAGCATGTTGGCAAAATCCTGCTCGAGGATGCGGCCCCATTTGGCCGCCGGATCCTGCCAATCGCTGAAGAACTCGCGCTTGAGGGGCGGTGCCTGGCCTTCGCCGTATAGTTCCAACGACCACACATCCATAATGCAGCTGTCCACGTCATGGCCGTTGGGCCTGAAGCGGTACCAGATTACGCTGTCGATGCTGCCATGCAGGTAAATCGTGTTAGGGAAGACGTGCCAGTCAAGCCTCGACGCCAGCATATATTCTGGCGTCAACTCCATCGGCCAGGGCGCGCCTTCCGCTACCGCTTCTTCCACCTGGATGCGGGCCCATTCGCCCAGAACTTCCATGTCGGAAAGCTCTGCAGGGATGGAATCGAGACGTTCAAGCAGGCGATAGGAGCGGCCGCTGGCCATCGCTCCGAGGTTGTTGTGAAATTCGGTCACCACACCGCGGATATGCTCGCGTACGTCGAGCTTGGGGGCGGGTGGGAGCCGCGAAGATCGCTGGAACGGGTAAATGCTGTCGTTGTCGTACCACATGGCGGTATGACGGCCGAACCCGCCGCTGTTGGAGTAATCCTCCATATGCTCGATCAATTGCGGGTGCGACTGCTGCACATGATAGAATTCATTGAAGAAGCCCTGCGCGGTCTTCCAGTTGCACGGCATGATCGCAGTCTTGTAGTAGCGATAGCGCAGGTTCTGGAAATTGAAGCGGCCGCAATAATCCTCCACCGGGCGGATGAAATCGGCCAGCGGTTCGCAGTCCGGATCCATGTTGATGAAGACGAAACCGCGCCAGGTGTCGATCTGGACAGGCTTTAGGGCGATATCGTCGTCCGAGAAGAACGCGCCGAAGTCCTTGCGGTCGATGACCGTCTTGTTCGAGCCGTCGAGATTGAATTCCCAGCCATGGAAGCGGCACTTGAACATCCTGGCTTTTCCGCAGCCCTCGGTGAGCTGGCGACCGCGGTGCGGGCAGACGTTGTGCATCGCCTTGATTTCGTCCGGGCCGGTACGCACGACGATGATCGATTCATCGACAATCTCGTAAGTGACGAAATCGCCGACGTTGGGAATCTCCTCAAGCCGGCATGCGATCTGCCAGACGTAAGGCCAAAGCCGTTCCGCCTCAAGCTTGCCATATTCCGGGCTGCACTGGTCTTCGCGCGGCAGGAAGTGGGGGGTGACCTGATCCGTCGGGAACTTCTGAAATGGCGTTTCGGGCATGTCCGCTCCTGCAATCGCGCCGGCTCTTGCCGGCCATCAATTGTGGGAGGCTACCGTGATAGCTCTATCATTGCAACACTCTCGTTCTAATATTTTATCATATTTAAATGCATTAAAAACAATAATTTGATGCAATGTCAGATGCCTGGGGCTTCCCGTCGGTCTGGTAGGCCGCAGGACACTTGAACGGACAGGTCATCCCCTCAGAGCGCAGCCTCAAGCCGGCTTTCCGTCGCGGAGATGTGGCGAAGCATCGAAGCGCGGGCTTCCGGCGCATTTCTGTTCGCAATGGCCTCGATGATTTCCTCGTGCTCACGATGGGCAGCCTGCAGGTTGGGCGTGAATACCTTGTCCTTGAAGCAGGCGATGAAGAAGTCGGACCGATCGCCCAGGCCCTCGACGATCTCCGCAAGGGCCGGAGACTCGGCGGCCTTTCGCATTTCGGCATGCAGCTGGCGGTTGAAGGTCCGGTAGAGGTCGCCGCGGTTACTGACCTCGCCGCCTTGCGCCGCCAAAGCCCCGATCTGCGCTGACACCAGTCGCATCGCCAGAATGCCTTCCGGGCTTGCTCGCATCGCAGCCAGCTCTGCGATCAGAGCCTCCCCCTCGGCGAAAAACCGGAAGAAATCGCGAATTTCTTCAACCTTGGGTCGTTTTGGGCGACAGCCAACCTGAGGGACGATTTCTACAAACCCCTCAAACGACAGGCGGCGCAGCGCATCCATCACCGGCTGGCGGCTTGTTCCAATGGTCTTGGCGATTTCGTCGATCTGGAACCATTCATTTTCAGGCGCCTCGCCCGAGACCAGGGACTGCTTGACGTAGTTGTAAGCGCGGTCAGCGAGACCTCCGGTGCGGACCGATTTAGACATTTAAGCTCCCATTGCAGCTGCGGTATCCGAGCTACATCAATTTGGCCAAAAATCCAGCGACCTCGGACTTGCCGAATATCAAGTTCCAGTCGAGGCCGTGATTTCAGGGTTCACCGCTCGTGCTGCGGATTTACCCGCACGGCGGCCCGAGAACATTCCATCCCCGATCGACATGCCACTGATGTACCCGTTCGAGCAAAGACCGACCGCCGCGCGCCCCGCCGCATAAAGGCCCGCGATGGGCGCGCCGGCGCCATCAAGCACGTTGCCGCTGTCCTCGTCGACCTTGAGCCCGCCCAGGGTAAACATCTGACTGAACGCAAAGCGATTGGTGATGGCGTAGTTTATGGCGACGAAACCACCGCCCTCCAGAAGCTTGCGATTCTCATCTGATTTGCCGAACGGGTCGGGCTCATTCGCAGTGATGCCGGCGTTGATCTGCTCTCCGGTGCGCTTGAGGCCCACCGGGTCTATGCCGGCTTTGCGGGCGAGTTCTTCCAACGTCCGGGCACGCTTGGTCCCGCCCATCAGGAAATTGAGCAAGGCGGGGGCACCATAGAATTTCAGGAACAGCGCGCCGCTGAAGAAGGCCTCCCGGATTGCCGCGCGGAAGCTCTTGGCAGGAAGCACCAACCAGGACTTGCCTTCCGGCTGGTCGCCAATCGCCAGCCCGACGAAGCCGGAATAGGCTTCCTCGTTGATGAACCGTTCGCCATGCTTGTTGACGAGGGCGCCGTGCAGCAACGAGTTTGGTGGGGCGATGACGCGCGCTGCGTAGATCGAATCCATTCGGTCAGTAGCCCCGCCAACGGACTGGCCCAACTCGATGCCGCTTCCGTCGCAGCCCAGCGAGGCGAGGCGCATCAGGGACTGGTAATTTTCTGCGAGGAAGGGGCGGTGCCGGTGAAGCATCTTGAGGTTCATCGCAAAACCGCCGGTGGCAAGAATGACACCTCCGCGGGCGCGGATGCGCCGCGTCTGGGAGACCCGTGCCTCTAGTTCTCTCGACTTCACGACAGCGCGCTCAGACACCTTCGCCTTGAATGGCAGCATGGGAATGACCTTGGCGTATTCCTTGAGATGGGCCTTGCGGTGCGCGTCGGGAATGCAAGCGGTTTCCACCCCGATGACGCGGCCTGATGCGTCCTGGATCAGCCTGGTCGCACGTTCATGCTGTCGAAGTCTCACGCCCAGCCGAGCGGCCGACTCCGCCAAGGCTTCGTGGTACGCGTAGCCGGACATGCCAGTCCCGACTGCCCGGTGGCCGCGCGGAACCGGCGGGGTCTTGGCGGCGTACTCCGGCACCTTTTCATTGCCCGAATAATAGAGAAATTTGCCATCGGGCGGGTAAATCGTCTTCTCGAGGAAGAGATCGGACGCATAAGGCACGCCGTGGCCGATCAGCCACTCCAGGTTCGCCTCGCTCTCGTCGCAATAACGGCGCAGCGTTTCGGGTCGGACCACGTCGCCGGCCTCCATCGCCAGATAGCGGTACATGGCATCGGCGCTGTCCTGATAGCCGACCTGGCGTTGAAACCGTGTATTGCCGGCATAGATCACACCGCCGCTATAGGCGGTCGCGCCACCGCCCGAGAATCGATCGACAGCGATGACTTCCGCCCCTCGTTCGCGGGCTTCCAGCGCGGCGCAGGCACCTGCTCCGCCGAACCCGATCACGAGTACATCTGTCGCTTCATCCCAAACGACATCGTCTGCGCTCGCTACCTTCAGGGGCGCCATGGCCGCGCTGTCGAGATGGCTGTCCAATTGTGCTCTCCCAATCCATCCGGCTCATTAGCCGCGCTTAATTATTCTAACATTGCAAGGCCGATTGCAATCACCTTGATAGATTGACATTGTAAAATATTAGAACTAAAGGTCGGTCAATCGCGCAGAGTTGGGCGGCGCAGAACCCGCGTCCGTCTGGCCGAAGTGTTATGATCGGGAGGGGTATGCATGCTGAAGGCGATGGTACTTTTGAAGCGCAAACCGGGGCTGACCCCTGAGGAATTCCGCGATCACTACGAAAACAGGCATGTGCCTTTGGTTCGCCGGACGCTTACCACGATCGGGCGATACACCCGCAATTACCTCGATACCCAGTCTCTGTCGGCAGGGCGCGAGGAGGGGGCTTCGGGCGGACCGGTTCCCTACTTCGATGTGATCACTGAAGTCTGGTTTGCTGACCAGGCGGCATACGACGGCTTTGTCGAAGCCTTGTCTGACCCGGCCGTGTCCGAAACCCTTCGTGAGGACGAGGAGCGGTTTCTCGATCGCTCCATCATCCAGACCTATTCCGTCCAGGAATGCGAATAGGGCTCAATCAAGAAACCTTCAAAACCATCTACTAGCGGGAGAGAGAATATGATCGACATCACACGTCGTCAGCTTCGTTGCGCGTATCGCCATTCGGTCGCAGCGACCGCGCTGGCGTTTACTTTGTCTGCTGGGGCTTCGGCTGCCCATGCTCAAGAGAGTGCCTCTGCGGCAGCCGAAAAGGCCGGCCAGGATGACAACGTCATCATCGTTACGGCGCAGCGCCGTTCAGAGCGCCTGACTGACGTTCCCGTTTCCGTGACGGCCATGACGGGCGCCGCCATCGAGGCTGCCGGCGTGACAGACACCTACTCATTGCAGCAGGTGACCCCCGGCCTGCGCATGGAGCGTTTGGGCGTTTATACTCAGCCGTCGATCCGTGGTGTGACGGCAGCTTCCACCTCTCCGGGGGCCGAGGCAAACGTCGCCATGTATGTCGACGGAATCTACCAGCCCAACCAGGCCGCCAATACCATCGATCTGCCCGATATCGCGCGGGTCGAAGTGCTTAAAGGGCCGCAGGGTACGCTTTTCGGTCGCAACGCCACCGGCGGCGCGATCCAGATCTTCACCAAGGATCCCACTTACGAAGCCACGGGCAATGTGGGTGTCAGCTACGGCCGGTTCAACAACATCGTTGCGAAAGCCTTCGTAAGCGCGCCGCTCGTACAGGATCGTCTCGCGTTCAGCCTCTCGGGTTATTACGAGGACAATGACGGCTGGATAAAGGACCTGCTGAACAACGGCAAGCGCACCGGTCAGGTCAAGTCCCGGCTTCTTCGCGGCAAATTGCTGTTCGAACCGGCAGATGGCGTGAAGTTCGTCCTTAGCGGACAGTATAGCCACCGCCGTGACGACAGCTTGTTCCTTTACTCGGCTCTGGATGGCAATACGCAGGGGGCCAATCCCGATCCGCTCCTGAATCCAGCTGGCCCGGTTCCGGTGCTCGCCACGAAGCCCTGGACGACTTCGGTTAATTTCCCATCGAAGCTTGAGGTGAAGGCCTGGAGTGTTGCGCTCAAGGGCAGCATCGATGTCGGCTCTGCAGGTACCATCTCCACCGTCACTGCTTATCAGAAGTCGAAGATCCGGGTGTCGGCGGATGGCGATGCAAGCGCCAACGAGATTACCAGCTTCACGATCCTGCAGCCGGACAAGAACTTCACCCAAGAGGTCAATTTTGCCTCCGAGAAGTTCGGTTCCTTCAGCTTCGTGGGAGGACTTTTCTACTACAAGGATGATGGCGGCTATAACCCCCTGATCGGTAATTTCAGCGGTTTCGCCTTCGACAATTTCTCCGACATCAAGGTTCGGGCCTGGGCGGCCTATGCGGAAGGCAATCTCGAGATTACCGACAAGCTGACAGCCATTGCGGGCGTTCGCTATTCAAAGGAAAAGCGGTCGGTCCAATATGTTGGTGGCTTGGCGGCAGTGTTCATGGGAACAGATGTCCATTCCAAGAGCTGGGATTCCTTCACGCCCCGCGTCTCGCTCCGCTACGAGCTCGCGCCCCAGACCAATGTCTATGCTACTTACAGCCAGGGCTTCAAGAGTGGCGTTTATGACCTCAACAGCACGGCGGTAGTTCCGGTAAACCCGGAAAAGATCAAGGCTTACGAAGTTGGCTTCAAGACCAGCAATCGGACGTTTGACCTGAACATTGCGGGTTTCCTGTATAATTACTCGAACCTTCAGGTGCAGTATAACAACGGCGGATTTGACGCTCTGCAGAATGCCGGCAAGGCGCGCAATTACGGCCTCGATATCGAGGGAGCGATGCGGGTTACTCCCGACTTCACGCTGACGACAGGCTTCACCTATCTTCATGCAAGGTACCGCGATTACAATCCCGCTAGCATCCTCGTTCCGCTTGTGAATGGTGCGGGCCAGCCAGTTGGCGGCAACGCCGTGGTGCCGACAGCGGATCTGAGCGGATACCAGGTCAGTCGCGCGCCGAAGTGGACGCTGAATCTTGGCGTCAACTATGAGCATGAGTTTGCCTTCGGCAAGCTCGGTTTCTCGGGCAACATGTACCACACCGACGATGTGCCGATGGAGCAGAGCGGGCGCATCAAGCAGGATGCCTATACGCAGTTCAACGCCCGCCTGTCCTTCGAGCCTGGCCAGACCGGCGTGAAGCTGGGCATCTGGGGCAAGAACCTGTCCAACGAGAAGGTATTCCAGAGCACGTTCATCACCACAGGCACGGACGGCGCGTCCTACGCACCCCCGCGCACCTATGGTGTGTCACTGGACTATGCATTCTAATATTATAGCTTAGGATAGGAAATCAGGGAGTCGCATCGCCGTGCGGTGCGGCTCCCGTCATCCGGGCTAGGGCCTGACCCTGGTTTTCGCCTGCAACCCCTACCCAATGAACAGGAAAGCCGTCATGCACCCTTCGGCAAGCCCCAGCGCCAACCTGCATCATCGCCTTTGGATGTATCAGGCAATGTTACGTAGTCGCGAACTCGAAAACCGGATCAAGGAGATCTATTTCGAGGGCAAGCTGCCGGTCTTCAACATGGCCAAGGGCCCGATACCCGGGGAAATGCACCTCTCGGTCGGTCAGGAGCCATGCGCCGTCGGGGTCTGCGCTCACCTGCGGCCGACCGATGTGGTCACGGCTACCCACCGGCCCCATCATGTCGCCATCGCCAAGGGTGTCGACATGAACGCCATGACAGCGGAGATCTTCGGCAAGAAGACCGGTCTCTCCAAGGGGCTGGGCGGTCACATGCACATCTTCGATCCCGATGTGAATTTCAGCTGCAGCGGCATCATCGGCGAGGGTACTGCGCCTGCGGTGGGTGCTGCGATGGCCGCGAAGATCCAGGGCCGCGACGATGTCGCCGTCTCCTACCTCGGCGAGGGCGGTGTGAACCAGGGGCAGTTCCATGAAGCGGCCAATCTTGCCGCTGTCTGGAAGGCGCCCGTGATCTTCATTATCGAAGACAATTCCTATGGCATCTCTGTCAGCAAGGCCGACAGCACAGCCGTGGCGCGCAACTCGGATCGCGCGGCCGCTTACGGCATGCCCGGCGTCTATATTCCGGCCAACGATCCCGACGCCATCTACGAGGCAGCGGGTGAGGCCGTCCGGCGCGCCCGCGCAGGCGAGGGGCCGACTATCATCGAGATCGAAACTCACCGCCTGGAAGGGCATTTTGTCGGCGACAGCGTCGAATACCGCCCGCAGGAGGAACGCGACCGCCTACCCAGCCTTGATCCCATCCCGCTCTACCGTGAACGTCTGCTCGCAGAGGGCCACGAGGCAGCCGAGCTCGATCGGCTGGAGGCCGAAGCGGTCAGCGCAGCCGAAGCGGCCATCGCCTTTGCCCGTGCATCCGAATTCCCCTCGTTCCAGGAGGCCCTGAACCATGTCTTCGCCTGAAACCGAGACCCTTGTTGCCCCGTCGGCAACTCGCCAGCGTCGCCTCACGATTGCCCGTGCCCTCAATGAGGCGCTGCATCAGGAGATGGCCGCGGACAATTCCGTTCTCG
This sequence comes from uncultured Sphingomonadaceae bacterium, assembly GCA_964632055.1. Lineage (GTDB taxonomy): Bacteria > Pseudomonadota > Alphaproteobacteria > Sphingomonadales > Sphingomonadaceae > CANJYE01. The sequence goes on from CAZWEY010000007.1 coordinate 19,994, forward strand.
TCATGGGCGAAGATCTTGCCAAGATGGGCGGTGTGTGGGGCACCACTGGTGGCCTGCTTGACGCATATGGCGCGGAGCGGGTGCGCGATACGCCGATTTCCGAATCCGGCTTTATCGGTGCCGCAGTAGGCATGGCCGCATCAGGCCTCCGCCCCGTCGTGGAGCTCATGTTCGTCGATTTCTTCGGCGTTTGCATGAACGCCATTTCCAGCCTGGCGGCCAAGCAAAGCTTCTTTTCGGCCGGGCGCGTCAAATGTCCGATGGTGTTGATGACCTCGGTTGGCGGCGGATACAGCGATGCCGGCCAGCATTCGCAATGCCTTTACGCGACCTTTGGCCACCTGCCGGGCCTGAAGGTTGTCATCCCGACCAATGCCTATGACGCAAAGGGCATGCTGCTGTCGGCCATCCGCGATGACAATCCGGTGGTCTTTATGTTCCACAAGGGACTGCAGGGCATGGGCTGGCTTGGCACCTCGCCGGGTTCGGTCATCCATGTGCCGGAAGGTGACTATCTCGTCCCGCTCGACAAGGCGGCAGTGGTGCGCGAAGGCACAGACATCACGCTGGTCGGGCTCGGCCTCACCACGCATCACGCGGTGGATGCAGCCAAGGTTCTCGCCAAGGAAGGCATTTCGGCCGAAGTGATCGACTTGCGTTCGATCGCCCCGCTCGACCGCGAAACCATTCTCGCATCTGTCCGCAAGACCGGCCGGCTGGTTGTCGCTGACGAAGATTACCTGAGCTACGGCGTCTCCGCCGAAGTCATCGCCACTGCCTGCGAGGATGCTGCGGTGAGCTGGAAGGCCAAGCCGAAGCGTCTGGCCTATCCCGATATCCCGATCCCGTTCAGTTCCGTGCTGGAACAGGAAGCCCTACCCAATGTCGAGCGGCTGGTGGACCTTGCCCGCTTGGCGATGACGGAGAAATAAAAATGGCCGACATCAAGATTCCCGACGACATGTGGGATGATGACAGCGAAGGATTCATCTCCTCCTGGTTTTTCGCCGATGGCGATCAGGTGTCAGAGGGTGACTTGCTGGCCGAAGTGATGAACGAGAAAGTCGCTAATGAATTGCTGGCGTCCGAATCCGGGGTTCTGGAAATCCTGACCCCTGCCGAGGAACCGATCACCAAGGGGCAGGTCGTAGCCCGGATCGCGGGTTGAGCTGATGGGCGAGGCTATCCAGCCCGATGAAACCGGCATTCGTCGGGTGCGCATCGGCGGCGTCCGCAAGTTCATTGCCGATCGGATGCGCGAGAGTCTGGCTCATGCGGCGCAGCTGACCTTCCATGGCGAAGCGGAGCTTACCCGCCTGCTGGAATTGCGGGCCGGGTGGAAGGCTGATGGGGTGCCGATTGGCATCGAGGATTGCCTGGTGGTGGCGCTCGCCCGCGCCTTGGCCGGGCAGCCTGAGATCAATGGGACTTCCGACGACGAGGCGATCACGATCCATGACGAGATCAACGTCGCCATCGCCATTGCCGCTCCGGATGGCCTGAAGACCCCTGTGCTGCGCAATGTCGGGGCAAGAAGCTTGCTGGAGGTTGCGCAGGACCGCCGAGATCTGGTCGACCGCGCCTTGACGAAGAAGCTGCAGGTTTCGGAAATGAAGGGCGCCACCGTGACCCTGAGCAACCTAGGCAATTCGCGTGTGCGGTTCTTCACGCCCATTCTCAACGGCGGCCAGCTCGCCCTGCTGGGCATTGGTTGCCCGGAGCGACGACCGGCTTTTGACGCCGAAGATAATGTGGTGGCCCGCAGCTTCCTTGGTTTGTCGCTGACCGTCGATCACCGGATCGTCGATGGCGAACCGGCGGCGCGCCTGCTGACGGCGATCTGTCGCGAAATCGAGGAATTTAGCGAAAAGCGTTAAGGAGGATCAGCCAGCCCTTCCTTGCAGCAATTTAATATGCTAATATTTTAGAAATAGACGACCATCAAGGATATCCGCCGTGAGCTTTTGGAATGCGATGAATCGAACGAGCTTTTCCCATCGCTGGATCGATGTGGATGGCAACAGCACCCGTGTCGTCGAGGCGGGCGACCCCGACAACGACAGCACGGTCGTATTCCTGCATGGTATTGGCGGGCATATCGAGACTTTCTGCCACAATATCGCCGCTCATGCCGAGCGTCACCGCGTGGTGTCGTTCGACCTCATCGGCCACGGCTACTCCGCCAAGCCTGAGGGGCTTTACGAGATCGAGCGTTACATCGACCAGACGATGCGCTTGTTCGATATCATGAAGATCGAAAAGCCCGTCCTCGCAGGCACATCGCTGGGGGGCTGGATTTTTGCGCGCATTGCCGCACGTTATCCGGATCGCGTCTCGCGCCTTTCGCTGATCAGCAGCGCGGGGCTGACCGCTCATCCGTCGGTGATGAAGAACCTGAAGGAACTGACGGAACGCGCCTCCCTGATGTCGGGCAAGGAAGCCGTCAGGATGCGACTGGACTTCGTGATCAAGAACAAGGCCGCCCTGACCGATGAACTGATCGACGTGCGACACGACATCTATGCGGCCGAGGATTACAAGGCGCGCATCAAGGATGTGATGTGCCTCCAGAACATGGAGATCCGTCAGCGAAATCTTCTCCAGGCAGATGAGCTCGCAAAGATTGAGGCGCCGACGCTGGTGGTCTGGACGCGTGAAGATCCGACCGCCACGCTGGACGACGGTCTGAAATACGCGAATTCCATCAATGACTCGCGTTTCGTCCTGTTCGACAACTCGTCACACTTGCCCCAGCTTGAGGAGCACGAGCGGTTCAACGAACTGCATATGCGCTTCATCGATGATCCAGCCTCTGTGATATCCTCTGAAGTCGAAGGGCTGGTGTCATGACAATCAACAAGGTTCATCATGTCGCTTATCGTTGCCGTGATGCGGCCCGCACGGTCGACTTTTATACCAAGGCGCTAGGCCTGCCGTTCGTCATGGCCATGTCGGAAGAGCGGGTTCCCACTACGGGCGCGCGTTGCCCCTACATGCACATCTTCTTCAAACTGGCCGACGGAAGCCATCTGGCGTTCTTCGATTTGTCGGAAGAGCCCGAGATGCAGCTTGATCCGAACACGCCTCCTTGGGTGCAGCATATTGCCCTGGAGGTTTCCGGGGCCGAGGCGCTGGACGAACACATTGCACGGTTGCGCGACTATGGCGTGGAACCGATTGGTCCTGTTGACCATGCCATTTTCAAGTCCGTCTACTTCCACGACCCGGATGGCCATCGCGTGGAACTGACTTACCGCACCGAGACGGCGGGCGCCCTTCAGAAACTCGGCGACGTTGCGTGGTCGATGCTGGACGAATGGAACCGGACACGAAGGGTGTCGGACAAGGCTGCCTGGGTGCACGAAGGCCTGCACGAGTGAGCAGGGTACTTTACGGCTATTGGCGTTCCACTGCAGCATATAGGGTCAGGATCGCGCTTGGCCTCAAAGGACTGGAATGGGACCAGACGGTCATTGACCTGCGTATCGGGCAGCAGTCGCACCCGGACTTTCTCCGGCTCAATCCCCAAGGGATGGTGCCGTTTCTTGTCGATGGCGAGCATGGGCTGGCCCAGAGCCTGGCGATCATCGAATACCTCGATGAAGTCTATCCGGAACCAAGCCTGATACCCGGAAACGCCGCGCAGCGCGCGCATGTCCGGGCTTTGGCGCAAGTTGTTGCCTGCGACATCCACCCGATCAACAATTTGCGCGTGCTTCAATATCTCCGCAAGGAACTAGGGCTGGACGAGGACGCGGTAAACCAGTGGGCGCAACGCTGGATCGAAGCGGGGTTCCGCAGCCTTGAACAGGCACTACAGAAGTCATCGGGGCCTTACCTTGCCGGAGAAAGCGTGACTTTGGCTGACATCTGCCTTGTGCCGCAACTCTACAACGCGCGCCGTGTGAATACGGACCTCTCTGCATTTCCCGGATTGCTGGCCCTGGAACATCGCCTGTTCCAGATCACCGCATTCGAGGCCGCGAGACCCGAAAACCAACCCGAAGCAGTCACTGCCTGAATGCCAGACCGGCCCCAGGAGCCAAGAATGGCCTTCTTCGATCTCCATGGAAAGACCGCTCTTGTAACGGGAGCGTCCAGCGGTCTTGGAGCACATTTCGCAGGCGTGCTTGCAGGTCAGGGCGCACGGGTCATTGCTGCGGCGCGCCGCCCCGATGCCCTGGAGGTGCTCGCCTCGTCAATCCGCTCCGATGGCGGCCTTTGCGAGGCGATCGCGCTCGATGTCACCGATGGTTCGAGTATTGCCGCATTGGCGGATCATGTCGGGGAGATCGACATACTCATCAACAATGCAGGAATTGCACGCGCTGCAAGTCCACTGAATGTCACGGAAGAGATTTGGGATGATACGCTCGACACCAATCTGAAGGGTGTGTTCCTGGTGGCCCAGGCGGCCGCGAAAGCTATGATTGCTGCTGGCCGGACAGGAAGCATCGTGAATGTCGCCTCCATACTTGGATTGCGCCAAGGCAGCGGCGTCATGCCCTATGCTGTCAGCAAGGCAGGCGTGATCCAGCTGACTAAGCAACTCGCACTTGAATGGGCTCGCTATGGCATCACGGTCAATGCTCTGGCGCCGGGCTACGTCGAGACCGAGTTGAACCACGGCTTTTGGGAGACAGAGGCAGGCAAGGCGATGGTCCAGCGCATTCCGCAAAGGCGGCTTGGCCAGTTGTCAGATCTCGACGTGCCCCTGTTGCTCCTCGCTTCGAATGCTTCGCCCTACATGACCGGCTCCGTCCTAACGGTGGATGGCGGCCATCTTCTCAGCCCACTTTGAGGATTGCCATGCCGACTGAAAATGCACGTGCGATTGCAGATCGCGTCGAAAAATTCGTACGCCAGACCGTCATCCCCTTCGAAAAGGACCAACGATGCACATCGCATGGGCCGACAGAGGAACTGGTTCGAGAATTACGCGATCTGGCGCGGCAAGCCGGGGTCCTGACCCCGCATATCCAGGCTGACGGAACGCATCTGACCCAGCGCGAGACGGCAATGGTGCTGATCCGTTCGGGGCTTTCGCCGCTTGGCCCGGTCGCGTGCAACACGATGGCTCCGGACGAAGGCAACATGTACCTTCTGGGACATGTTGCCACAGACGAGCAAAAGGCGCGCTTTCTTGCCCCGCTGGTGGCGGGTGTGGCGCGTTCGGCCTTCTTCATGACGGAGCCGGCTGAAGATGGGGGCGCGGGTTCAGACCCTTCCATGATGCAGACGACATGCACGCCTGACGGTAACTATTGGGTCATCAATGGGCGCAAGGCCTTCATCACCGGTGCGGAGGGCGCAAAGGTGGGCATTGTCATGGCGAAGTCCACGGATGGTGCCTGCATGTTCCTGGTCGATCTGCCCAACCCCGCGATCAGGATCGAGCGAGTGCAGGAGACGATCGACAGCTCCATGCCCGGTGGCCATTGCATCGTTGCGATAGAGGGCGTGCGGGTGCCGGCAGATCAAATGCTGGGCAGGAGCGGGGAGGGTTTCCAGCTTGCCCAGATCCGGCTGTCACCGGCACGGCTTTCCCACTGCATGCGCTGGCTCGGGGCCTGTATGCGGGCGCATGAGATCGCCAGTGCTTATGCCTGCACCCGCCAGGCCTTTGGCAAGCTACTCGTCGACCACGAAGGTGTAGGGTTCATGTTGGCCGAGAACATGATCGACTTGCGCCAGGCCGAACTGATGATCGATTGGTGCGCTGGCGTTCTGGATACTGGCTCTCTTGGCACGACAGAGAGTTCGATGGCCAAGGTTGCCGTTTCGGAAGCCCTGATGCGGGTGGCAGACCGCTGCGTGCAAGTGATGGGAGGGACCGGTGTATCGGGTGACACGATCGTCGAGCAGGTCTTCCGCGAGGTTCGCGCCTTCCGTATCTACGACGGCCCTACCGAGGTGCATAAATGGTCGCTCGCCAAGAAGGTAAAGCGCGATTTTCTAAAGTCCAAGGCCAGTTGGTGATTGCGGTCGACGTTCCGATTCATTCGCTGCGGCGGGCAGCACTCCTCATTTTGACTGGCTCGCTTGAATGGCGGGGTCCTGCCCCGCTAAGCGACATCTGCTCAAGCGGGGCTTGAGGCAGTTCGTCGAGCTTGCGGAACTGGCGTGCAGCTGGCCGTCATCGCAGTCGCGCGCCAGGCCTCCGTTAGATTTCCGAAACCTGTTCGTCAGCGTGCAACACGAGCACCGGGATCTCGCGCGTGGTGATCTTCGCATAGTGCAGATAGGGTGCATAATGGGCGGCCAGCGCATCCCATACGCGCCCGCGTTCCTCACCGGAAACTTCACGCCAGCCGCCGCAGTATATGGTCCTTGCGACCTTGAACGAGACATCGCGGCGTGCCGTCAGGTTGAGGTACCAGGCGGGGTGCGCATCGGCGCCGCCTTTGGATGCTGCAATGGCGAATTCATCGCCCCACGGCACATAGATCAGGGGGGTGTACAGCACGTTCCCGCTGCGCCGGCCAATGGTCTTCAGCAGCAATGTCGTGGTGTCGACCCGGCCACCTATATGGCTGGTGTCGTAAAGATGGACGTCAGCGCCGTCTGCAAGATAGCGCCGCGTGTGCTCCTGCATACGAGCCGCTTCCTGGGCCAACAATTCACTCGGATCCGCCATGTCTCTCTCCGTTGGCTCGCGTCTGTGCCGTGCCTTCGCTCCCCTATCCCACATGATGTAATATTCTACAATATCATTACGGGTGTTTCATCGACATATGCGATAGGGCTCGGGTGGGGATGGAGCAGATGCTGGGTGTGTGGGGAGATTGCAGTTGCGTGACGTGAAGCTTTTCGAGCCAGCCCGGGTCGGTGGCCTTGCTCTTGCCAATCGCATCATAATCGCGCCAATGTGCCAATATTCAGCGACTGACGGTTGCATGAACGATTGGCACCTCATGCACTTGGGGCAGCTGGCTCAGTCGGGTGCCGGATTGCTGACGATCGAAGCGACCGCTGTTTCACCCGAGGGTCGAATTACCAGGGGTGATGTCGGCCTGTATGATGATCGGACCGAACGCGCCATGGCAGCGGTTATCGCGGCCCTGAAGCGGTGGTCGGACATGCCGCTGGCGATCCAGTTGGCGCATGCCGGCCGCAAGGCATCTATCCTGCCACCCTGGGACGGTGGCGGGGCGCTTGGGCAAGGTGAGGGCTGGCAGGGCATCGCACCCTCATCCCTGCCATTTCAGCAAGGCGACGCGGCCCCGATGAAGGTCGACCGGGCGCAGATGGAGCGCATCAAGGATTGCCATGTCTCCAGCACACTGCGGGCTGCTCGCCTTGGCATCGATGCCATTCAACTCCATGCCGCCCACGGTTACCTGCTGAACCAGTTTCTCTCCCCCTTATCGAACGTCCGGGACGACGAATATGGCGGATCGCTGGAAAATCGCATGCGCTTTCCGCTGGAAGTCTTTCGGGCGGTACGGGCGGCCTTTCCGGCTGATCGTCCTGTGTCGGTGCGGGTTTCCGGCACGGATTGGCTCGCGGGTGGTTGGGACATCGATCAGGCTGCCGCGTTTTCGCAAGCGCTCGAAACTGAGGGCTGCAACGCGATCCATGTCACAAGTGGCGGGCTTGATCCGGGACAGATCATCCCGGCAAGCGCAGATTACCAGATCGGCCTGGCCCGTGCGATCAAGCGGGCCGTGAAGGCGCCGGTGGTCGCGGTGGGGATGATCCGCGAATTCGATCAGGCCGAGGCCATATTGGCTGCGGGCGACGCCGATTTCGTCGCTCTGGCCAGGGCCATGCTCTACAATCCCAGATGGCCTTGGCATGCTGCGGCCCATTTCGGGCGAACGGTCAACGTCCCGAAACAATATCTGCGGTCGCTACCGCAGGCGCGCTAGCCTGAAGTCAGGCTAGCGACATGTCTCGGGCGATTAGTGGGTGACGGCGGTTGCCCGGACCGGCCGCGCGAGACGGCCCGGCAGTGCCCCTGTCGCCTTGTCATTTTCCCGCGTTACGACGCCCGACACCATTGTCGTATGATATCCCGTCACCGGCTGCATCATCCGCATCGAACCGTCCGGGAGATCATGGAACAGTTCCGGCGGATGGACCTTGATCTTCTCCAGATCGAAGATGTTGATATCCGCCTTCATGCCGGGGCTGATGACGCCGCGATCAAACAGGTTCACCGAATGGGCGCACCGCTTGGTCATGAGGTTGATGACAAATTCAAGCGGGAGCTTCTCGCCCCGCACCCGGTCGCGGGGTGTTGTCAGAGCAATCTCGACGGCGGCGCCAGGGGGCGATAGACAGGCGAAATGACCAAGGCTGCCAACCCGTTTCGTTGCTTCAACTCATCGCCGGAGGTGATCCGGATGGCAGTGCAACTGTATATTCGGTACCCGCTGAGCCTGCGCAACATTGAGGATCTGCTGTTCCAGTACGGCATTGATATTTGCCACGAGACGGTACGGTTCTGGTGGAACAGATTTGGGCCGATGTTTGCAGCTGAAATCAGGCAGCGGCGTGTGAACCGTGTGCGCAGCTTTCGCCACTGGCGCTGGCACCTCGACGAGGTGTTCGTGAAGATCAACGGCGAGCGCCATTATCTGTGGCGCGCGGTGGATCACGAAGGTGAAATCCTGGAGAGCTACGTCACCAAAAAGCGAGACAGATCCGCGGCTTTGCGCTTCCTGAAGAAGGCGCTGAAGCGCCATGGTCGTGCCGAAGCCATTGTGACTGACGGGCTGAAATCCTACCCGGCCGCGATGCGCAAACTCGGCAATCTGGATCGCCGCGAGATGGGCAGGTGGCTCAACAATCGGGCGGAAAACTCTCACCTCCCATTCCGAAGACGAGAACGGGCAATGCTGCGATTCCGGCGGATGAAGTCGCTACAGAAATTCGTCTCGGTCCACGCCTCTATTTCCAACCACTTCAATTCGGAACGCCACCTCGTCGACAGGGAAACTTACAAGGCCCGCCGCTCAGCCGCATTGGCTGAGTGGCAGAATCTTGCGGCATAAGGACCGGAGCGCTTGGGCCTAAATGCGCCAAGTGGAGACAAGTTGGCATTGGACTGACACCACCGCCACGCACCCCCAGCACTTGTCTCTTGTAACAGGTGTTCTGCGCAAAGGCGCGGAACAGGGCGCGTTGCAGGCGCCAATCCGTCAGTTCATGCCAGGATCAGGCCGTCTCCGCGCGAGGATCATCCGGGGATTGTGGCCGCTGTCTTTGGCGGGATCGCAATCGGTTCGGTTTCCCTGTTATCGCGCCAGAACAGGGAAAATTGCAAAAACGAGCCCCAAAACAGGCGAATTCCGGAAGTGATCTAGATCGTCCAATGAAGAAAACATAGACATATCCGCTGCTTGCATGCGGGAAAGGGCCTTTCCCTGTTATTCGCCATAACAGGGCATTTAATCGACCATAACAGGGCACTTATTCGCCTGTAACAGGCCTGTTATGCGCAAGAACAGGCAATGGGCTCAGGCGCATCCCAGCACGAGGCGCTGCCCGACCCAGTCCAGCGGGATCTCCATTCCCATCAGTGGTCTTGTCAGAGTAAAATTGCCGGTGGGACATGGCAGCGGTAGAACGGCGAAATGAGCAAGTCAGCCAACCCGTTCCGGTATTTTAACTCGTCACCCGAAGTGATCCGCCTGGTGGTGATGATGTACGTGCGTTTCCCGCTGTCATTGCGGAACGTCGAGGATCTGCTGTTCGAGCGCGGCATCGACATATGTCACGAGACGGTGCGGTTCTGGTGGAGCCGGTTCGGACCGCTGTTGGCGGCAGACATTCGCCGCCAGCGGGTCAGTCGGATGCGCGGGTTTCGGCAGTGGCGCTGGCACCTCGATGAGGTGTTCGTGAAGATCAATGGCGAGAGGCATTACCTTTGGCACGCCGTGGATCACGAGGGCGAAATTCTCGAGAGCTATGTCACGAAGAAACGAGACAAATCCGCGGCTTTGAAGTTTTTGAAGAAGGCGCTGAAACGACACGGTCGGGCCGAGACCGTGGTAACCGACGGCCTCCGTTCCTATCCGGCGGCGATGCGTGCTCTGGGAAATCTGGATCGCCGTGAAATGGGTCGCTGGTTGAATAATCGAGCGGAAAATTCACACCTACCCTTCCGGCGACGAGAGCGGGCGATGTTGCGATTTCGACGGATGAAGTCGCTGCAAAAGTTCGCCTCGGTCCACGCCAGTATGCACAATCACTTCAACTCTGAACGCCACCTCGTCGACCGCCAGACTTACAAGATCCGCCGCTCGGTCGCCTTGGCCGAGTGGCAGTCGCTCATGGCCTGAAGAAGCGCTGTTGCGGCGACAACTCCGCCAATCGGAGACAAGTTGCGATTAGACTGACAGCACCCCCGTGCGCCTTCTTTGAAAAGCGCGAACCCGTCTGGAAAGGTCGCTAGGCGATGGGCACCGCGATCCGCGCGATGAAACTGGCCGATATCCCGGCGCTGGTCGGCACCGAACTGGGCGTGTCGGAGTGGTTCGAGGTCACGCAGGACCGCATCACCGGCTTTGGCGAGGCGACGGCAGATATGAACGAGGTTCATATCGACCCTGAAGTCGGGCGATCATGGGGGTTCGATGGCACCATCGCGCATGGTTTCTTCACCCTTTCCCTGATCCTGAAGCTTCAGGAAGGGCTGGTGCCCATGCCTGACAATTTCACCCATGGCTTCAATTACGGTCTGGAACGGGTCCGTTTCGTCAGTCCCGTGCCCTGCGGCGCAAGGCTGCGCGGGCGTTTCAGGCTGGATGATTTCGTCGAGAAATCGCCTTGCGCCTGGCTGGCGACGGTCGACACCGTGATCGAGATCGAAGGGCAGGCCAAGCCCGCAGTCACCTGCAAATGGCTGTCGATCGCTTATGTTCCCAAGTAATGGTCTTTCTCAGGAGCAGAGATGTACACCGCTGAACTGACTAGCAATCCGCACGGGTTCACTGACGAACAGATGGCGTTCGGCCAGCTCGCTTATCGTATCTCGAAGAAATACGAGAACCGCAGCTTTTCCGATCAGGAAGCGCTGGACAGCTATTGGCGTGAACTGGTCGATAATGGCTTTGCCGGTATTTATATTCCCGAAGAATTCGGCGGGCTGGGGCAGGACATGCTCACCATGTGCATCCTCACCGAACAATCTTCGGCGGCGGGCTGGCCAGCGCAGAAACTGGTGCTGACCCAGTCGATCTTTTCCACCATCCTGCTTCGCAACGGCACGCAGGAGCAGCACAGGACCTGGTTGCCACGCATCCCCACCGGCGACCTCAGATTCTGTTTTGGCCTGACTGAAGCCGGCTCCGGATCCAATGCGCCGCGCATGGGCACCACGGCGCGGCGCAAGGGCGATAACTGGGTCATCAACGGACAGAAGACCTATATCAGTGGTGTCGATGAGGCGAACGCGCTGCTGCTGGCCGCCCGCACACCCGAGGCCAATGACGGCATAACGCTGTTCATCATCGAAAACCCGTTGGAACGCATTCCGACGCAGCGTGTGCATCTGTCCGGCATGCGCATGTATGAGCGGCAGTTCACCCTTTACATCGAAGACCTCGAAGTGCCGCCAGAGCATGTGGTGGGCATTCCCGGCAAAGGCCTGCGCCATCTGTTCGACGGGCTTAATCCGGAGCGTCTTCTGGTGGCCTCTCAGTCAGTGGGCCTGGGCCGCTGGGGTGTTGCCAAGGCGACCAATTACGCCTTGCAGCGCAAGGTTTTCGACGATGTGATCGGCAGCTATCAATCGGTGCAGCACCCATTGGCCGAATCCTATGCCCAACTGGAAGCGGCCTGGGCCATGACAGTGGGAGCCGCGCGCGAATACGACCAGGGCGGACAGGCTGGCGAAGCTTCCAATATCTGCAAGTTTCTGGCCACCGATGCGGCCTTTGCGGCGATGGATCGCGCGCTGCAGACTCATGGCGGCAGCGGCTTCACGGATGAAACGGTCATTCTTGACCGCTATCTCATCACCCGTCTGCTCAAGACCGCCCCGGTGAGCCGCGAAATGGCGTTGAACCACATCGCGCAGAATGCATTGGGGCTGCCCCGGTCCTATTAGGCCGACCAATCCGGGCGCCGCCTTGCAAGGCTTCGGTATTTGGTTAGCATGAGTGTCTCCCGGACAACGGGAGGCAAGTGGTGACCGGCGTCGGGACAGAGGCCGGCGGGAGAGCATGGAATGGATATCGGCGACAAAGACTTGCAGGATCTGCTGGACCGGCGCGACATCTACGATGTCCTGACGCGCTATTCCCGCGCGCTTGACCGGTGCGATGTCGAATTGATGAAATCGGTCTATTGGCCTGACGGGACCGACAGCCATGGCGTGTTCGACGGCAATGCTGCCGAGTTTGCCGAGTTCATCGTGCGCGAAATCCAGAACTGGTTCGAAGTTACCATGCATGGGTTGATGAACGTGCACATGGAGATCGAGGGCGATCGCGCTGCGGTCGAAACCTATCTCTTCGCCTATCACAAGGTGCGGGCCGACAAGGCCGAGGATATCTTCGGTTCGCGCTACATGCAGATGTTTGCAGGCAAGGGGCTCGATCCGTCGCATCACCATTTCTATTTTGGCGGGCGCTATCTTGACCGGTTCGAGAAGCGGAATGGCGAGTGGCGCATTTTCAGCCGCCAGGTGGTGATGGACTGGAACGACAACCGCCCCTCCGGAGAAATTCTCGACCAGGGCATGTTTGCGACATTGCGTCCGCTGGGGGAAAGAGGGCGGGGCGACCTCGTCTTCTCGAACCGGCCATGACGCCAACCTGCGCCGCAGCGCTGGCCGATCTTGTCGCAAGGCGGGATATCGAGGCGGTCCTTACCCGCTATTGCCGCGCGCTTGACCGGGCGGATCTGGCATTGATGGAGACAGTCTACTGGCCCGATGGCCGGGATATCCATGGCATCTATTCGGGCGGAGCGGCGGAGTTTGTTCCCTTCATCATCCGCGAGATCCGCAACTATTTCGTGATGGGAACCCACTGCCTGCTCAATGTGGCGATCGAGGTGGATGGCGACCGGGCCAGTTCGGAAAGCTATCTCTATTCGGCCTGCCGGGTCAGGCGCGAGATGGTCGGCGACATATTGGGAGAGCGCTATGCCAAGCTATGCGCAGGCCTTGGGCTTGACCCCGGGCACGAGCATTTCGTGATGGCGGGGCGCTATCTCGACAAATTCGAGAAGCGGAATGGTGAATGGCGCATTTTCCAGCGGCAGGTTGTGATGGACTGGAACGACAACACGCCTTCGCAAGCGATTTACGATGAGGGCATGATGGCGAGTTTGCGGCCCATGGGCAGCTGGGGAACGAGCGACCCTGTTTACAGCTTGTAGCGACCGGCATGGCGTTATCGGTCAGGACCGGCTTCAAACCACATCCAAAGGACATGCTGACAATGGGGCACCACCGCATCTAGTCCGTCAAAATGAGCAGAGTGCAGGTCTGGTTTGATGGAAACTGCCCCCTTTGTGCGAGGGAGATGGCGCTGATGCGCCGGCTGGATTGGCATGACGAGATTGCGTTCAGCGATCTTTCGAGGCCCGACGTCTCATGCCCTCTGGACTGTGCGAAACTGCTGGAGCGGTTTCATGCCCGCGCGGATGGCGAGCTTCTTTCGGGTGCTGCTGCCTTTGCCGCGATGTGGCGGGTGATTCCACTGCTGAAGCCCCTTGGCTGGGCCGCGCGCAATCGGACAGTTCTGGCTGTGCTCGAAAGTCTCTATCTTCGCTTCTTGCGGATCAGGCCCGCTCTTCAGCGTGCCTTGCGGCGATAATGGCGGTCCGCAATCTCATTTTGGTTCTGGGTGACCAACTGTCACTCACACTCTCAAGCCTTGTTGCTGGCGATCCGGCTTGTGACCATGTCCTGATCGCGGAATTGCATGATGAGGCCAGCTATGTCCGCCATCACAAGAAAAAGATCGCCTTCCTGTTTTCCGCCATGCGCCATTTTGCCGAAGAACTGCGCGAGCTTGGCTGGAAGGTTGATTACATCCCGCTCGATGCGCCAGACAACAAGGGCAATTTCACGGGTCAGGTCGCGGCTGCGGTTGCCAAGCTGAACCCTGAGCGCATTGTCGTGACCCAGGCCGGCGAATGGCGCGTGGCCGATATGATGAAGGGATGGTCTGCGCGCTATTCCATGCCGGTCGATATATTGCCGGATCAGCGGTTTGTATGTTCGCCATCCGCTTTCCGCCAATGGGCAAGCGGTCGCAAGCAGTTGCGCATGGAATATTTCTATCGCGACATGCGCCGCCAGACAGGCCTGCTGATGGATGGCGATCGGCCGGAGGGAGGTCGATGGAATTTTGACGCGGAAAACCGCAAATCCGCCAGCACCGATCTGTTCATGCCGCGCCCGGGAATGGCTGAGCCCGACACTATCACGCAGCAGGTTCTGGCGCTGGTCGAAGCCCGGTTTGGCGATCATTTTGGCTATCTGGCGCCCTTCTGGTTTGCTGTGACCCGCCAGGATGCACAAAAGGCCTTTGCCGCCTTCGTCGAGCAGGCTTTGCCCCAGTTTGGCGATTTTCAGGATGCCATGCTGATCGGGGAGCCTTTCCTCTATCATGCGGTGATCGCCCAATATCTCAATTGTGGCCTGCTGGATCCCCTGAGTGTTTGCCAGGAGGTCGAAGCGGCCTATCGTTCCGGTCATGTCCCGCTCAATGCAGCCGAGGGATTTATCCGCCAGATCATTGGCTGGCGAGAATATGTGCGAGGCATTTACTGGTTGAAAATGCCCGACTATCGCCAAGAAAACTTCTTCGCCCATACGCGTGCTTTGCCGGATTTCTACTGGACGGCCGAGACTGACATGGCTTGCCTCAAGGCAGCGATCACCCAGACCAGAGAAC